>NZ_JBEXTT010000035.1:0-46455 GCF_040614155.1 Nocardiopsis sp. NPDC006139
GCCCAGCAGGTGGCCGCGCAGGCGTTCGGTGACGAACGCCAGGCGGCTCTCGGCCTCCAGTTCCCCGCCGGGTTCGAGCAGGGCCCGGTGCAGGGGCCGCCGGCCGCCCGCCTTTTCCGGGCCCGCTGCTCCGGCCGCCCGGCCGCCTCCTCAGCCCGTGTTGCGCTCGAACACCAGGCGCAGGCCGATGAGGGTCAGCCAGGGCTCGTGGACGTCGACCGTCTCGCACTCCCCCACCACCGTCGAGGCCAGGCCCCCCGTGGCCACGACCGTGACGTCGTCGGGGTTGTCGGTGAGCTCGGCGACCATCCGGTCGACGATCCCGTCCACCTGGCCCGCGAACCCGAAGACGATGCCCGAGCGCAGCGCCTCCGTGGTGTTCTTGGCGATCGCGGCGCGGGGCCGCACGATCTCCACCATGTGCAGCTGGGCGCCGCGCCGGGACAGGGCGTCCACCGAGATGTCGATGCCCGGGGCGATGGCGCCGCCCACGTACTCGCCCTTGGTGCTGACCGCGTCGAACGTGGTGGCGGTGCCGAAGTCGACCACCACGGCCGGGCCGCCGTAGAGGTGGTCGGCGGCCAGCGCGTTGATGATGCGGTCGCTGCCGACCTCCTTGGGGTTGTCCATCCGGATCGGCACGCCCGTCTTGACGCCCGGCTCGACGATCACCGCGGCGACGCCGTCGAAGTGGCGGCGGAACATGTCGCGCATCTCGTGCTGCACCGAGGGGACCGAGCAGCACAGGGCCAGCCCGTCGATGTCGTCCACCCCGCCGTGTGCGCTCCCCTCCAGGAGCCCGCGCAGCACCACCGACCACTCGTCGGCGGTGCGCCGGGTGTCGGTCCCCACTCTCCAGTGTTCGAGCAGGTCCTCCCCCTCGAAGAGACCGAAGACCGTCTCGGAGTTACCGACGTCGATCGCCAGCAGCATGGACCCTCATCCTGGTCGAAGTGTCTTTTCTGGGAATCCTCTCCCAATCCCGGCCTTCACGGGAAGTCGGACGGCGGATCCGTTCACAGCAGATCGAGGGCGATGTCCAGGGCGGGGCTGGAGTGGGTGAGGGCGCCGACGGCGAGGTAGTCCACCCCCGTCCCGGCGACGTCGGCGGCGACGTCCAGGGTCAGGCCGCCCGAGGACTCCAGGCGGGCGCGCCCGGCGACCAGGGCGACGGCCTCGGCGAGCTCGGGGACGGTGAAGTTGTCGAGCAGGATCTCCTCGGCGCCCTCCGCCAGGGCCTCCTCGATCTGGTCGATCCGGTCGACCTCGACCTCCAGGGGGATCCCCGGGAAGCGCTCGCGCACGGCGCGGACGGCGGCGCCCACACCGCCCGCGGCGACCACGTGGTTGTCCTTGATGAGCCCGGCGTCGCTGAGGCAGTAGCGGTGGTTGACCCCGCCGCCTCGGCGCACGGCGTACTTCTCCAGGGCGCGCAGCCCGGCGTGGGTCTTGCGGCTGTCGCGGACGCGGGCGCCGGTCCCGGCGACGGCGTCCACCCAGGCGCGGGTGGCGGTGGCGATCCCGGACAGGTGGGTGAGCAGGTTGAGCGCGGTGCGCTCGGCGGTGAGCAGGTCGCGGGTGCGGGCGGTGACGGTCATGAGGACGTCGCCCCGCTTGACGGCGTCGCCGTCGGACGCCTGCCGGGCGACCTCCAGGGCGCCGTCGGAGCCCAGCCAGAACACCAGCTCCGCCAGCGGCAGGCCGCAGACGGTCCCGTCGGCGCGGGCCACCACGTGGGCGGTGCGGACCTGGTCGGCGGGGATGGTGGCGACGGAGGTGACGTCGACCCCGGCCCCGCCGGTGAGGTCCTCGGCCAGGGCACGGCGGACCAGGTCCACGTGCGCCTGGTGGGGCGCGGTCCAGGGGAGCGTGAACTCGTCGCGGACGTCCGGCCCGGGAGCGTCCCCGGCGAGGGGGAACGCGATGGTGTCGAGCTCGGCGGCGAGTCCGGGCGGCAGCGAGGGGGTCCAGGGTTCGTCGGTGGCCACGGGCGTGTCCCCTTCCAGTCGGACGATCACCGGACGGACCCGCCACCGCGGGCGGGGGCCGGCGTGGTCGGCGCGTTGATGGGAGCCGCGGCTCTCGGTGCGGTGGGCCGCGGCGGCGGCCACGAGGCGGGCCACCGTGAGCAGGTCGGCGGCCTCCCAGGAGGCCGTGTCGGGGGTGACCGGGGCGGCGGAGTCCGTGAGGGCGTCCAGCTCGGCGACCAGCGTCGCCAGGCCCTCGCCGGTGCGCAGCACCCCGGCGTGGCGCGACATCAGGGAGCGGACCCGGGCGACGACGGCCGGGTCGGGCAGGGCGGTCACCCGCGGGGCGGGCACGCCCCCGGTCGGCAGCGGTCCGCGCTCGGCGGCCAGCCGGGCGGCGATGCGCTCGGCGAACACCAGGCCCTCCAGCAGCGAGTTGGAGGCGAGCCGGTTGGCGCCGTGGACGCCGGTGCGGGCGACCTCGCCCACCGCCCACAGGCCGGGAACCCCGGTGCTGCCGTCGATGTCCACCTCCACACCGCCGGAGGCGTAGTGGGCGGCCGGGGCGACGGGGATCGGCTCGGCCAGCGGGTCGATGCCGTTCTCCCGGCAGGACGCCAGGATGGTCGGGAAGCGGCTCTCCCAGACGGCCGCGCCGAAGTGGCGGGTTTCCAGGTACACGTGGTCGACGCCCTGCTCCGCCATCGTCCTGGCGATGGTGCGGGCGACCACGTCACGGGGGGCCAGGTCGGCGAGCTCGTGGACGCCCTCCATGATCCGGTTCCCCGCGGCGTCCACCAGGTAGGCGCCCTCGCCGCGCAGCGCCTCCGAGACCAGGGGCTGGCGGCCGCGGGCCTGGGCGCCGAGCCAGAGCACCGTCGGGTGGAACTGGATGAACTCCAGGTCGCGCAGGCGGGCCCCGGCCCGGGCGGCCAGGGCGAGCCCGTCGCCGGTGGACACCGGCGGGTTGGTGGTGGCGGCGAAGATCTGGCCGAGCCCGCCGGTGGCCAGCACCACGGCCGGGGCGAGGGCGGCGCCGACCCCGTCGCGGCTGCCCTCCCCCATGACGTGCAGGGAGACGCCGCAGACCGCACCGGTGCCGGGGTCGCGCAGGGCGTCCAGCGCCACCGCGTGCTCGATGATCTCGATGCGCTCCTCGGCCAGCACGGCCTCGACCAGGGCGCGCTGGATCTCCGCACCGGTGGCGTCGCCCCCGGCGTGGGCGACCCGGTCGGCGCGGTGGCCGCCCTCCCGGGTCAGGGAGAGGCCGCCGTCGGCGTCGCGGTCGAACTCGGCGCCCAGGGCGATGAGGCGGCGCAGCGCCTCGGGCCCCTCGGCGGCCAGGACGTGGACGGCGTAGGGGTCGGACAGCCCGGCCCCGGCCAGGTGGGTGTCGACCATGTGGGCGACCGGGTCGTCCCCGGGGGCCACGGCCGCGGCGATGCCGCCCTGGGCGTAGGCGGTGGAGCCGGTGGAGATCCGGTCCTTGGTCACGAGCACGACGCGCCCGGCCCCGGCGCGGCCCAGGTAGCCGAGCGCGGTGCTCAGGCCCGCGATGCCGGAGCCGACGATGACGACGTCGGCGGTGACGGTCCAGCCCGGCGCGGGTGCGTCGAGCCGGGTCGGGGTGGCTGTGCTCATGGGGATCTTCTTCCGGGGAGGGCGCGGTGACGCGGGGACCGGTGGTCTAGAAGCGGATCGACGTGTTGTCGATCAGGCGGGTGGTGCCGACCCGGGCGGCCAGCGCCAGCACCGCGTCACCGCGGTGGTCGTCGGCGACCTCGGCGAAGGTGGACGGGTCGATGAGGGCCAGGTAGTCGGGTTCGACCGGCGGCTCGCCCCCGGCCGCCTCCTCCAGCACCGCGGCCGCCGCGGTCCGGGCCGCGGCGGCCCCCCGCCCGGCGGCACTGCGGGCCGCTTCCAGGGAGCGCGACAGCGCCAGGGCGGCGGTGCGCTCGGCGGCGGAGAGGTAGACGTTGCGGCTGGAGGAGGCCAGGCCGTCGGGGTCGCGCAGGATGGGCGCGCCCACGATCTCCACCGGGAAGTCGAGGTCGGCGACCATGCGGCGGATGAGCGCGATCTGCTGGGCGTCCTTCTCCCCGAAGACCGCCAGGTCGGGCCGGACCAGGTGGAAGAGCTTGCCGACCACCGTGAGGACGCCGGTGAAGTGGCCGGGCCGGGAGGCGCCCTCCAGCCGCTCCCCCATCTCCCCCGCCTCGATGGTGACCATGGGCCGGCCGGCCGGGTACATGGTCTCGGTCTCCGGGGCGAAGACCACGTCCACGCCCTCCTGGGCGCACCGGGCGGTGTCGCCCTCCAGGTCGCGCGGGTAGCGGTCGAAGTCCTCGTTCGGGCCGAACTGGAGGGGGTTGACGAAGATGCTCACGACCACGGTGTCGGCCCGCTCCCGGGCGATCCGCATGAGGCTCTGGTGCCCCCCGTGCAGGGCGCCCATGGTGGGCACGAGGGCGGTGCGCCCGGCGTCGGCCAGGGCGCGGCGCAGCTCGTGGGGCGTGCGCACCACGAGCGGGGCGGAGAGGTCGGTGGATGAGGTCATGCGGGTTTCCCTGGGGTGTCCGTGACGTGTCGGTGGTGGTCCGGGTGCCGCGGCGGCGGGCGGACGGTCAGCGGCGCAGTACGTCGAGGAGCGGTTCGGCCGCCTCGGGCTTGAGCATCCCGGCGTTGATGGCCAGGTCGGCGGTGAGCCGGGCCAGCTCGATGTAGGCGGCGGCGCTCTCGGGCGCGTGGGCGCGCAGCTGCTCGATGTGTCCGGCGACGGTCCCGGCGTCACCGCGCAGGACCGGGCCGCTGAGGCCGTGGATGCCCAGCCTCAGGGCGTTGTCCAGGGAGGCGCTGAGCAGGGGGGCGATCATCCGGCCGGGGTCGGGGACCCCGGCGGCGGACAGCAGCGAGGCGCTGTCGGCGACGAGGGTGACCAGGTGGTTGGCGCCCCCGGCCAGGGCCGCGTGGTAGAGGGTGCGCTTGTCCTCGGCGATCCAGACGGGTTCGGCGCCCATCTCGACCACCAGTGCCTCGGCGATGGGCCGCAGCGGGTCGGGGGCGGTGATCCCGAACGCGCAGTCGGCCAGCCTCTCGAGGTCCTCGTCGCGGCCGGTGAAGGCCATGGCCGGGTGCAGGGCCAGCGGCAGGGCGCCGGCGGCGGTGGCCGGGGCCAGCACCCCGTACCCGTGGGCCCCGCTGGCGTGGGCGAGGAGCTTGCCGCGCAGGTCGACGCCGGTGGCGGCCAGCCCCTCGGCGAGTTCGGCCAGGGCGTCGTCGGGGACCGTGAGCAGGACGAGGTCGGCGGCCTCGACCACGCGCGCGGGCTCCATCAGCCGCGCGGTGGGCAGGCGCTCGGCGGCACGGGCCTTGGAGGCCTCGGAGACGGCCGAGGCGGCGACGACCCGGTGCCCGGCCAGGCCCAGCGCCCGGCCCAGGACCGAGCCGACGCGGCCGGGACCGATGACGCCGATCCGCAGCCGGGCCGGACGCCCCTGCGTGGTCTCCATGCCTGTGCCCCCTCGTCGTGAGTGCGTCCGGCCCTCCCCGGCCGTGACGCCTGAGCACACGATAGTCCTCCCCGCCGCCCCCTCCCGCGCGCCGCCCCTGGTCGAGGGCACGGTCCGGCGGACGCGCGAGGGGGCGGGCCCCGTCGGGCCCGCCCCCGGTCCACCGCCGCGGTGCCCCGTGCTCGGGGCGGCCGGGTCAGTCCTGGATGATCACCCCGGAGTTGAAGCAGGAGGCGAGGGACTGGCCGAGGACGGCGTTCGAGTTGCCGCAGCCCTGGTTCACGTTCTCGATGCCGTTGATGTAGGCGATGTTGCCGCTGACGTTGGAGCCGTGGCCGGAGGTCCAGGCCCCGCTCTGCGCCGCCGCCGGTACCGCGGAGAGGAGGATCCCGGCGGAGGAGGCCAGGACCAGTGCACCGGTGGCGAGCGTCTTCTTCAGCACTACGCGTTCTCCTTGTCGTGTCCGGGTCGGGGGGACCGCCGGGCTCGTCGCTGGCGCCGTGTCGGCACCGGTGCTGAAACTACCCGTGGACCTCGCATTTTCGACCCCCCTGAACTGGGATCATCACGAAGAATTCCTTTTGAGTGACGTTGCGTGATGGCTTTTCGGGGCAAAGGGCGGCCAAGCGGCGGCCCGAAGAAGCACGAAGCGTCACCATCGGCGGTGATTCAGCACGACGCCAATGCGCTTTACAGCCGTCGGCCTATCCGGAGCACGGATTCGTGCGCGGCACGGTCGGCCCCGGACGCGGAACACGGCCGGCCCCGGACATGAAAAGGAGCGCCGCTCCGTCGTCACGGAGCGGCGCCCGGGAAGTCCACTCGGCCCCGGATCCGCCGGGACGCCCCCGACAGGGACGTCTCCGGCCGGGACCCTCCCGGCCGTCAGGGCCGGAAAGCGGTCGCTACCAGTTCTTGACGGTGGCGCCGGAGTCCACGCAGTTGGCGCCGGCCACGCCGAGGATGGCGATCGCGTTGCCGCAGACGTTGATCGGAACGTCCAGGTCGGCCACCAGCTGGTTGCCGCCGAGGATGCTTCCGTTGCCGGAGGTGAAGACGTTGCTGTTGGCCATGGCCGGAGCGCCCGTGAACAGAACGCCCGCGGCGGCGGCGACGATGGCACTGGCGGCGAAAGCCTTCTTCAGCATGTGTTTCTCCCGTTCGGACCGAACGGCGGGGGCGCCGATCGGTCGATAACGTTGACCATGTGTACAACCGAGAACACTCAACGTGTTCGGTCACCATTTAGCCATACTCGGCGGCCGCCAGAGGCCAGAACACGCGAGCTTTTCGCGGCCTTGACCTGGAGTTATCACCCATCGTGAGTACCCATGTCGGACATGAGAGCCATTAGCGGCAGCAATTTACGCCCTTGATGTGCCGCACGTCACATCACTCTTCCCCGGAGTCCTCCGCGCGTGTCATGGTCGCCCGTGTCGCCCAGCGTTCGGGGCCCGCCGCCGGGACCCGCGCCCGCCTCCCCAGGTCGACCATCTCGTCCAGCAGGCGGCGGGCCTCGGCCGCCTCCCGGTTCTGGGCCCGCGCCCGGACCGGTCCCGGCGGGACGCCCACGCCGAACGCCACCCGGCCGGTGAACCGGGACAGCGGTCCGGCGGTCAGCCGCAGGGCCTGCACCCGCTCCATCGGCACGACCTCCGTCACCCGGCAGAACAGCCCCGAGACGGTCACGAACAGGTGCGCGTCCACGCCCACCAGGGACCGCGAGCCCTTCCGGCCCGGCACCAGCGGCACGTACGCCACCTCGCTCTCCGGGAACAGCTCGTTGACCAGCGCGTAGGCCCGCCGCCGGGGCGCCACCGGGAGCAGCGTCGCCGAGTCGGCCTGGCGGGCCCCCGCGTACCCGGCCACCGTCGCCTCGACGCGGGCCACGCCCAGCGCCCGCCACAGCAGCGGCTCCACCACCCGCACGGCCTGGACCCGGCCCGGGGGGACCGTCTGCATGCGCCGCTGGAACATCCCGTAGCGGAGCCGCAGCCCGTCGGAGGAGACCGAGGCGTAGTAGTCGGTGTAGCGGGCCAGCGGTCCCCAGAACGACCGGATCAGCCCCAGCGTGAGCGGCACCAGCGCCCCCAGCACCCCGGGCTCGCGGAACATCACTCCGGCGGTGACCGTCGCGGCCAGGCCCAGGGAGGCCAGCAGCACCGGGACCCGGAAGGTGAGCGCGCCCAGCAGGAGCAGGAACGGCAACCGGTAGAAGGGCCACTCCGGCGCCTCCGGCGAGCGGCCGGACAGCCCGGCGGCGTGCGCCAGGACCGCGACGCGCATCTTCTCGGCGGTCCCGTGGCGCAGGTAGCGCAGGCGGACCGCGCTGTTGTCGCCGCCGGCCAGCTCGATGCGCAGTTCGGCCAGGCCGAACACCTGGCCCAGCAGCGGCCGGACCACGTCGACCGCCTGGAGCCTGCTCAGCGGGATCTCCCGGGAGCCGCGCATCACCAGTCCGCTGTGCACCACCAGGTGGTCCTCGCGCAGCCCGAAGCTGCCGTACCACCAGGAGGGCAGCGTGTAGGCGAGCGCGCCGAACAGGACCGCGATGGTCAGCATGACCACCCACGCGTACCCGAAGATCGTGAGGATGGGACCGGCCAGCGCCACGAAGGCCAGGGTCACCGCCAGGACGCGGATCGGCACCATCGACCAGTGCGCCCGGTACACGCCCGTGGTGACGTCCTCCTCCCGGCGCCGGAGCGGGGCCGGGGGCTGGCGCTGCCACACCGTCGGCGGCAGCATCACCGGCGGCCCGTACCCCGGCGGCCCCGAGTCGGCCGGCCCGGGCCCCTGCGGCACCGGCCACTGCGACACGGGCCCCTGCGGCACGGGCGGGTGCGCGGGACGGGGCGGGCCGGGCGGGTGCGGGTGCCCCGGGGGCGCCGACCGCTGCGGCGGCCCCGGCGGTGCCTGCGGGGGCCGCTGCGGCACGGGCTGCGGAGCCCGCGGCGGGCCCTGAGGCGCCGGTGGCGGCCCCTGGGGACGGGGGGAGTCGGGACGGTCGGGTTCGTGCATCTACAACCCCGTGGAGAACGTCTCGCTGCGGGACGCCAGCCGGTCGCGCAGACCCACGGCCTCCGCCAACGGCAGGCCGACCACACGCGTGTCGGCGGTGCTGGCGGCGGTGCGGACCCGCACCGTGGCGATGCCCAGCGCCTGTTCGAGCAGGTCGGCGGTGGTGTCCACCACCTGCATGCGCCCGTAGGGCACGACCACCAGCTGGCGGACGAACACCCCGTACGTCAGGTACAGCTCCGTCGCCCCCTCGACGTACCCCCAGGAGCTCTGGAAACGGCCGGCCAGCACCCAGCCCGCGCCGAGCACGGCCAGGGCCGCGACCGCCCAGACCGCGGCCCAGACCCGGTCCGCCCACAGGAACAGGAGCAGCACCCCGATCAGCCCGGACCCCAGGCACAGGGCGCCCACCACCAGACGGCGGTACCAGGCCAGGGCCGGGGACACCCGGAGCCACTCGGTGCCCTCGGGCGCGGCGAAGGCCGCGTCGAGCGGGCGCTCCGGCGCGGGGGGCGGCGGGTCGGTCGGTGTCGGTTCGCTGGTGTCCACGGGCCCAGTCAACCATTTGCCGCCGCTCCCCGTCCGGAGGCGGTCCGGGATCGGTCAGGCCGTCCCGGGGCGGTCGTCGTCGCGGTCCTCGTCCCCGGGCACCCGGCAGGCGTACTCCAGGTACAGGGCGGCGGCCGCCAGCACGCCCGCGGCCAGCGCCGTTCCCAGGGCGGTGAGGAACACCTCCCGGTGCACCGGCAGCCCCAGGTTGTCCACGACCGTGAGCGCCACCCCCACGCAGAAGCCGCCGAACAGCGCGGCGGCCAGCACGCTCGCCTTGGCCAGGGCGACCAGGCGGGCGGCGCTGAGCGGCGGGATCGGCTCGGTGCCGGGCGCCCGGCGGATCCTGCGCCGTGTCCGCCCGGCGGTGAACGCCTCGGCGAAGGCGAGCAGCAGCAGTGTGGGGATCGCCGTCCACGGCATGGGCGGCAGTCCGGGCAGCGCCGTCCCGAACAGCGCCCCCAGCAGCAGGCCGACGGCCCCGAGCAGCACCGGCGTGCGCCACCCGGTGGGGTGCAGGCGCCGCTCGTCGTCCTCCTCGTCGGTCATCGGATCCCCCCGGGCGGGAGCAGCCGCAGGTCGTCGCGCCGGCGGAGCCCCTGTTCGCCCCCGGTGTCCGCGGCCTCCACCGCGGCCAGCAGGTCGGCGAGCGGTCCGCGCCCGGGCAGCTCCGCGCCGGGGTCGGCGTCCAGCCACGGGCGCAGCACGAACGCCCGCAGGTGGGCGCGCGGGTGCGGAAGCGTCAGGACGGGGTCGTCGGAGCGCACGTCGCCGAAGGCGATGACGTCCACGTCCAGGGTGCGCGGGCCCCAGCGGACCTCTCGCACCCGGTCGAAGGCGCGCTCGGCGGCCTGCGCGCGCTCCAGCAGCTCCCCGGGCGTGCCGTCGGTCTCGACGACCACCACGGCGTTGAGGTAGGCGCCCTGTTCGGGGCCGCCCACCGGGGCGGTCTCGTACACCGGGGACAGCGCGACCGGGGCGGGCGCGCCCGCCCCGGTCAGCAGGTGCTCCACCCCGCCGCGCAGGGTCGCCCACCGGTCGCCGAGGTTGGACCCCAGGGCCAGGACGGCACGTGTCACCGCGCGGCACCCCCCGCCCCGGGCACGGTGCCGCGCACCACGGTCACGGACACGTCCGCGAACTCGTGCTCGATCGGCGCCGACGGCTTGTGCACGGTCAGTTCGACCCCGCGCACCCGCGGGTCGGCCGTGCACTCGGCGGCCAGCCGCTCGGCGAGGGTCTCGATCAGGTCCACCGGCTCCCCCGTGACGATCGCGACCAGCCGGTCGGCGAGCAGTCCGTAGTGGACGGTGTCGGCCACGTCGTCGGAGGCGGCGGCGGGCGCCAGGTCCAGGTACAGGACGGCGTCCACCACGAAGTCCTGGCCCTCGCGGCGCTCGAAGTCGAACACGCCGTGGTGGCCGCGGGCCCGCAGGCCCCGCAGGGCGATGCGGTCGGTCATTCCTCCCCGCCCTCGTCCTCGTCGTCGCCCATGAGCACCGGCGAGGCGTGGTGGGACCACAGCCGCCACCCCTGCGCGGTGTCGACGAACAGGTTGGTCGTGACGACCTGGCCCCCGGCGATGAACCCGGGGTTGCCGTCCTCGGCGGTGAGCACGTTCTCCTCGCACGTCACCATCGCGATGTCGCCGCCCACCCCGATGTGGGTCTCGGTGAGGACGTACTGGATGTAGGTGACGTTGGCCATGATCAGGGACCAGGCCCGCATGATCTCGGTGCGGCCGCGCAGCAGCGGCCACCCGGGGTTGACGCACACCAGGTCGGGGGCCTCGTGCTCCTCGGCCCACACACTGCGCATCAGGTCGATGTCGCCGTTCTCGATGGCGCTGTAGAACTGCGCGTTGGCCTCGGCCACGCGCTCCATGACCTCCTGGCGGGACCTCACCGGCGGCCCCGACCCGTGCCGTCGGCGTCCTCGAAGCGCCCCTCGACGAGGGCCTTCCCGCCGTCGGACCAGGCGGCGGCCACCCGGACCGCGTCGGCGCTGGCGCGCACGTCGTGCACCCGCACCGCCCAGGCGCCCCGGTCGGCCGACAGGGTGGTCAGGGCGGCGGTGGCGGCGTCGCATTCGAGGAAGGGCCGCTCCTCCCCCTTGGGTTCGCTCAGCAGCCGGCTCAGGAAGCGCTTGCGCGACCCCGCCACCAGGACGGGGCGGCCCAGCTCGTGGAACCGGTCGAGATGCCTCAGGAGCGCCCAGTTGTGGGCCTGCTCGGGTCGTTTGGAGAATCCGAGTCCCGGGTCGAGGACGATCTGCCCCGGGTCGACGCCTGCACTGATCATGGCCTCCATACGGTCGCGGAGCTCATCGATGACCTCCTGGACGACATCCGTGTACACGGCACGGCTCTGCATGTCATGACTATGCCCGCGCCAGTGCATCAACACGTAGGAGACACCGGAAGCGGCCACGAGCCGCGCCATGGCCGGGTCGGCCAGCCCGCCGCTGACGTCGTTGACCAGGACGGCGCCGGCCTCCACGGCCCGCTCGGCGACCTCGGCCCGCATGGTGTCCACGCTGACGGCCACTCCGCGCGCGGCGAGGGCCCTGACCACCGGTTCGACCCGGCGCAGCTCCTCCTCGGCCGGAACGCGCTGGGCGCCCGGGCGGGTCGACTCGCCGCCGACGTCGATGATGTCGGCGCCCTCGTCGACCAGCCGCAGGCCGTGCTCGACCGCCCGCTCGGGGTCGAACCAGGCTCCGCCGTCGGAGAAGGAATCGGGGGTGACGTTCACTACCCCCATGACCAGGCACCGCCCGCGATCGGGCAGGCCCGGAAGTGTGTATTTCGGCCCCATGGGGGTCACCTTACGCGTAACCACAGGGGCCGGGGGCTCACGCCCCCGGCCCCTGTCCGGATGTTCTCCACGTCACCCGCCGGCGGTCAGCGGCGGTCCAGGATGAGGCTCATCGCCTCCGAGCGGGTGCGGTCGCTGCTGCGGAAGATCCCGCGCACCGCCGAGGTGACGGTCTGGGCCCCGGGCTTGCGCACCCCGCGCATCGTCATGCACAGGTGCTCGGCCTCCACGACCACGATCACACCCCGCGGGTTGAGGTGCTCCATGATGGCGTCGGCCACCTGGCCGGTGAGCCGCTCCTGCACCTGGGGGCGGCGCGCGAAGACGTCGACCAGGCGGGCGAGCTTGCTCAGGCCGGTGATGCGGCCGTCGGAGCCGGGGATGTACCCGACGTGCGCCACCCCGTAGAACGGCACCAGGTGGTGCTCGCAGGTGGAGTACAGCTCGATGTCCTTGACCAGGACCATCTCCTCGTGCCCGGCCTCGAACACGGTGGTGAGCACGTCGTCGGGCTTCTGCCCGAGTCCGGCGAACTGCTCCTCGTAGGCGCGGGCGACCCGCTCCGGCGTCTTGAGCAGGCCGTCGCGGTCGGGGTCCTCGCCGATGGCGATGAGGATCTCGCGGACGGCGCGCTCGATGCGCTCGCGGTCCACGGGTCTGGTCTGGTCCGGCTCGATCACGCCTCGTCCCCTTCTCCGGGGGCGGACGCCCCGTTGCCGACACCGTGGCCGGTGACCTCGTGCAGTGCGGTGCCCGGTTCGGAGCCGTTGGCCTCGGCGCCGTTGAGCATGGCCAGCTCCTTCTTGGAGTGCACCGGGGGCCGGTCGGAGGGCTGGCGCTTGCCGTAGCCGGTGTAGGAGCCGCGGGCCGGGCGCTTGTTCACCGGCGCGAAGATCTCCAGCACCTGCTCTCGGGAGAGCGTCTCCTTCTCCAGCAGGGCCACGACCAGGTCGTCGAGGACGTCCCGGTACTCGACCAGGACCTCGTAGGCCTCGTCGTGCGCGGACTCGATGAGGCGGCGCACCTCCTCGTCGATGATGGAGGCGATCTCCTCGGAGTACTCGCGCGAGTGCGCCATCTCCCGGCCCAGGAACGGCTCGTTGCTCGACGACCCGAACTTGCGGGCGCCCAGGCGCTCGCTCATGCCGTACTCGGTGACCATGTTGCGGGCCAGGCTGGTGGCCTTGTCGATGTCGTCGCTCGCGCCCGTGGTGGGCTCGTGGAAGACCAGCTCCTCGGCGGCGCGGCCGCCCAGCATCATGGCGAGCCGGTCCATCATCTGCGAGCGCGAGGTGAGGAACTTGTCCTCGGTCGGCACCGACATGGTGTAGCCCAGGGCACGGCCGCGGGGCAGGATCGTGATCTTGTGCACCGGGTCGGCGTTGGCCTGCGCGTGGCCCACCAGGGCGTGGCCGCCCTCGTGGTAGGCGATGATCTTCTTCTCGTGCTCGGACATGACCCGGCTCTTGCGCTCGGGTCCGGCCATGACGCGCTCGATGGCCTCCTCCAGCACCGCGTGGGTGATGGTCTCCCGGCCCGCGCGCGCCGACAGCAGGGCGCCCTCGTTGATGACGTTGGCCAGGTCGGCGCCGGTCATCCCGGCGGTCTGCCGGGCGATGGTGTCGAAGTCGACGTCCTCGGCCATCGGCTTGCCCTTGGAGTGGACCTTGAGGATGTCGCGGCGGCCGTCCATGTCGGGGCGGTCCACGACGATCTGCCGGTCGAAGCGGCCCGGGCGCAGCAGCGCCGGGTCCAGGATGTCGGGCCGGTTGGTGGCCGCGATGAGGATGACCCCGCCCTTGACGTCGAAGCCGTCCATCTCGACCAGCATCTGGTTGAGGGTCTGCTCGCGCTCGTCGTGGCCGCCGCCCATGCCGGCGCCGCGGTGGCGGCCGACGGCGTCGATCTCGTCGATGAAGATGATCGCGGGGGCGTTGGCCTTGGCCTGCTCGAACAGGTCGCGCACGCGCGAGGCGCCCACACCGACGAACATCTCGACGAAGTCCGAGCCGGAGATGGAGTAGAACGGCACCCCGGCCTCGCCCGCGACGGCGCGGGCCAGCAGGGTCTTGCCGGTGCCGGGCGGGCCGAACAGCAGCACGCCCTTGGGGATCTTGGCGCCCATCGCCTGGAACTTGGCCGGGTTCTGGAGGAACTCCTTGATCTCCTGGAGCTCCTCGATGGCCTCGTCCGCCCCGGCGACGTCGGAGAAGGTGTTCTTGGGCGTGTCCTTGGTGATGAGCTTGGCCTTGGACTTGCCGAAGTTCATCACGCGGGAGCCGCCGCCCTGCATCTGGCTGAAGACGAACCAGAAGATGGCGACGATGAGCAGGATCGGCAGGAAGCTGAAGAGCGCCGTGGTCCACAGCGGGGTCGTGGCGACCGAGACCTCGTAGCCCTGGAGCTCGGTGCCCTCCTCGTCCAGCGAGGCCTGGAGCATGTCGGCGAGCTGCAGGCCCTGGCCGGCCACCCAGTAGGCCTCGAGGATCTCGCCGTCGGTCGTGGTCAGCACGATGCGCTGGTCACGGTCGATGATCTCGGCGTTGTCCACCTCGTTGCGCTCGATGAGCTGGTGGACGGTCGAGATGTCGGTCTCTTCGGGCTGCGGTTCCCCGCCCAGGTCGAAGACGTTGAAGACGAGGAGGAGCATGGCGAGAACGGCCAGTATCCATATCCACGGGCCGCGGAAAAAGCGCTTCAGATTCATGTGAGCGGAACCCCGTCGGGTCCGTCCCTCCTGACCAGGCCGCCCGCACCGGAGGACTTTCCGAGGCAGGACCTCTTATCGGACACGTGCGTTCCCCGCGAGTACGCCGGGATCGAAATCGACGGTACACCCGTCGGACGGGCGCACCCCTTCCGGATGCGCCGGGGCGGGGGCCCGTCATGAGAGCAACGATCGCGCCCCCGCCGCTTGTTCCCCGCTACTGCTCGTACACGTGCGGGGCGAGGGTGCCGATGAACGGCAGGTTGCGGTACTTCTCGGCGTAGTCGAGCCCGTAGCCGATGATGAACTCGTTGGGCAGGTCGAAGCCGATGTACTTGACGTCGAGGTCCACCTCGAAGGCCAGCGGCTTGCGGACCATGGTGCAGACCTCGACCGAGCGGGGCCCGCGCGACCGGAGGTTGCCCACCAGCCAGGACAGGGTCAGGCCGGAGTCGATGACGTCCTCGACGATGAGGACGTCGCGGTCCTTGATGTCGGTCTCCAGGTCCTTGAGGATGCGGACCACGCCGGAGGAGGTCGTCCCGGCCCCGTAGGAGGACACCGCCATCCAGTCCATGGAGACGGGCGTGTGCAGCACCCGGGCCAGGTCGGCCATCACCATGACGGCGCCCTTGAGGACCCCGACGATCAGGAGGTCCCTGCCCGCGTAGTCGGCGTCGATGCGTTCTCCGAGCTCGACCAGGCGCGCCTTGATCTCTTCCTCGGTGACCAGGACCTTCTCCAGGTCCCGGCCCATGTCCTTAGCGTCCACGCTCACTGTCCTCGCTGCTGGGTTCCCCGTTTGCGGCAACCAGGATAAACGTGCCGAACGTCCCGGGGGCGCCGACGGGCTGCCCCGGGGCCGGCCCCGGCCGGGCCGGAGCCCGGCACCGGGTGACACACCGGGCCGCCGACGGGTTCCGCCCCGTCAGCGCTCGAAGCGGACGTGACCGTCGACACGCCGGGCGCGCACCCCGCCGGGCAGGTCGAGGTGCGCCTGGCCGCGCCAGGCGGTGACCAGCCGGTCGACCTCCCGCACGTGCCGGGCGGTGAGGGCGCCCGCCGGGCAGCCCGCGTCGATCGCGGCCCCGCGCAGGACCCGGGTCCGCAGCGCCTCGGGGGCGTCGGCCAGGACGGCCGCGGACAGGCCCTCCCCCGTCCGCGCCCGGGAGCGCAGCCCGTCGGCCAGGGAGTCCAGGGCGTCGGCGTCGGCGCGCAGCAGGGAGGCGGTGCGGGCCAGCGCCGCGGCGACGCCCGGGCCCAGGGTCCGCTCCAGGACGGGCAGGGTCTCGTGGCGCACCCGGGAGCGGGTGAACCGGGCGTCGGCGTTGTGGGGGTCCTCCCACGGGGCCAGCCCCATGGCGGCGCACGCGGCGCGCACCGTGGCGCGGTCCAGGTCGAGCAGGGGGCGCAGGAGGTGGCCGTTGCGCGGGGCCATCCCGGCCAGGGAACGGGCGCCCGAGCCGCGGGCCAGGCCCAGCAGGACCGTCTCGGCCTGGTCGTCGAGGGTGTGGCCGAGCAGCACCACCGCGGGCTCGTACTCGGCGGCGGCCCCGGCGAGCGCCGCGTGCCGGGCCGTCCGGGCGGCGCCCTCGGGCCCGCCCGGCCCGGTCACCTCGACCGCGCGGACCGACACCGGGTCCAGGCCCAGTCCGGACAGGACCGCGGCGACCTTCTCCGCGCGCTCGGCCGAACCCTCCTGGAGCCCGTGGTCGACGGTGACCGCCCCGGCCCGCAGTCCCAGCCGGGGCGCCTCGAAGGCGGCCGCCCCGGCCAGCGCCAGCGAGTCGGCCCCGCCGCTGCACGCCACCAGCACCGCGGTGCCCGCGGGCAGCGGCGCCAGGGCCCGCCGGACCGCCGACCGGACGGCGGCCACGGCGGGGGGCGGACCGCTCATTCGGTGATGGCCGCCGGGCGCACCACCCGGTTCACCCAGGCGGAGGGGTCGCGGATCTCCGCGATGGTGGGCAGGGTCTCGCGCGAGGTCCACACCTTGTTGAACTCGGCCATGCCGACCTGGGCCACCGCCTCGCGGACGAACGCGGCGCCCTCCTCGTACTGGCGCATCTTCATGTCCATGCCGAGCAGCTGGCGCAGCAGCCGGTCCAGGGGGTTGACCGCCTCCCGCCGCTTCTGGAAGCGGGCGCGGATCCGCTCCACCGACGGCACGACGCCCGGCCCGACCGCGTCCATGACGTAGTCGCCGTGGCCCTCGGCCAGGCTCATCACGGCGGTGACCCGGTCCATGATCTCGATCTGCTCCGGCGTCTGGATGGCGGTGAGGAGGTTGCCCTCCCCGCCGCGCACCGCGTCCGCCACGGCCTCGCCCGCGGCGCGCAGCCGGGTGATGAGGTCGCCCGCGTCCATCTCCGTGGACAGCAGCAGCTCGCGCATCAGCTCCTGGACGTACCCCCGCAGCCACGGCGTGGCCGTGAACTGCATGCGGTGGGTCTCCTCGTGCAGGCACACCCACAGCCGGAAGTCGTGCGGGTCGACGTCGAGCTCGCGCTCGGTGTTGACGATGTTGGGGGCGACCAGGGTCAGCCGCCCGGTGGGCAGGGTGCCGTCGGGGTCCGGCGGCAGGAAGAGCTCGTACTGGCCCAGGACCTTCCCGGCCAGGTAGGCGAGCACCGCGCCGAGCTGCACCCCGGTGATCCGGGAGCCCACGGCGGAGGTGAGGGCGGCGGCCGCGCCGCCGCTGTTGAGGCGCTCGGCGCCCATCTGTTCGAGTACGGGTTCGATGACGGTGCGGAAACCGTCGACGTTGGCGCGGATCCAGCCCGGCCGGTCGACGATCACCGCGGGCCCGGTGGGCTCCAAGGGGTTCATGCCGGTGAAGTCGCGCACGTGCCCGGCGGCCACGGTGGAGAGCTCGCGCAACTGCGCGACGGCCTGTCGCGCGTCGGCGAGATCCACCTGCGGGCCCGGTCGGACGAGGCGGACACCGGTGTTGACGGCTACGTCCCAGTCGATCACAGTCACATTCGCAGCCTACCCACGCAGAGCCTTCCGGCACGGGGATCGGGGTTCCAATTCGGGGTAAGCCCCGGGTTCACCCCGAGTGGGACCGAAAAGCGGCGCCCCCGGCGCCGCGGGGCGGCCGGGGGCGGGGGCCGGGCTCAGGAGCAGCCGCAGCGCGCCAGGGCCGCCGCCAGGGGATCGAGCTGGTAGCCCTGGACACCCGGGCTGTTGGCCACGAAGGCGAACAGGAACATGTTGCCCTCCTGGTCGTGCACGGTCCCGGCGAGCGCGCTCACGTCGTTCAGGGTTCCGGTCTTGCCGCGGATCAGCCCGGCCACGTCGTGGACCGGGGTGCCCTCCGTGTAGCGGTTGCCCAGGGTCCCGGTGGAGTTGGACGTGGGCAGGCCGGTGATCGCCGCGTTGAGTTCGGGGTTGTCGGCCGCCACCCGGAGCATCTCCACCAGGGCGCGCGGGGTGATGCGGTTCTCCGGGCTCAGCCCGCTGTTGTCGGCCAGGTCGACACCCGTGATCCCGTAGGAGTCCATGACCCGGTGGGTGGCCGCGGCCCCGCCCTCGAACGAGGCCTCGCCGCCGGTCTCCAGGGCGGCGATCCGGGCCAGCGCCTCGGCCATGTTGTTGTCGCTGGCCAGCATCATGTGCTCGACCAGGGCCGTCATCGGCGCGGAGTCGACCGAGGCGATCGGATCGCCCTGTGCCCGGACCTCGCTCGGCTCGCCCCCCTCCACGGTGAGCCCGGCCTCCTTCAGCTGCTTGACGAAGGCGTCGGCGGTGGCCCGGGGCGGGTCCGGGACCCGCGAGTGCGTGTCCGGGGAGACGCGCCCGCTGTCGTGCATCAGCGCGTGGACGGAGGCGGTGCTGCCCTCCGTGATGTAGCCGGGCTTCCAGGAGGGCCCGGTGTCCGGCCCGGTGAACAGCGAGTCGTCGTAGCCGACCGAGACCGTGTCCACCCCCTGCTCGGCCAGGGCCGCCGCGGTGCGCTCGGCGAGCTCCTCCAGCGTGGCCACCTGCGGGTAAGCTGCGGAGTCGGCGGTCGTGGTCAGGGTGGAGTCGCCCGCGCCGCGCAGCACCACCATCCCCTGCGCCGGGTCGAAGTGGGCCGTGGTGGTCAGCACGTGGTCGGGTCCCACCGCGTCCAGGACCGTGATGGCCGTGGCGATCTTGGTGGTCGACGCCGGGACCGCGGGGGTGTCCGGGCTGCGCTCGTAGAGCGCCTGGCCGGTGGCCCCGTCGACGACGAAAGCGGAGAGGCCCTCCGCGAGCCCGGACTCCGCCATGGGATCATCGATCACGTCCGCGATCCGTTCCGGGTCCGCCGGGGACGAGGGCGCGGGTTCCGCCGCGGCCGCACCTTCGGCGTTCACGACCGGGTGGGGCACCGCGGGGAGTGGTCGGGCCTCGATCACATCGAGGGCTGCGAACCCGGCGATCAGCACGAATATGTTGAGCAGGGCCAGCGTGAGGAAGACCTCACTTCGTACCCGTCGCACCCGGGGCACCCGCCCTTCCTTAGGTGTCGCGGCCTGACGTTGTTGTTATACGGCGACATTAGTCGCAATGGGAGCCGAGATCAGCATGGAATTCGACGTTACGATCGAGATCCCCAAGGGGGAGCGCAACAAGTACGAGGTGGACCACGAGACCGGTCGCATCCGTCTCGACCGCATGCTGTTCACCTCCACCACCTACCCCGCCGACTACGGTTTCGTCGACGGGACGCTCGGTGAGGACGGCGACCCGCTGGACGCCCTCGTCCTGCTCAAGGCCCCGACCTTTCCGGGCTGCCTGATCCGCGCCCGGGCCATCGGCATGTTCCGGATGCGCGACGAGGCCGGCGGCGACGACAAGCTGCTGTGCGTTCCGGCCACGGACCCGCGCATGGAGCACCTGCGTGACATTCACCACGTGAACGAGTTCGAGCGCCTGGAGATCGAGCACTTCTTCACGGTCTACAAGGACCTGGAGCCCGGCAAGTCCGTCGAGGGCGCCAGCTGGGTCGGCCGCCACGAGGCCGAGCAGGAGATCATCGCCTCGGTCAAGCGCGCCGAGGAGGCGGGCGTCCACGGCGACTCCTCCCACATCTCCGGCGACAAGGAGAAGTAGGGCGGGGCTCCCGTTCGACCTCCGGGGCGGGCGGGCCCGGCGGACTCCGCCGGGCCCGCCCGCCCCGCCGCCCTCGGCCCGCGTCCTCCGGCACGGCTCCCCCACACCGCCGCCCCGGAGGCCGCGGGCCGTTCTCGCGGGTCAGCGGCCGACGAGGCCGGCCGGACCGGTCCAGGGCCCCTCGGCCTCCGAGGTCCGGGTCAGCAGGTAGCCCGCGCAGACGGCGGCCACCAGCGCCATCAGCATCACCAGTCCGATCGAGCCGGCCAGGGGCGGGCCGTGCGGGGTCGGCGAGTCCCCCGGGCCGAGGGGGAAGCCGTCGTGGCCGAAGCGGTCGGCACGGGCGGCCACGTGGGCCCGATAGCCGTCCAGCTCCGGGGCGGCCATGCCCTTGAGGATGCGGACCGGCACCAGACCGGTGTTCTCCGGCATGCTCCGCTCCCCCGGGAGCCGGAGGTCGTACGAACGGCGGCGGACGCACTCGACCTCCGCCAGGGCGTGCAGCCACTCCCCCAGGCGGTCGGGCTCGGTCAGCCGCCCGATGTGCGCGCAGGCGACGATCAGCGTGTCGCGCAGCACCACGTGCGCCGCGTCGCGGTCGCCCAGGGCCAGGATGCAGCGCCGGAACAACTCCTCGCCGTACGCGTCGAGCAGCCTTCGGTAGGCCTCGGCCGACGGCGCGCCGTCGGCACGCAGAGCGTGGATGAGATCCCGGTCCGTCATGGACGAGAATCTACGCTGCCGACCGCGTACACCCCGGCGCTTCGCCGAAAGACGCGTGTGAGAGTCCTCTCCGTCAGCGATCCGAAGGCGGGCGGCGCCGCGGGCGGCCGCGCAGCCAGAGCAGGACGAACGTCAGCGCGGTCAGGGCGCAGACCAGCAGCGCCGCGCCGGGGCCGAGGAAGCCCAGCGCCATCACCCCCGCCGCCGCCACCACGAGCGCCCGGACCAGCAGGCGCACCCACAGCCCGGCCGGGTCGGGGTTCAACCGGCACCTCCGGGCGTGCGAGCCGACACGGCCACTCCTGTCAGTGCGTTCGGGGGACGGTGCCTTTCCGGCGGTGCTCTCACGCCGTACTCGGGCTCCACATGTCACCACCACGCGACGCCTCCCGCAACACCGCCGGATGAGAAGAGGTGTGACACACGCGATTCTCCACGATCGCTTGACTCCCCGCGCCCTTTGCTGGTCTCCTTACAACCATGTATCCGCGCACCCGCACCGACGCCATGGCTCGCAGGGCCCTCCCGGCCCCCTGCCACCCGTCCTGTGCGGCGTGTCCGTGTTGTCGTCGCTGAGTCTTCTTCTCCGGGGCCCATCGGCCCCCTAGGCTCCAGGCCCGCCCGTCCGCGCGCGCTTTCGCGCGGCGGTTCCCGGCGGCTCCTCTCCGCGTCTCCACCGCGGTGACCCGTGCCCTGAGCGGCACCGACGGCCCCTTCCTCCGTGCGACGGGGCCCCCGGACGACATCCGCGCCCTCGACGGCGCGCACGCGAAGGATCTTCCCACGATGGCCCAGCAGGCTCTCTCCGTACGCACCGCCCCGCCCGCCCGCACCTCCGGGGACGACGCCGCGCCCCGCGGCACCGCACCGCACCGCGTGTCCGTGGAGGGCATCGGCGACGTGGCGGACGCCGGCCGCAAATCCGGCTACGCCCACCTGGCCGAACGCCGGCTCCCCACCGTCGGGCGCCTGGTCGCCGCCGCCCGCGGCGCCGCCGCAGTGCTGGCCCGGCCCACCCTGTGGCCCGCCCGGCGGGGCCACTGGCAGCCCGCCCCGCGCGCCGCCCGCCGCGGGGCCGGCGGACGGCTGCGGGTGAGCACCGTGTCCCTTGAGCCCAACAGCTTCGTGTCCGGCCCGGTGTCCCCGCGGGCCGCCGACATGGAGGTGCTGTTCCTGGTGAGCGGGCGGGCGCACCTGATCTCCTCCGGCTCCGACGGGCGCATGCGCTCGGCGGCCGAGCTGGCCCCCGGCCGGGCCCGGGTCGTCGGCGGCTCCCTGGGCGGTCACCAGCACCTGGTCAACACCGGCGAGGAGGTCGCCGTGGTGGTCCGGGTGACCGCCTGAGGGAGGGCTCACGCCCCCTCCTCGAACGCCTCGCCGTCGTCCCGGGCGCGCAGGGCCGCCTCGACGGCCTCGACGGAGCGCAGGACGGCGGCCGTGCGCCGCCCCTCCGCCTGGTAGGCGCGCATCACCTGTTCGAGCGCGTGCGGCGGCAGGTGGCCGCGCAGGTCGACCCGGGCGGTGCGGTAGCCCTCGCGGCCGGCGGCCAGGACCGCGGAGAGGTGCTGGCGCGCCAACCGCGAGAGCGCGACCGGGTACCGCCGCAGGACCCCGTGTGTCCGGTAGTCGGCGGGCAGGAGGTCGAACAGCCACACCGCGGCCGTCCGCTCGAAGGAGTCCGACCCGGGTGGGTGCACACTCGCGGGCCAGTCCGGACTCAGCGACTGATCGGGCATGCCCCGAGCATACCCTTCGTTCGAAATCCTGTTCGAAAAGACCCGGGGTCAGTCCGAGGAGATCTCCTCCCCCTCTTCCCGGCCCTCGCCGGCCTCCTCCTTCCTTCTCTCCAGCTCCACCCTGATGGCCTGCTCGGCCGCGTCGACCGCGGCCCGGGCGGTGATGGCGTTGACGTGGGCCCGGTCCAGCTCCTCGAGGAGGATGCAGTCGAACGCGACCCGCGCGTCGTGGATCGACGCCTCCAGCTGTCGTGATGCCTCTTCCAGACTCATGCAACCCCCATACCCCGGGAGGACCGTCCTGCACATCCCGCCCCAGGGGACACGGGGCGTGCCGGGCGCCGCGGCCGGGTAGACCCGTGGTGGGACCGGACACCGAAGGGGGAGCACGTGGTCTATCTCATCCTCGTCCTGTTGGCGCTGTGGCTGTTCCTGGCGATCCTGGGGGTGTTGATCAAGGGCCTGTTCTGGCTCACCGTCATCGCGGCGGCCCTGTTCGTCGCCACGGCCGTGTGGAGCGGGCTGCGCAGCCGCGCCGGCATGTGAGTTCAGCGTTCGAGGGCCGGTGTGCCGTCGCCGTCGCCGCCCAGCTCCGCGACGATGCCGCGGGCCCGGTCCTCGTCCCCGTCCAGGCGGTCGCGCACCAGCCGGACCGCCTCCTCCGAGCGCCCCAGCGCCACCAGGTTGGCCACCCGCGCGCGCAGCTGCGGCGGCAGCTCGCCGGGGACGCGCGGGGCGGGCACGTACCCGCCGACCTGCGCCGCGGGCCCCGGGTCCACGGGGGCGGGCGGCTCGTCCGCCTCCAGGCGGGCGGCGACCGCGGCGATGACCCGGCGCAGGGCGTAGGAGCCGCCCGCCAGGACGAGCACCGCGCCCACCAGGGCCACCAGCATGAACAACAGGCTCATGCGGTGCCCCTACCCCGGTTCTCCCCCGGCCACCGGACACGAACGGTCATCATTCGGCCACCTCAGGTGGCGAGCACGTCCTCCGGCAGCAGGGTCCGCAGATCGTCCACCCCGGGCTCGGCCCCGGCCCGCGCGGCCTGTTCGATCCGCCGCGCCTGCCGGGTCAGCGCCTCCTCGAACGCCTTGCGGACCTCGCGGCCGTTGCCGTCGGAGAACCGCTCCTCCTCGGCCCCGAACAGCCGGGCCGCAGCGGCCCGGGTGTCCTCCGGCACCAGGAAGTCGGCTCCCTCCGCCATCCCGACGAGGATCCGCAGCAGCTCGTCGTGCGTGTACGGCGCGAACTCCACCGTGCGGGAGAACCGCGACTCCAGCCCCGGGTTGCTCGCCAGGAACCCGCTCATCTCGCCGGTGTACCCGGCGGCGATCACCACGACCTCGTCGCGGTGGTCCTCCATGAGCTTGAGCAGGGTGTCGACGGCCTCCTGGCCGAAGTCGTGGCCGGAGCCCCCCGGCCGGACCAGCGTGTAGGCCTCGTCGATGAACAGCACCCCGCCGCGGGCCCGGTCGAACACGTCCCGGGTCTTCTGCGCGGTCTGCCCGACGTACGACCCCACCAGGTCCGCGCGGCCCACCTCCACCACCTGCCCCTGGGCGAGGACGCCCAGGGCCGCCAGCAGCCGCCCGTAGATCCGCGCCACGGTGGTCTTGCCGGTCCCCGGGGGCCCGGCGAAGACCAGGTGCCGCGACGGCAGCACGGCCCCCAGCCCGGCCGCCTGCCGGCGGCGCCCCGCCGAGATGAGGCTCATCAGGTCGGCGACCTCGCCCTTGACCGAGGTCAGCCCGACCATCGACTCCAGCTCGGCCATCAGCCCGTCGACCTGGCCGCCGTCGCGGGGCCCGCCCACCCGCGCGGACAGCCCGGCGTCCACGACGCCCTCCAGGTCCTCCGGGAGGATGCGGCCCAGGTCCTCGGGGCTGTGGAAGTCCCCCTCCACGACCCGGGTCGCCTGGGTCTGCACGACCGCCTCGAACACGCGGCGCGCCTCGCGCCCGTTGCCGAAGGTCTCGTCGCGCTTCTGGGCCCGGAAGTGCGCGGTGACCGCCTCCAGCACGCCCTCGCCGGGGACGTACCCCTGGGCCCGCGCCATCCCCGCGAAGATCGTGGTGAGCTGCTCGGGCGTGTAGTTCTCGAACTCGATGGTGCGGGCGACCCGCGACCGCAGCCCGGGGTTGGCGTCCAGGAACCCGCGCATCTCGCTGGAGTACCCGGCGAAGACCACGACGACCTCGTCGCGCAGGTCCTCCATGAGCTTGATGAGGGTGTCGATGGCCTCCTGGCCGAAGTCGGTCCCGCTGCCGAACCGCCGGGACAGGGCGTAGGCCTCGTCGATGAACAGCACGCCCCCGCGCGCCCGCCCCACGGCGTCGGCGGTGAGCTTGGCGGTCCCGCCCAGGTGCTCGGCCACCAGGTCCGAGCGGGAGACCTCCACGAACTGCCCCTGGGAGAGCACCCCCAGCGAGCGCAGGATGCCCCCGTACAGGCGGGCGACGGTGGTCTTGCCGGTCCCGGGCGGGCCCGAGAAGACCAGGTGCCGCCCCACGTTGAGCGCGGGCAGCCCGGCGGCCTCGCGCTTGGCACTGGCCCTCTGGAAGTTGACCAGCGTGCGGACCTCCTTCTTGACCCCCTCCAGCCCCACCATGCCGTCCAGTTCGGCGAGCAGCTCCTCCACCGGCGCCGCCTCCCCGACCGGGGCGTCCGGGACCGCGGCCGCCCCGCCCGCCTCGGCGGCGACCCGCACCGTGTCGCCGCCGCGGTTGTTCTCGGACGTGGTGTCCTCGACCTTCACCGCCGCGCCGTCCGCGGAGTCCACGGCCTTACCCCCGTTGTCGGCGATCGTGCACCGGCGCAGGGTCGCCCGGGAATCCTCGTGGACGTCGATGCCGCTGCCCCCGCACCCGCGCACGGTGGAGTCCTCCAGTACCAGGCGGCCGCCGTCCTGGACGATGGCGCCCCTGTCCCCCGTGTCCGAGACCACCGCCGAACGGAGGGTGAGATCACCCCCGTCGGCCCAGGCGCCGTACTGGCACGAGGTGCTCTCCAACCCGTCGATCTCGGCCTTCGCGCCCTCCCCGACGCGGACCGCCCAGGCCTCCAGCCCGCGGAGCCGCAGCCCCTCGGCCCTGTACCTGCCGCCGTCGTCGAAACCGATGCCCCGCACACCCTCCTCCACCGTCACGTCCGCCAGGGTGCCGGTCGAATCGTGGACGCCCACCGCGGTCCCCCGCAGCCGCGTGACCGTGAGCCCCCGCACGTCGAAGCCCGACGTGCCGTCGAGGAGCAGTCCGATCGGCTCCTCCGCTCCGGCGGGGGGCTCGCCGAGCTCGATGTCGGACAGCGTCGGCCGTCCCCCGTTCAGGTGGACCGCGACGATACCCGCACCGGTGACCTTGGAGCGGTGGATCTCGACCCGGGAGTCCACGGTGAGGACACCGTTGTCCTTCGCCCCCGCGACGGTGAGCCCGGTGGCGGTCAGCGTGCTGTCGGACGCGCAGACCGCGCTGCCGGGCGACCGCGTGACCGTGCAGTCGGTCAGGGTCAGCCCGCCGCCCTCCCACACGTACAGCGAGTCTCCCCCGGGCCGGCCGCCGTCGATCCTGAGCCGGGTGAAGGAGGCCTTGGACCCGCCCAGGACCCGGACCGGATAACCGCTGTCGCCCGTGATCTCCACGTCCGAGAACACGGGTTCGGCCTCCTCCTGGACGCAGACGGCGTTGGTGTTCTCGCTCCCGCCGTCGGTGATCCTGCACTTCTGGATGCGCGGCGAGGCACCGCTGATCAACAGGGTGTGGCAGGCGGGGTCCCCGCCCTGGAAGGAGACGTCCGACACCGAGAGGGCCCCCTGGCCCTCGATGAACAGGGCGGCCCTCTCGAAGCGCGTCCGCGCGACGGCGCCCCCCGACCTCTTCAGGTACAGCCCGGCGTCGCGGAAGGTGCACCCCTCGATGTGCAGGGTCGCCCCCTCCGCCTCCACCCGGGCGGTGGAGACGAAGACGCACTCCTCGGCGCGGAACGCGCCCCCGGGGTGGACGTAGACCGGGGGGTAGTCCGCGGAGGCGTTCCTGACCTCGATGCCGAACAGTTCGAGACGCCCTTCGTGGACGTTGAACACGTTGGTGTCGCCGACGGCGACGGTGACCGTGCCCCGCCCCGCGCTGGGGACGACCATCACGTGTCCGTTCACCCCGAGGACGTGCGGCTCCAGGTAGTACCCCGGGTCCACACGGAGGTAGAGGTCCTGGTCGGCGAACCGCGGGTCGTTCATCGCGTCGGCGATGCCGCGGAAGGCGTTCGGGGCGGACTGCGACACATGGAGCGTGATCATGCGTGGGCTCCCGGGGGGGCGAGGGGACGTGCGCTATGTACCGTAGCGGTCGCGCCGTGCCCGTATACGTGCCCCGGTGACCGGTTCCGGCCGGGCCCGGGGCCCACCGGAACGGCGAAGGCCCGTCCGGGGACCGGACGGGCCTTTGTGCTGAGCCGCCTGTCGGAATCGAACCGACGACCTATTCATTACGAGTGAATCGCTCTGCCGACTGAGCTAAGGCGGCGCGACGCCGCGCGGTTCCACGCGGCGAGGCGATCACCAGTTTAGCGTCTCCGCGGAGTGCCGGGTACACGGTTTCGGACCCGGCACCCCGCGGGGTCAGGCGCAGGCCATCCCGTCCCGGGGGACCTCCAGGTCGATGAGGTAGGCGTCGACCATGCGGTCCACGCACGCGTCGCCCATCCGGTAGCCGGTGTGGCCGTCGCCGTCCCGGGTGACCAGGAAGCCGGACTCCAGCGCCCCGGCCAGCGCCTCGGCCCAGGCGTAGGGAGTGGCGGAGTCGCGCGTGGTGCCCACCACCATGATCGGCGGGGCGCCCGGCGCGTCCAGCGGGCCGCCGTCGTAGACGGCCTCCTCGGGCCAGAACGCGCACGGCAGCGCGCCCCAGGCCAGGCTCGGCCCGAAGATCGGGGACTCCTCCCCGGCCTCCTCCGCGGCCTCCACGTAGGCCTCGACCCCGCGCGGGCTGGGCGAGTCGGAGCAGTTCACCGCGATGAGGGCGGCCGTGGAGTTCTCGTACTCCTGCGTGTCGCCCCGGCTGTAGAGCTCGTCGCCCAACTGGAGGAGCACGGTGCCGTCGCCGTCGCTCATGGCGTCGTCCAGGCCCTCGCGGACCCGCTCCCACCAGGACTCGGAGTACAGGGCGGCGAGCACGCCGAGTTCGGCGCGGGCCCGGTTGATCTCCCGGTCGTCCATGGAGTTGTGGAGCGGCTCGCGGGCCGTCCGGGCCAGGAACCCGTCGAGGGCCGCCACGCCGTCCTCGACCGAGTCCCCGTTGCCGCCCAGCGGGCAGTCGGTGCGGGTGAGGCAGTCCTCGACGAAGGCGCGCAGCGCGGTCTCGAACCCGGTGGCCTGGGCGACGCTCAGGTCGAGCTGGTCCAGGGTGGGGTCGACGGCGCCGTCGAGCACCAGGGCGCGCACCCGGTCGGGGAACTGCTCGGCGTAGTGGGCGCCGATGTGGGTGCCGTAGGAGGCGCCCAGGTAGGTGAGCTTCTCGTCGCCCAGCAGGGCGCGCAGCACGTCCATGTCGCGGGCGACGTTGACGGTGCCGACGTTGAGCATGAGGTCGGGGGCGTTGGCCTGACAGGCCTCCACGAACTCGCGGCTGCCCTCCTCCATGTCGGCGACCCCGGCCTCGGTCAGCTCGGACATGTCGCCGTCGCCGTCGGCGGACTCGGCCTCGCCGCCGATGAAGTCGTCGAGCTCCTCGGCGGGCAGGCAGGTGATCGGGGTGCTGCGGCCGACCCCGCGCGGGTCGAAGCCCACCAGGTCGAAGCGCTCGCGCACCTGTTCGCTGACGATGAAGGAGGCGTGGTCGACGAAGTCGTACCCCGAGCCGCCCGGTCCGCCCGGGTTGACCAGCAGGGAGCCGATGACGTCGTCGCCGGTGGCGGCCATGCGCTTGACCGCGATCTCGATGCGCTCGCCCTCGGGCTCGTCGTAGTCCAGCGGCACTTCGTACGTGGCGCACTCGGCCTCGGAGGGCCCGCCGTCGCAGGGCCCCCAGTCGAGCTCCTGCTCCGCGAGGTCGCCCAGGGCCCCGAGCGATTCGGCCGGCTCCTGCGCCCCTCCCCCCGGTGTCAGCGCCGTACACCCGCTCACCAGGAGCACCGTGCCGGTGAGCGTCGCCGCCACCGCTGCCCGCAGCCTCGTCGCCACGTGTTTCCTTCCCGTCGTCCGGTTCCACCGTTGCCTGTGACGGCCGTGCCGCCGTTGCGGTTGCGACGGGGAGGCGGTGCCGTAGGTCGACCGTATCCGCCGGGGGGCGCGGGACGGGCACCGCCCCGCGTCCGGCCCGGTGCGGGCGTCAGCCGAGGAGGAGGGCGGAGGTCATGGCCTCCATGGCGATCTGCGGGTGCACGTTGGCGGCGATGCGCTCGCGGCAGTCCATGATGGCGTCGATGCGCCGCAGGGTGGTCTCCGGCGTGCTGGAGCGGGCGACGCGCTCCAGGTCGCCGGAGCGCTCCCCGGTGGAGCGCTCGACGGACGCCCCGAACTGGAGGGTGAGCACGTCGCGGTAGAAGGCGGCCAGGTCCAGCAGGGCGCGGTCGTAGGAGTCGCGCTTGATCCGGGTGGCCCGGCGCTTCTGCCGCTCCTCCAGGTCCTTCATGGCGCCCGCGGAGCCCCGCATGGCCTTGGCCACGCCCTTGCCGGTGGAGCCCTCGCCGAAGGCGGCCTTGAGCTCGTCCTTCTCCTTCTCGTCCAGGGCGCTGGTGATCGCCTTGGACTCCGCCTCGGCGATCTCGTAGAGCCGGGCGGCGAAGGTGACGCAGGCGCCGATGCCGTCGAGCCTGGCCGGGATGGACAGCACCTCCTCGCGGCGGCGGCGCGCCTCGGGGTCGGTGGCCAGCTGCCGGGCGCGGTCCACCCGCCCCGCCGAGGCGACGGCGGCGGCCCTGGCCGTGCCCTCGTCCACGTCGCCGGCGCGGGTGAGCGCGCCGACGATCTCGGCGGTGGTGGGGGTGGTGAGGGTGACCAGGCGGCACCGGGAGCGGATGGTGACGAGCAGGTCGTCGGGGGTGGGCGTGCACAGCAGCCACACGGTGCGCGGCGACGGCTCCTCCACCGCCTTGAGCAGGGCGTTGGAGGCCGCCTCGGTGGCGCGTTCGGCGTCCTCGAACAGCACGATCCGGAACCGGCCGCCGGAGGGCTTGGACCCGGCGCGCAGGACCAGCTCGCGGGTGGCGGCGACGCCGAAGCTCAGGCCGCTGGGCCGCACGTACAGCACGTCCGGGTGGGTCCCGGCCAGGGCCTGGTGGCAGGAGTCGCAGTGGCCGCAGCCGCCGTCGCGGCACTGGAGGGCGGCGGCGAAGGCGCGGGCGGCCTCCGAGCGCCCCGAGCCGGGCGGGCCGGTGAACAGCCAGGCGTGGGTCATGCCCGTGCCCGCTCCCCCGGCGACCAGGTCGGCGGCGCCGGCCACCGCCCGCCGCAGGTGGTCCACCGCGGTCCGCTGACCGACCAGGTCGTCGAAGACCGTCACACTCCACCCCCGCGTAGAAAGACGTGCCAGGGATCCAGGATAGGAGCCGGGGGCGACGGTCGGGCCGTTTCCACAGGCCCGCCCCGCGCCCGGGAACGCGCGGGGCCCGGGGGCGTGCGCCCCCGGGCCCCGTCCCGCCGCGGCGGGTCAGTCGTTCTTGATGACCGGGATCATCCCGGTGACGGCCTCGGCGCTGCTCGGGACCGGGTCGGGCAGCAGGGCGCGCACCCGCTTCTGGATCTCGCGGGTGATCTTCTCGCGGGGCTCGCGGGAGTCCAGGACCAGGTAGCGGTCCGGGTCCCGGCGGGCCAGGTCGAGGAAGCCCTTGCGGACCCGCTCGTGGAACTCCACGGACTCCGACTCGATGCGGTCGGCCGGGCCGCCCAGCCGGGACAGGCCCTCTTCCGGGCGCACGTCCAGCAGCACCGTCAGGTCGGGGACCAGGCCCTGCACCGCCCACGTGCTGATGTCGGCGATGTCCGAGACCGCCAGGTCGCGGCCGGTGCCCTGGTAGGCGAGCAGCGAGTCGGTGTAGCGGTCGCTGATGACCACGGCACCGCGCTTGAGCGCGGGCAGGATCTCCTGCTGGACGTGGTCGGCCTTGTCGGCGGCGTACAGCAGCACCTCGGCGCGCGGGGTGATGTGGGAGTTCTCGCGGTCCAGCAGCAGGGCGCGCAGCCGCATGCCGAGCTTGGTGGCGCCGGGCTGGCGGGTGCTGACCACCTCGAAGCCCTGGTCGCGCAGCCACACCGTGAGTTCGCGGACCTGCGTGGACTTGCCCGCGCCCTCGCCGCCCTCGACGACGATGAACGCGCCGGAGGGGCGCTCGTCCTCGTCGACCGGCTCGGTGATCTCGACGCCGCGCAGCGCCGCGAACAGCTCGGGGAGCAGTCCGGGGCCGGCCTCGGGGTCGTCCCGGTTGACCTGGCGGTGGGCGACCACGGCGGCGACCACGCCCAGCAGGGCGGCCGCCGCCAGCACGACGGCGCTGCCGCGCAGGTCGTAGGTGAGCGGGCCGATCGCCAGGGCCCGGTCGCCGACGAACCCGGCGGCGACGGGGGCGAGGACCGCCGTCAGCACCAGGGCCAGGCGGGCCGCGCCGTTGAGGTGGGCGTGCACCGCGGTGCGGTGCTCCTCCTCGACCTCGCGGGTGACCACGCCCAGCGCGGTCGCCCAGGACATGCCCGCGGCGACGCCCAGGACCAGGGCCAGGACGACGGCCAGGACCATGTCGCCGACGGCGCCGGCGAACAGCAGCACGACCGCCGCGATGACGGCGGTGAGCCCGAAGAGTCGGCGGCGGCTGAGCAGCTTGAGGACGCGGGGGCCGGAGACGGCGCCCAGGCCCATGCCGCCCAGGACGGCGGCGAACAGCATGCCGAACCCGGCGTTGCCCGCCTCCAGGCCCTCGGCGTGCAGGCGGCCGACGCCGACGACGGCGCCCACCGCGACGACCGTGGTGATCAGGCCCAGGGACAGGCCGCGCAGCAGCACCGGGTCGCCGGAGCCGCGAGTGCCGCGCGCGACGGACGGCAGGATGCGGGCGTCGCGGGTGGGGCTCTGGGCGTCCTTGGCGGGCCGGTGGCCGGGGATCCGGAGTCCGGCCACGAGCCCGGCGGCCGCCAGGAAGAGCAGCCCGTTGAGGTAGAGCGCGATGTCCGCCTCGGGGGAGGCCAGCGAGGGCACCAGGACGCCGAGCACGTTGCTCACCGAGGCCAGGGCCGCGAACAGCAGGGCGGCGACCGGCGCGGTGCCGTAGGAGGTGAACAGCACCAGGCGGTCGGCCTGGCCCAGCAGCTTGCGGGGCACCAGGTTGGGGATCGCGGAGTCCCGGGCGCCGGTCCACAGCAGCTCGACGATCTCGGCGAGCAGTGCCGCGATGAACAGCCACGGCAGCGCGAACCCGGGGGCCAGCAGGCCCACCACGGGGACCGAGGCGTAGAGCAGGGCCCGCAGGACGTCGCCGCCGACCATGGTCCAGCGGCGGTCCAGCCGGTCCACGAGGGCCCCGACCAGGGGGCTCAGGAGGACGGAGGGCGCGAGTTTGACGGCCAGGACACCGGCGATGGCCAGGTACCGGACCAGGGCCGGGGCGTCGAACGTGAAGATCGCGGCCAGGGAGACCAGAGCCAGGAGGCTCAGCCAATCGCCCAGTCCGGACAGCACGAGCGAGATCCACAGCCTTCGGAAGGGAGTGATCGCGAGGACGTTGTGCGCCTCGGACGGCGCTCCCGGAGATGCAGGTCTGCTCATAGCGCTCAAGGTTATTCGGTGAGGGGGAGGGGAGGAGTGGGCCGTCGTCCGCTGAGGAATTCGGTGGAGCGGCGGAAGATCACTTGCGTTTCAGTGTTCCCGTCGGCCACGTCCAGCGTAGTACGGAAGATCATCTGCGAACAGGGGGTACGGCGGGCCCCGGAGTGAACGTGGAGATCGTACCGACCCGCACACCCCGTGTCACACGACGCGGACCGCCCCGGGCCGGAGGTGCTCCGGCGCGGGGCGGTCCGCGTTCGACGGTGTGCGCCGCTCAGGCCTCGTCGGAGGCCTTGGCCGCGGTACGGGGCGTGCCCGTCTTCTTGGCCGGCGCCTTCTTGGCGGCGGTGGTCTTCTTCGCCGCCGTGGTGGTCTTCTTGGCCGTCGTCTTCTTCGCGGGCGCCTTCTTGGCCGCGGGCTTCTTGGCGGGCGCCTTGGCCCGGCGCTCGGCCAGCAGCTCGGCGGCGCGCTCGTCGGTGATGGACTCCACCTCGTCGCCCTTGCGCAGCGAGGCGTTGACCTCCCCGTCGGTGACGTAGGGGCCGAACCGGCCGTCCTTGACGAGCATGACGGCGCCCGACACCGGGTCCTTGCCCAGCTCGCGCAGCGGCGGGGCGGCGGCCCGGCGGCCGCGCTGCTTGGGCTGGGCGAACAGCTCCTTCGCCTCGTCGAGGGTGACCGTGAACATCTGCTCCTCGGAGGCGAGGGAGCGGCTGTCGGTGCCCTTCTTGAGGTAGGGGCCGTAGCGGCCGTTCTGGGCGGTGACCTCGTCGCCGTCGATCACGCCGACCACGCGCGGCAGCGAGAGCAGCCTGATCGCGTCGGCGAGGGTGACGGTGTCCAGGGTCATCGACTTGAGCAGCGAGGAGGTGCGCGGCTTGACGGCCTTGGCCTTCTTGCCCCCGTTCTCCTCGGGCTCCTCGATGACCTCGGTGACGTAGGGGCCGAAGCGTCCGGACTTGGCCACGACGAGGTGCCCGGTCTCGGGGTCGGTGCCCAGCTCGCGGTCGCCGCTGGGCTGGGCGAACAGCTCCTCGGCCTTCTCCGGGGTCAGCTCGTCGGGGGCCAGGTCCTCGGGCACGTTGACCCGGACGCCCCCGCGGTCCAGGTAGGGGCCGTAGCGGCCGACCCGGAGCACGATGTCCTCGGTGCCCGGCACCGGCAGGGAGCTGATCTCCTTGGGGTCGATGTCGGCGAGGCGGTCGCCGACCAGTTCCTTCAGGCCGGTCTCCCGGTCCCCCTCGGGGGTGTCTCCGCCGAAGTAGAACCGGCGCAGCCACGGCAGGCTCTCGGCCTCGCCGCGGGCGATGGAGTCGAGCACGTCCTCCAGGCGGGCGGTGAACTCGTAGTCCACCAGGTTGCCGAAGTGCCGCTCCAGCAGCTGCACCACGGCGAACGCCAGGAAGGACGGCACCAGGGCGGTGCCCTTCTTGAACACGTAGCCGCGGTCCAGGATGGTGCCGATGATCGAGGCGTAGGTGGAGGGGCGCCCGATCTCCCGCTCCTCCAGCTCCTTGACCAGGGTCGCCTCGGTGTAGCGGGCCGGCGGGCGGGTGCTGTGCCCCTCGGCGGTCAGGTCGCGTGCGGTGAGCGGGTCGCCCTCGGCCACGGCGGGCAGCCGCCGCTCGCGGTCGTCGAGGTCGGCGGCCGGGTCGTCGGCGCCCTCCACGTAGGCCTTGAGGAAGCCGTGGAAGGTGATGATCTTGCCGGTGGCGTTGAACTCGGCGACCTCGCCGGCCGAGGAGGTGCCCTGCACCTTGACGGTGACGGACTCGCCGACGGCGTCCTTCATCTGGGAGGCGACGGTGCGCTTCCAGATCAGCTCGTAGAGGCGGAACTCGGGGCCGCTGAGCCCGGTCTGGCCCGGGGTGCGGAACTCGTCGCCGGCCGGGCGGATGGCCTCGTGCGCCTCCTGGGCGTTCTTGACCTTCTTGGCGTAGACGCGGGGGCGCTCGGGCAGGTAGTCGGCGCCGTACAGGCGCTGCACCTGGGAGCGGGCGGCGCGCACCGCGCTGTCCGACAGCGTGGTGCTGTCGGTGCGCATGTAGGTGATGTAGCCGTTCTCGTAGAGCCGCTGGGCGACCTGCATGGTCTGCTTGGCCGACAGCCCCAGCTTGCGCGACGCCTCCTGCTGGAGGGTGGTGGTGCGGAACGGCGCGTACGGCGAGCGGCGGTAGGGCTTGCGCTCCACCGAGGACACGCCGAAGGCGCTGGCGGACAGCCGCTCGGCCAGGCCGCGCGCGGCCGCCTCGTCGAGCTGGCGGACGGCCCGGTCCGGGCGCACGGTGCCCTGGGCGGTGAAGTCGCGGCCCACCGCGATGCGGGTGCCGTCCACGGCGACCAGCGTGGCCGGGAAGTCGGTGGGGTCGCCCGCGGGAATGCCCGCGCCGGAGGCGTCGAAGAGGGCCTTGATGTCCCAGTACTCGGCGGGGGTGAACGCCATCCGCTCGCGCTCGCGCTCGACCACCAGGCGGGTGGCCACGGACTGCACCCGGCCCGCGGAGAGCTTGGGCATGACCTTCTTCCACAGCACGGGGGAGACCTCGTAGCCGTAGAGCCGGTCCAGGATGCGGCGCGTCTCCTGGGCGGTCACCAGCCGGGTGTTGAGGTCGCGCGTGTTGTCGGCGGCGCGCTGGATGGCCTCCTTGGTGATCTCGTTGAACACCATGCGGCGCACCGGGATCCTGGGCTTGAGCTCCTCCAGCAGGTGCCAGGCGATGGCCTCGCCCTCGCGGTCCTCATCGGTGGCGAGCAGGAGCTCGTCGGCGTCGGCCATGAGCTCCTTGAGCTTGCGCACGTGGGACTTCTTGTCGGCGTTGACGACGTAGAGGGGTTCGAAGTCGCCGTCGACGTTGACGCCCAGCCGGGCCCAGGGCTCCCCCTTGTACTTGGCGGGGATCTCCGCGGCCTTGGTGGGCATGTCGCGGATGTGCCCGATGCTGGACTCCACGACGTAACCGCGGCCCAGGTAGCCCGCGATGGTCTTGGCCTTGGCGGGCGACTCGACGATGACGAGGGCGGTCCCCGAGCCCTGTCGTCCGCTGTCCTGCGAGCCGTTCTTGCCGGCGCTGCCCTTGGTGGGTGGCACGTGTTCCCCTACGTCTACGTCTAGCCTCTGCGTGGTCTGTCGGCCGCGGTCCCTCGGCTCCCGTGGAAACCGACGGTAACCGAAACCCCAGGCGTTCCCCCGTCGGTGGGTGGGCGGAGGGACTCCCGTGTACACGGGGCCGTGACCGCGGAGAGCGGGCTCTTCACCCACCGGCAACCGCAGAATAAGCGCTCACCGCACCGCTACCGGCCCGTACCGCGCAGGCCGTGCTCCGGCCGTGCGGGCCCCGGAGCCGCCTCCGGCTCCGGCGATCACCCGGAACACGCCCTCAAAGTGACTTCCATCACACTTCCCGGGGGGTCGGGTGCCCATACCCCCCACAAAGCGGCGAGTCCTCCCGGATATTCCCGGGAGGACTCGACTGTGGTTCCGAGCCCCGGACGGACACCCCCACCCGCCCGCAGTCCACCGCGTTCCTCACGGAACGGGCGCGCGGAGGCGGTCCGTCCTGCTCTCGCCCGAACGACGCACGCGACACCCTGCACGTGCCGCTCCGGGTTCCCGGAGCCCCGACCCGGTCCCCGCCTGTGGTGTTCGGCACCTCGCAGTCCACCGCGTTCCAAACGGAACGAGAGGCCGCGCACCACCGGCGGGGGACGGGTCCGGTCCCCTTTCCCCCGTCCGCGTCGTTACAGGCCCACGCCCACGGCGCCCAGAACCTGGCCGACCGGGTCCACCGGCGCGGCGGGCGCGGGCAGCGTCTCGGCGTGCTCCGGCGCGTGCTCGGCGACCGCCTGCTGGGCGGTCTCGCTCACGGTGTACTCGACGGGCAGCGTCTCGGAGACGGGCACCTCGGGCAGCTGCTCCACCACGGGCAGCGCGTCCAGCGCACCGGACTGGTGCTCGGTGGCGCTCTGGTGCACGACGGCCGCGTCGCTGTCCGTGGAGCTCGCGCCCGCCAGGCCGGCGACCGCGGCGACCGCGTTGCCGGTCACGTTCACGGGGACGTCGCCGTGCACGACGGCCTGGTTGCCGCCGGCCAGCGAGCCGTTGCCCGAGGTCGCGATGTACTCGTGCGACTCCTTGACGACCGCGTCGCTGTCGGTCGCGGCCGCGCCGGCGACGCCGCCCACGGCGCCGACCGCGTTGCCGGCCACGTTGACCGGGACGTCCAGGTGGCCGACCAGCTGGTTGCCGCCCAGCACCGAGCCGTTGCCGGAGGTGGCGATCGACTGGTGCTCGCGGACCGGGGCGGACTGGCGCAGGACGCCGGCGTCCACGCCGGAGGTGTCGGGCAGCAGGCTGGCGTTGCGGGCGGCCTCGCCCACCAGGTCGACCGGGGTGATCTCGGTCTCCGCCGCGTAGTGGTCGCGGCCGACGTGTCCACCGTGCCCGACGTGTCCGCCGTGCACGTCGTGGACGATGGCGTCCGCGTCGGTGGCCGCCGCACCCGCGACACCGCCCAGGGCGCCGATCGCGTTGCCCGACACGTTGACGGGGACGTCCAGGTCGCCGACGAGCTGGTTGCCGCCGATCAGGGAGCCGTTGCCGCTGGTCGCGACGTCGGGCTCGCCCTCGCCGTGCCAGGCGTGGCCGTCGTGGTGGACGACCGCGTCGGAGTCGGTGGTGGAGGCGCCGGCGATGCCGCCCACGGCGCCGATGGCGTTGCCGGTCACGTTGACGGGGACGTCCCCGTCGATCACGAGCTGGTTGCCGCCCAGCACCGAGCCGTTGCCCGAGGTGGCGACCTCGTTGTGCTGGTGGTCCACGACGGCGGCGTCGCTGTCGGTGGTGGAGGCCCCGGCGGTGCCCAGGACGGCGCCGACCGCGTTGCCGGTCACGTTGACCGGGACGTCGGCGTTGACGACGGCCTGGTTGCCGCCGAGGACGGAGCCGTTGCCGCTGGTGGCGGCGTCGGTGTCGGCGAAGGCGACGCCGCTGCCCAGGGCGACGAAGCCCGCGGCCAGCAGGACGGACTTCGCGGAGGTCCTGGCCCACTTAGACATGTGGGAAGTTCCTTTCAGAAAACGTGCTGATGAGAAGGTGTGTGCTCGGGCCACAGGCCGTTCCACACCCCTGGGTGGGGTACGGGCCTTCGGCCAAGGCCGGGGATCGTCCTCCCGGCTCCGCACCTGGGCGGTGCGTGTCGGTCGGTGCTCGAGGGCTGCGTCGCCGTCCCGTCCGCCGGATGCGGACGGACGCGCGCGCCCCGTCGGTCAGCTCCGCCCTGGTGGGGCGGCGGCTGACGTGAACCCCGCGCACATGGCCTCGGCCGGTGCTACGGGACTCGCGTCAACCCCCGGGCCGCGTCGGCGGCCCGGGAAGCCGTGCGGTCAGATCCGGGAGCGCCGGCGGCCCGCGATGACCAGGCCGATCCCGGCGACCGCCGCGGCGATCGCGGCGATGACCAGGCCGGGCAGTCCGGCGGAGCCGGTCAGCGGGAGCCGGGCGTCCGAGGTGTCGGACGGCCGTTCGCCCGCAGTGCTGGAGTCGGACGGTTCGCCGGGGCTCTCACCCTCCTCGGGGCCCTCCGACGGGGACTCGGACGGTCCCTCCGACGGGCCTTCCGACGGGCCTTCGGACGGGGACTCCGACGGCTCCTCGGACGGCCCTTCCGACGGGGACTCGGACGGTCCCTCGGAGGGCGACTCCGACGGTCCCTCCGAGGGCCCCTCGGAGGGGCTCTCCGAAGGCTCCGGCGAGTAGCCCGGGTACCCGGGGTGGCCCTTGTCGCCGTCCCGGTCCGGGACGCCGCCCCCGGTGCCGGCGTCCCCGCCGGCGCACTGGGCGCCCGCCGCACCGAGGAGGGCCAGGGAGTTGCCGCAGACGTCGACCGGGGCGTCGAGGTCGGCGTGGAGCTGGTTGCCCCCGGCGATCGAGCCGTTGCCGCTGGTGGAGGTGTCGGCCAGGGTGGTCCCGGCCGGGGCCAGTGCCAGGAGGCCCGCGGCGGCCAGTGCCGCGATCCTGGCGTGGGTCCGATGGGTCATCGCGTGTCCTTGTCAGCGAAGAAGGTCGTGATTGCTGCGTGGACCGCGGTCGTTCCGACTCCTGGGAAAGGGGGCCCGAGCGGGGGGCGCCTCCGGGGAGCCAGCGGGTGGGAAGGGGCGCTCAGGGCGCACCGGACCGACCGCGGCGGGTGAAGGCGCGGCTAGTCGGGGGAGAAGGAGGGGTCGTCGGCGGCGTCGCGCACGACGAGGGTGGGGTCGCCGGGCAGGGCGACCCGCTGCACCCGGGGGGCCAGGTGGGCGGCCCGGGGCGTCAGGAACCCGGCGGTGCCGGGCGTGGGGAACGACGGCGCGGACGCACCGGTGGCGTCGGCGCCGCTCGGGCCGGTGGAACCGCCCGCGATGAGGCGGATGCGCTCGCCCCGGTCGGTGTCGGCGTCGCCGGAGGCGCCGTCGACGGCGCCCGCGGACGCGTCGGCCGGCCCGCCGACGGGCGTGACCAGGGCGAACCCGGGCGCGGTGCGCTCGGCGCGGCCCGCCCGCTCGACCGCCTCGGTGGCGGAGCCGACCGCCCGGTCCACCGCGGGGCGTGCCACCGCGGCGGGGGTGTCGGGGCCGCCGACCAGCGGCAGGTCGGCGGGCATCGTCGCGGTGACGGTGTCGCCGAGGGCGTCCAGGGCGCCGGTGGGCTCGGTGAGTCCGGCGACGCCGCCCACCAGGTCGCCTTCGCGCAGGGCGCCGTCGGCGGAGCCCACCACTTCGCGCCCGGTGGTGGCGACGGAGTCGACCAGCCGGCCCGCCTCACGGGCGGTGCCGTCCACGGTGCGGGCGGTGTCCTCGACGACGCGGCCGGTGGAGGTGCCCTCCAGGGCTCCGGAGACCCCGGTCCCGTCGAGGACGGTCTCGGGGAGCTCGGCGGCCTGGGGCACGACGGTGCCGGTCAGGGCGCCGGTGGCGGCCCGGGCGGCGGTGCCGGTGACCCGGACCTCCCCCTCGGCCGAGCGGCCGGCCTCCTCGACGACGCCCTCGGGGCCCAGGACCCGGTCGACGAGCCCGCCGGGGCCGGTCTCGCCATGGGCGACACCCACCCCGGCCAGCCACGCGACGGCCATGATGCCGGACAGGAGCAGCAGGCGGCAGAGGGCACGGTCGCCACGGGCGGCACGGTCGGTCGACACCGACCACTCCCGGCCCGTGAGCACCATGGATGCCCCCTCGTTTCCTGACTGCTGGACGGTCCCGTGCGACGGCGCCGCCCGGATCGGATGCGGTGGGCGCACGGCGGACGTGCCCGAGCCACCACATCGTTGAACTCACAGACACCGTAGCATCACGTTCTGTGACGACGCACGCGAACAAGGGGGCCGCGCCGAGAAGTTCCCGGCGCGACCCGGGGACGAATCACCGCAGGTAGGGGCGGATCATGTCATCCCGATTCCAGCTCGTCCCGGTTTCCGTTCAGCTCATCTCGATGAACCGGTCCAGCACCCGGACCCCGAACTGCAGCCCGTCGATCGGCACCCGCTCGTCCACGCCGTGGAACATGCCGGCGAAGTCCAGCTCCGGGGGCAGCTTGAGCGGCGCGAAACCGAAGTTGCGCACCCCCAGCCGGGAGAAGCTCTTGGCGTCCGTCCCGCCCGACAGGCAGTAGGGGACGGCGCGGGCGCCGGGGTCCTCCGCCAGCAGGGCCGCAGACATGGCGTTCACCAGCCCGCCCTCGAAGGGGGTCTCCACCGCGGGCAGGTGGTGGATGAACTCCCGGCTCACCTTGGGGCCGAGCAGCCGGTCGATCGTGGCGAAGTAGTCGTCCTCGGTACCGGGCAGGAAGCGCCCGTCCACCTGGGCGGTCGCCTCGCCGGGGATGACGTTCGCCTTGTAGCCGCCGCCGAGCACCGTCGGGTTGAGGGTGTTGCGCAGGGTCGCCCCGATCATCCGGGCGATCGGGCCCAGCCGCGCGACCGTCGCGTCCAGGTCGTTCTCGTCGAAGGGGATCCGGAACTCCTCGCAGATCTCCTCCAGGAACGTGCGCACCGTGGGGGTCAGGTGCACGGGGAACGCGTGCTCCCCCAGCCGGGCGACCGCCGCCGCCAGCTCGGTGACCGCGTTGTCCCGGTTGACCATCGAACCGTGCCCGGCGGTGCCGCGCGCGGTCAGCTTCATCCAGGCGATGCCCTTCTCGGCGGTCTCGATGAGGTAGAGCCGCCGGTCGTCCCTCACCGTGAAGGAGAAGCCGCCGACCTCGCTGATGGCGGCGTCGCAGTCGGCGAAAAGGTCGGGGTGCTCGTCCACCAGGTACTGGGCGCCCCAGGTGCCGCCCGCCTCCTCGTCGGCCAGGAAGGCCAGCACGATGTCGCGCGGCGGGCGCCGCCCCTCCCGCAGCCGCTGCCGCAGCACCGCCAGGACCATCGCGTTCATGTTCTTCATGTCGACCGCGCCGCGGCCCCACACGCAGCCGTCCGCGATCTCCCCGGCGAAGGGGTGGTGCGTCCAGTCCTGCGCCGCGGCCGGCACCACGTCCAGGTGGCCGTGGACGAGCAGCGGGGGACGGCTCGGGTCCGCCCCCTCGATCCGCGCCACCACGTTGCTGCGTCCGGGGTGCTTCTCGTAGACCGTCGCCTCCACCCCGACCTCGTCGAGCCTGCCCACCACGTACTCCGCCGCCTTGCGCTCGCCCGGCCCGGAGTGGTCGCCGTAGTTGGAGGTGTCGAAGGCGATGAGCTCCCGGCACAGGTCGACGACTTCGACCTCGGCCGCGCTCAAGCCCTCGGATTCCCGTGTCATCGGACGCTCCTGTTCCACCGTGTCACTGTGCTCGTCGCCCCCGACCCTGTCATGATCACCCCCGGCCCGAAAAGCGGTTCGGGGCACTCCGGAGCTTTGCTATTGTTGACCTGTCAGGCGGCGCTGCCGCCCGATACCACCGGTCCGGGTGGCGGAATAGGTAGACGCGCTAGCTTGAGGTGCTAGTGGCCGTTAAGGCTGTGGGGGTTCAAGTCCCCCCTCGGACACAACGAAGGCCCTGTTCGCAGGGCCTTTTCTCATGTCGGGGCGCGGTTCCCGCGCACGGGCGCGACGGTTCCCCGCGCCGGGCGTGGCATGCTGGCGCCATGGCCGTCGACGTTCGCCCCGCCTCGGTGTTCGAGGACGTGCGGGCCCTGGTGGGACCGAGATCACCCGGCGCCGACGTGTGCTGGTGCCTCAGTTACCGGCTCCCGTCCGCGCTCAACAGGGAGCTGCGCGGCCCCGCCCGCGGCGAGTACGTCGCCGGGCTGTGCCGCGCCGAGCCGGCGCCGGGGGTGCTCGCCTACGACGGCGACGAACCCGTCGGCTGGGCCGCGGTGGCGCCGCGCGCGGACACCTCCTTCGCCCGCAGCCGCAAAATCCCGCACGTCGACGACCTCCCCGTGTGGTCGCTGTGGTGCGTCCGCGTGCGCCCGGGCCACCGGAAGAAGGGGATCTCGCACGCCCTGATCGCCGGGGCCGTCGAGTTCGCCCGGGCGCACGGCGCACCCGTGGTCGAGGCCTATCCCTTGGACAACGGCGACGCCCGGGTGGACCTGACGATGGCCTACCCCGGACTCCGGAGGAACTTCGAGCGCGCCGGGTTCGTCCACGCCGCCGACACCTCCTCGGTCCTGGCCGGCCACCCCCGTGTGCTGATGCGGCGCGACCTGCGCTGACCCCTCCGCCGGGGCGCGGCGTGCCGCGCCCCGGCTGCGACGGCGGGCACCCCTCCCCCTTGCATACCCCCCAGGAGTATGTTAAATCTGTTCCCCAGATACCCCAAGGGGGTATCCCGACACGAGGAGGAACCCATGTGCTCCACCTGTTCCTGTGAGACCGGGACGACCGCCGCCGAGACCCCCGGGGACGCGCGGGTCTACCAGGTCGAGGGAATGACCTGCGGACACTGCGCGAACTCCGTCAGCACCGGGATCGGCGGCGTCGCCGGCGTCACCGGCGTGACGGTCGACCTCGCCGCCGGCACGGTCGCCGTCCAGGGCTCGGGCTTCGACGACGACGCGATCCGCGCGGCCGTCACCGAGGCCGGCTACCGGTTCGCGGGCGTCTGACGGAACCCCCACGGTCCCGCCCCGCCCGACCACTCCAGCTCCACCCCTCGATGGTCCGCCGCGAGGCGGGACCGTGTTCAGGAGACAGCAGCATGTCAACGCCACAAGCCGATCCCCGCCGCTGGTGGGCACTCCTGGTGCTCGCCGGCGCGCAGTTCATGGTCATCATGGACACCTCGATCATCGGGGTCGCCCTGCCCGAGATGCAGCGCGACCTCGGCTTCTCCCCCAGCTCCCTGCAATGGGTCTTCAACGCCTACGTCATCGCCTTCGGCGGTCTGCTGCTCCTGGGAGGACGCCTGTCCGACCTGCTCGGCGCGCGCCGGGTGTTCACCGCGGGCTGGGTCACCCTCATCGCCGGGTCCGTCCTGGCCGCCGCGGCCGAGACTGCCTGGGTCGAACTCCTGGGCCGCGCGGTCCAGGGCGCGGGCGGAGCGCTGATCGCGCCGTCGGCGATGACCCTGCTGATGATGATCTTCGCCCACGACACCGGCGAGCGCACCAAGGCGCTGGCCTTCTACGGCGCGGCCGCCCCGGCGGGCGGCACGGCCGGCGTCTTCCTCGGCGGCGCCATCACCGAATGGCTGAGCTGGCCGTGGCTGTTCCTCCTCTACATCCCCATCGGACTGGCCTCCCTGGCCGCCGTCCCGGCCCTGCTGCCCGCGGTGAGCGGACGCGGCGGATCGGTCGACCTCCTGGGCGCCGTCTCGGCCACCGGCGGCCTGGCCCTGGCGGTGTTCGGCATCGTCCAGGCCTCCGAACAGGGCTGGACCTCCGCGGCCACGCTGCTCGGCCTCGTCGGCGGAGCGGTCCTCCTGGGGGTCTTCGTCGTCAGCCAGCGCCTGGTCCGCGCCCCGCTGATGCCCCTGGGCGTCTGGCGCACCCCCGGCCTGCTGGCCGGGAACGTGGCGATCACCCTGCTGGGGGCCGCGTGGATCCCGATGTGGTACTTCCTCAACCTCTACCTCCAGCAGGTCCTGGGGTACGGGGCCTTCCCCAGCGGCGCGGCCCTGCTGCCGATGACGCTGCTGATGATGCTCCTCATGACCACCGTCACCGGCCGGCTCATCGGCCGCTTCGGCCTCAAGCCGCTGATCGTGACGGGCCTGCTGGTCCTGGCCGCCGGCCTGGGCCTGCTCTCCCTGGCCCGCCCCGGGGGCGACTACCTCGTCGACGTCCTGCCCGGCTCCCTGATCGCGGCCCTGGGCATGTCGCTGGTGTTCATCCCGGCCACGATCGCCTCCATCAGCGGGGCGCGCCCGGAGGAGGCGGGGCTGGCCTCGGGCATCGTCAACACCACCTACCAGGTCGGTTCCGCCCTGGGCCTGGCGGCCATGACCGCCGTCGCCACCGCGTGGGGGGCCGACCGGCTCGGCGACCCGGCCGCGCTGACCGACGGCTTCCAGGCCGCGTTCATCGGGGCCGGAGCGGTGGCCGTGGCGGGTGCGGTGCTCGGGTTCGCCCTCATGCGCCCGCAGAGGGCGGCCGCGACCCGGTCCGAGGAGGGGGAGACCGCCGGGACGGGCGTCTGACCCGTCCCCGCGGCGAGCCGGGCGGCCCGAGGAGGGGCCGTCCGGCTCCGCCGTGTCCGCGGATTCGAGGACACACGTCACAGTGGCCCCGTCCCGGGGACTTGTATACCCTGGGGGGGTATGGTATTCCTTGAGTTGTCGCCGACGAACTCCCCCGCGGAGGGCTCCGGCGCACACCGCTCGAAGCATCCGGCCACAGAGGAAGGAAAGGACCGACGATGAACGTCCCCGCCAAGCTCGGGCTCTACGGACTGGGCCTCGCCGTGGCCTTCGCCGGAGCGATGGGGGCCGGCGGCCTGGTGGGCCCCCTGCTCCCGGACACCACCGAGGCGAGCGAGCACACCGGCCACGACGGCACCACCGGCACCGGCACCACCACCGATGAGGAGACTTCCATGAACGGCGCGCACTCCACCCCCTCCGGCCTCCAGATCTCCCAGGACGGCTACACGCTCACCCCGGTCCGGACCCCCGACCGGGCGGGCGAGGAGGAGACCCTCTCGTTCCGCATCCTGGGCCCCGACGGCGAGCCCGTGACCGGGTTCGAGGAGTCGCACGACAAGCGCATGCACCTGATCGTGGTCGGCCGCGACATGAGCGGATACCGGCACGTGCACCCGGAGATGGCCGAGGACGGCACCTGGAGCGTCCCGCTGGAGGTGGATACCCCCGGGGCCTACCGGATGTTCGCCGACTTCGTCCCGCAGGAGCACGGGAGCGGCCTCACCCTCGGCGCGGACCTCACCGTCCCCGGCGACCACGAGCCGCAGGACCTCCCCGCCGCCGAGCGGACCGCCGAGGTGGACGGCTACACCGTCACCCTCGACGGCGACCTCGTCCCCGGGCGGACCAACCCGCTGACCCTCACCGTCACCCGCGACGGCGAGAAGGTCACCGACCTGGAGCCCTACCTCGGCGCCTACGGCCACCTCGTGGCGCTGCGCGCCGGCGACCTCGCCTACCTGCACGTCCACCCGGAGGGCGAGCCCGGCGATGGTGTGACCGAGCCCGGGCCCGAGATCACCTTCCAGGCCATGGTGCCCTCCGTCGGCGACTACCGGCTCTTCCTCGACTTCAAGCACGGCGGCGAGGTGCGGACCGCGGAGTTCACCGTGACCGCCGACGGCACCGTCACCGCGGAGGAGCACACGGACCAGGAGAGCCACGCGCCGCACTCCCACTGACCGTGACGACGCCCCCCTGCCGCGCACCCCCACGACCTCAAGGAGCAACGATGAACACCGGAACCGGAGACGTCAGAGAGTCCGGAGAGCGGATCGAGCTGGCGATCGGCGGCATGACCTGCGCCTCCTGCGCGAGCCGCATCGAGAAGCGCCTCAACCGGCTCGACGGCGTCACCGCCACCGTCAACTACGCCACCGAGACGGCGCGCGTGGTCTTCGACGGTGACCCGGTGCCCGCCGAGGAGCTGATCGCCCAGGTCGAGAAGGCCGGGTACACCGCTGAGGTGCCCCGCTCCGCCGACGCCGCCGCCGATGACGACGGCGCGGCGGAGGCCGCGGACCCGACCCGCCCGCTGCGCGACCGCCTCATCGTCAGCGCCCTGCTGTCGGTGCCGGTCATCGCGATGGCGATGGCCCCCGCGCTCCAGTTCACCTACTGGCAGTGGGCCTCGCTCGTCCTCGCGGCGCCCGTGCTCGTCTGGGGCGCGCTGCCCTTCCACATCGCCGCCTGGAAGAACCTCAAGCTCGGCGCGGCCACCATGGACACCCTGGTGTCCATGGGCACGATCGCCGCCTTCGCCTGGTCCCTGTACGCGCTGTTCTTCGGCACCGCGGGCGAGCCGGGCATGACGCACCCGTTCGAGCTCACCATCGCCCGCACCGACGGCTCCGCCAACATCTACCTGGAGGTCGCCGCCGGGGTCACCACCTTCATCCTGGCCGGACGCTACTTCGAGGCCCGGTCCAAGCGCCGGGCCGGCGCCGCCCTGCGCGCCCTGCTCGAACTCGGCGCCAAGGACGTCACCGTGCTGCGCGACGGCGCCGAGCTGCGGATCCCCACCGCCGACCTGACCGAGGGCGACCTGTTCATCGTCCGGCCCGGTGAGAAGGTCGCCACCGACGGGACCGTGGAGGAGGGCACCTCCGCCGTCGACATGAGCATGCTCACCGGCGAGTCCGTGCCGGTCGAGGTCGGCCCCGGCGACGCCGTGGTGGGTGCCACCGTCAACGCCGGCGGACGCCTGGTCGTGCGCGCCTCCCGCGTCGGATCCGACACACAGCTCGCCCAGATGGCCCGCCTGGTCGAGGACGCGCAGAACGGCAAGGCCGAGGTCCAGCGCCTCGCCGACCGGATCTCGGGCGTCTTCGTCCCCATCGTCATCGCCCTGGCGGCCGTGACCCTCGGCTTCTGGATCGGTACCGGCGGATCGGTGGCGGCGGCGTTCACCGCGGCGGTCGCGGTGCTCATCATCGCCTGCCCCTGCGCCCTGGGCCTGGCCACCCCGACCGCGCTGCTGGTCGGCACCGGGCGCGGCGCCCAGCTCGGCATCCTCATCAAGGGCCCGGAGGTCCTGGAGACCACCCGCGGCATCGACACGATCGTTCTGGACAAGACCGGCACCGTCACCACCGGCCGGATGACGCTCACCGACGTGTTCACCGCCCCCGGCCAGAGCGAGGACGAGGTGCTGCGGCTGGCCGGGGCCCTGGAGAACGCCTCCGAGCACCCCATCGCCCAGGCCATCGCCAAGGCCGCCCTCGCCCGTACCGGCGGGCTCGGTCAGGTCGAGGACTTCGCCAACGTCGAGGGACAGGGCGTGCAGGGCATCGTCGACGGCCACGCCGTCCTGGTCGGCCGCACCTCGCTGCTCGCCGAGTGGTCGCAGGAGCTGCCCGCCGAACTGGCGAGCGCCAAGGCCGCCGCGGAGGCCGCGGGCGGGACCGCCGTCGCCGTCGGCTGGGACGGCGCCGCCCGGGGTGTTCTCGTGGTCTCCGACACCGTCAAGCCCACCAGCGCCCAGGCCGTCGAGCAGTT
>NZ_JBEXTT010000036.1:0-39249 GCF_040614155.1 Nocardiopsis sp. NPDC006139
GATGTAGCTGTGCCTGAGTTCGAGAGATGCGCGTATCGTCTCTGACAGGAAGCTCTTGGTTTCAGCCGACGGACGGCGGGCGGACCGCGGCACCGCCGCCTCGCCCGGCGCCCTCCGAGGGCGGGAGCCTTCGGCCCCGTCGGCGCCGCGCGACCTCCGGCGGCACAGGAGGACGTCCGGGAGCAGGCTCCGGGCGCCCCGTGCCCGCCGGGCGGCGGCCCTCGTTCGGCCGCCGCTCCCGGCGTGGTCTTCGCAACACGGGCGTGGTGACACAGCGTGACACACAGTGCCGGGTAGTATCACGACCTGTGACGATTCGGGCGAACGCGGTCGTCCGCGCTCCCGGCTCCGGCCGTGTGGGCGCGATCGGACGCCATGACGGGGGATTCGCGTGACTTACACTCGGATGCGGCCTCCACGGCCGCCCCGCATCCCGTACAGCGGCGGACCGAACGCCCGGACCGTGAGCCGGAGCCCACTCCGCGTGACCCGGGCTGCGTACGGTCATCGAATCGGGCATACTGTGGCGCGTCACAGCCGATCAAACGGCCGTCTGCGCGGACTTTCCCCGCGATCCACCTGACGAACAGGACCACCGTGTCGAGGATTCTCCCATCGCGGTGCCGTACCCGTACCGGGACGGCCCGCCCCTGCCGCCTTCCCCGAACCGGGGGGCGCTCCTCGTGAGGAACGGTGTCCGCCTGGCCGTCGACCCCGGCAACGCCCGCATCGGTGTGGCCGTCAGCGACCCCTCCGGTACGCTCGCCAGCCCCCTGGAGACGGTGCCGCGCGGCAGGGGCGACAAGAACCGGATCGCCCTGCTGGTCCTGGAGAAGGAGGCACGGGAGGTCATCGTGGGTTACCCTGCCTCTCTGTCAGGAGAGGAGGGGCCGGCCGCCCGGTCGGCCCGGGAGTTCGCGGCGTCGCTGGCCGGACTCCTGCACCCCGTCCCCGTCCGTCTGGTCGACGAACGCCTCACCACGGTGACCGCGCAGGGACACCTGCTCTCCGGAGCCTCCTTCAGTAAGAAGGGCGCCAAGGGCGGACGCGCCCGTCGGTCGGTCATCGACCAGGCGGCGGCCACGGTCCTCCTTCAGAGCGCCTTGGACCAGGAACGGTCGACAGGCCGGCCCCCGGGCGAGATCGTCCGCTCCAGCCAGGGAGAATCATGAACGACAGGGATGACTACCCCGAAAATCCCTATCGTGGACGCGCCGACCGCGACAGCGGTCGCGACTACGACCCGCGCGGCGGCCCCGCGCGCGGCCGACGCGCCCGCCCGGAGGCCTCCCCGTGGGCCGACTCCGAGGCGTCCGGCCCCCGGCACCCGGGGCCCTCGACCGGCGAGTTCCGGACCCCCCGCTACGCTCCCCGGCCCGACCAGGAGTACGACCCGCTGAACCCGGGCCGCTCCGACCGCGACCAGGAGCCCGCGGCGCCGCAGCGCCGCGGCGGCGCCGCCGACGCGCTGCGCGGCGGCCGTGCGGCCCGCTCCGGCGCCCGCCGCTCGCGCGACACCGGTCCCGACACCGCGGGACGGCCGCCCGCCGCCGACACCACCCAGGACGCCCTGGCCACGCTGGCCGGCCTGGGTTCGCCCGCGGGGCCCGCCCCCGCCGAGGAGGAGCCGCCGCGCCGCGCCCGCCGCGAGCGCCCCGAGCCCGACCCCGCTCCGCCCGCGGCCGGGGAGGAGGCGCCGCGCGCCTCCCGCCGCGGCCGCCGCGCCGCCGAGGAGCCCCCGCGCCGCGGGCGCGGGGGCCGCAAGCGCGGCCGCCGGGACGAGGAGCCCGGCTTTCTGGACGGTCTGCCCGAAGACACCGGGGCGTTCGACGCCGTCCCCTTCCCCGGCGTGAACAGCTCCGCCGACACCGGGGCGTTCGCCGCCCTGTCCGAAGAGGACCTGCGGCCGCGCGGCGCCCGCGGCGACGGATCCCCCGACTCCGGTTCCTTCGACTCCACCCCGCGCCGCGGCCGCCGCCACCGCGGGGTCCCCGCCGAGGAGGCCGCCGAGCCCGCCGAGGACACGGGCCGCACCCGCTCCGGCCGCCGCCGCCGCGGCCCGGTGGAGGAGCCGCCCGCGGAGTCCGGCGCGTTCATCGCCGACGCCCCGCCCCGGGGCCGCCGCGCCCGCCGGGCGCAGGCACCGCAGGACACGGGAGCCCACGACACGGGCTCCTACGACACCGGGTCCTACGACACGGGTTCCTACGACACCGGGTCCTTCGACACCGGTCCGCGCGACACGGGCCCCCACGACACGGGGTCCCACGAGAGCGCGCCGTTCCGGGACGCCCCCGACGACGACGCCTTCGCCGCCCCGGCGCAGGAGGCCCCCCGCCGCTCCCGGCGACGCCGGAGCGCGGCGGCCGACGAGGCGCCCGAGCCCGAGGAGGCCGGCGAGTCCGAGGACGCCGGATACGGCGCCCCGGCCGACGACGACGAGGAGCCCCCCGCCCGGCGCGGCCGGGGCCGCGGCCGACGCGGCGGCGCCCGCCGCGGGGGACGCCGGCGCGGCCGCCGCGAGGAGGAGCCCGCGGAGGAGCCGGAGGCGTCCGAGGACGCCGGGTCCGAAGAGGACGACCACGACGACTACGAAGAGCCGGCCCTGGCCGACATCGCCGCCGCCTACGGGGGCGGCCGCAGCAGCCGCAAGAAGGCCAAGGAGCTCAAACGCGCCCGCCTGGCCCAGCAGCAGCGCACGCCGGAGGGCCGCCGGGCCAAACGGCGCGGCAAGGGCATGATGATCCTGCTCGTCCTGGCGCTCATCGCGGTCATCGGCGGCGGCGGGTTCTTCGTGATGCGCACCTACGTCTTCCCGCCGGACTTCGACGGCGCGGGCGAGGGCGAGGTCGTCTACGTGATCGAGGAGAACCAGAGCGGCCTCGCCGTCGGCCAGGGCCTGACCGACCTGGGCGTGGTGGCCAGCCCGCGGGCGTTCACCAACGCCCTGGAGGACCTGTCCGAGGAGGAGCGGGGCCAGGGCCTGGTCCCGGGCAGCTACTCCCTGGCCCTGGGCATGAGCGCCGACAACGCGGTGCGGGCCCTGCTGGACCCCGACAACCGCCTCGGCGGCCGGGTCACGGTCAACGAGGGCCTGCGCAACGAGCAGGCCATGGAGGAGCTGTCCGAGGCGACCGGCGTCCCCTACGAGGAGTTCGAGGCGGCCCACTCCCGGCCCGACGAACTGGGCCTGCCCGAGTACGCCGAGGGCGAGGCCGCCGGGTACCTGTTCCCCTCGACCTACATGTTCGACCCCGGCACCGACGCCCAGACCATGCTCAAGACCATGGTCCAGCAGTTCCACGCGACGGCCGAGAAGGTGCGGCTGGAGGAGAGGGCCGCCGAGCTGGGCCTGACCCCCGACGAGGTCATGGCCGTCGCCTCCATCGTCCAGGCCGAGAGCGGCAGCAAGGAGGACATGCCCAAGGTCTCCCGGGTGATCTACAACCGCCTGGAGATCGACATGAACCTGGGCATGGACAGCACCTGCTTCTACGCCATCGGCGAGTACGGCATCGCGCTGAACAACGACCAGCTGGCCGCGTGCGCCGCGGACACCAGCGGGTTCGACACCTACCACAAGCCCGGCCTGCCGCCGGGGCCCTTCGTCGCCCCCGGCGAGGACGCCATAATGGCGGCGCTGGAGCCGGCGGAGGGGCCGTGGCTGTACTTCGTGGCCACCGACCCGGAGAACGGCGTCACCGAGTTCACCGACAGCGAGGCCGAGTTCGAGCTGCTCAAGCAGGAGTTCATGGAGAACTGGAGCGGCGGCTGATGCGCGCGGCGGTCCTGGGCTCGCCGGTCGCCCACTCCCTCTCCCCGGTCCTGCATGCCGCCGCCTACGCGGCGATGGGCCTGGACGACTGGTCCTACGGGCTGCACGAGTGCGGCGAGGAGGGGCTGGCCCCCTTCCTCGCCGGGCTCGGCCCGGACTGGGCCGGGCTCTCGCTGACCATGCCGCTCAAGCGGCGGGCGCTGGAGCTGGCCGACCGGGCCGAGGACCTGGCCGTCCGCGTCGGCGGGGCCAACACCCTGGTCCGCGAGGGCGGCGGCTGGGCCGCCCACAACACCGACGTCGAGGGCATCGTCACCGCCCTGGCCGAGGCCGGGGTGGACGCCCCCCGCAGTGCCACCGTCCTGGGCGCCGGGGCCACCGCGGCCTCGGCCCTGGCCGCCCTGCGCGGGCTCGGGCTCACCGCCCCGGTCACGGTCCTGGCCCGGGACACCTCCCGGGCCGACGAGGTGGTCGCCGCCGCCGGGCGCCTGGGGCACCCGGTGGAGGTCGCCCCCCTGGCCGAGGCCGAGCGCCACCTCGGCGTCGACCTCGTCGTCTCGTCGCTGCCCTCGGGCGCGGCCGACGGCCTGGCCGGGCCGCTGGCCGAGAGCGGCGCGGACCTGTTCGACGTGGTGTACTCCCCCTGGCCCACCGCCGCCGCCCGCCGGGTCGCGGAACGGGGCGGCCGGGTCGTGGGCGGCTTCCCCATGCTGCTGCACCAGGCGGTGGCCCAGGTGCGACTGATGACGGGCCGGGAACGGGTCCCGGTCGAGGCGATGCGCGCCGCGGGGGAGGCCGAGCTGGCCCGCCGCGCCGCCTCCTGAGCGGCGCGGACCGGGAGGGTCCGCCCGACTGGTAGTATGAGATATCGACTTGGTCCGGTGTGCCTGTCACACTGGAACCGCAAGCGGAGATGATCCTCCCACCCGTCGGGTCACGCCCGGGCGGGTCCACCGAGTCGGCCCGATGCGTCGCCGTCGCGACGGGACCCCGCGTACGCGGAGTCCGTCCGATACGCGCGTCGCCGTGCCGTCCACCGGATCGACCCCGCTTGCACACGCTGGCGGGGTTTTCGCTTTTCCAGGGAGACCCCGACGCGGTCGGTCCATCCGCCGGAGACGGGCGGGCCGATCCAGCAGGCCGCACCAATCAGGGGCGGCCGGTCCCAGGTAATCCGAGAAAGCTAGGGAGGGGTCTCATCAGCGCCGAGCCCCGCATCAATGACCGCATCCGGGTGCCCGAGGTCCGTCTCGTCGGACCCAACGGTGAACAGGTCGGAATCGTCTCCGTGCAGGACGCCCTGCGCCTCGCCCAGGAGTCGGACCTCGACCTCGTCGAGGTAGCGCCGACCGCGCGCCCGCCGGTCGCCAAGCTGATGGACTACGGCAAGTTCAAGTACGAGTCAGCGGTCAAGGCCCGCGAAGCCCGTAAGAACCAGTCGAACACGATCATCAAGGAGATCAAGCTCCGCCCGAAGATCGACCCGCACGACTACGAGACCAAGAAGGGTCACGTGGTGCGGTTCCTCAAGAGCGGGGACAAGGTCAAGGTGACGATCATGTTCCGTGGTCGTGAGCAGTCCCGTCCGGAGCTGGGCCGCCGCCTGCTGGCGCGGCTCGCCGAGGACGTCCAGGACCTTGGCACGGTGGAGTCGCAGCCCAAGCAGGACGGCCGCAACATGGTCATGGTGATCGGCCCGCACAAGCGGCGGTCCGAGCACAAGGCCGAGGCCCGCGCGGCCGCGGCGGGGGACAAGTCCCGCCGCGAACAGCCCGACGCACAGGCCTAGCGGCTCCGGGGAAGTCCCCCACCGCCCGGCCGCCGGAAGGGACCGGGTGGTGGGGTGGGCTGTGCGCGGACATCCGAACGCGTCACGGCCGGCGTCCAGGGACCCCGCCACAGTGACGGAAGCAGTGGCGGAACAACCGTGTCGCCCGCGCCCCGCGCGCGGACCGACACGCCGACGGAGTAGGAGACGACGGCGACATGCCGAAGAACAAGACCCACAGTGGGGCCAAGGACCGCTTCAAGGTCACCGGCTCTGGCAAGATCATGCGCCGCCGTGCCAACAAGAACCACATCCTTGAGCACAAGACCTCCAAGCGCAAGCGCAAGCTGAGCAACGAGGCCGTGCTCGCCCCCGCGGACGCGAAGTTCATCAAGAAGCTTCTCGGCAAGTAGTCCGCGAACCTTCCCCTCCCACCGGAAGCGCCCCCGCGCCCCAGCGGCGCGGTGACGGCCGCCGGGTGGGATCAACCAGAAGCGAATCCGGTCGCCGGACTCCTCGGAGTCGGGCCGGTCGGCGCGCCCCGCGCGCCGGAACACACAAGAGGGAGTCACAGTGGCACGCGTGAAGCGGGCTCTCAACGCCAAGAAGAAGCGCAAGGTCGTCCTCGACCGGGCGAGCGGCTACCGCGGTCAGCGTTCGCGCCTGTACCGCAAGGCCAAGGAGCAGATGCTCCACTCGATGACCTACGCCTACCGCGACCGCAAGGACCGCAAGGGCCAGTTCCGTCGTCTGTGGATCCAGCGGATCAACGCGGCCTCCCGCGCCAACGGCCTCACCTACAACCGCTTCATGCAGGGCCTGAAGCTGGCCGGCATCGAGGTCGACCGCCGTATGCTCGCCGAGCTGGCCGTCAACGACGAGGCCGCGTTCGCGACCCTGGTGGAGACCGCCAAGAAGGCCCTTCCGGCCGAGGCCGCGGCCTGACCGGTTCCACACGGAGTCTGACGGGTAGAGCGATGGCGAGCCACGAGTTCACGAGTGTCCGGTCACCCAGGATCAAGGGGGTTCGGCGGCTCGCCAAACGCACCTTCCGCCAGCGCGAGCGGCGCTTCCTCGCCGAGGGGCCGCAGGCCGTGCGCGAAGCACTGGCCGCCGCCGGCGGTGCCGGGCGGTCCCCCTACGGCGGGACCGCCCCCGGCGTGGTCGAGGTGTACGCCACGACCGAGGCCATGCAGCGCCACCTGGACCTGATGGACGCCGCCCACACGGCGGGCGTCCCGGTCCACCGGGTCAGCCTCGACGTCATGACGGAGCTGGCCCAGACCGTCACCCCGCAGGGCGTCATCGCCGTCTGCGAGTTCGTCGACGTCCCCCTGGACGGGGTCGGCGACGTGCGCCTGGCGGCGGTCCTGTCCCACGTCCGCGACCCGGGCAACGCGGGTACGGTGCTGCGCACCGCCGACGCCGCCGGGGCCGACGTGGTCATCTTCACCGACGCCTCCGTGGACCCCTACAACGGCAAGTGCGTGCGGGCCTCTGCCGGGAGCCTGTTCCACCTGCCCATCGTGGTGGGCGTCCCGGTGGCGCGTGCGGTCGACTTCCTGCGCGAGCGCGGTGCCCGGGTCTGGGCCGCCGACGGCGGCGGGCCGCGGGACCTGCACGAGGTCGCCGACGGCGGGGACCTGGACGGCCCGGTCGGCTGGGTCTTCGGCAACGAGGCCTGGGGCCTGCCGGAGGAGACCGTCCGCCTGACGGACGGCGCGGTCAGCGTCCCCATCTACGGCGGGGCCGAAAGCCTGAATCTGGCCACGGCCGCGGCCGTGTGCCTCTACACCACCGCGCGCCAGCAGCGGCGCTCCTGAGGGCCGGCGGGGATTTCCGGCGCCGACGCGCCACTCGCATTGGCAAATGCACGTGCACGGGGTGTCGGTGCCGATAGGGTCTGAGCGGGATCACGGTGGCGCCCCCCGATGCGCCACCCGCCCCGACGTGGGCGGAGATCCCTGTTCAAGAGGCGTACCGGACGGACGTGCCGGGTAGATCTGCGGTGGTGGTCGCGGATGCCGGCGCCATCGGTCGGCGGCACGCAGGCGCGGATGCCCTGCGTCCGTGGACCTACAAGGGGAGCGGGGAGAGGCGTGGGCAGCGGCCGGCAGGTGGATCACCCGGTGGAGGACGGAGAGGGTGCACACCCCTCCGACGCCCCCCCGGACGACGGCACCGGAGGCGACCCGACCCCCGCACCGCTGTGGGACGTGGACGACACCGTCACCGGCCACGCCCCGCTGCACGCCGACGACCTGCCCGACGGCGTCGTCGTCGCCGACGCCCGCGGCCGCGTCATCCTCTACAACGCCCAGGCCGCCCAGCTCACCGGCATCCCCGCCGCGGACGCCCTGCGGCGCGACTTCCGCGCCGCCCTGCCGCTGGTCGGCGCGGACGGCAACGACTGGTGGGAGGCCAGCGACCCCTACGGGGGGGACCGCGGCCGCACCCGCCAGACCGAGCGCGCCCTGTACCTGCCCGACGACCGCGAGATCCTCGTCGCCGCCCGCTACGTGCGCGCCCGCCCCGGCGGCGACCTCGTCCGCCTGGTCGTCACCCTGCGCGACGCCTCCACGCGCGCCGAGCGCAGCCGCGCCGACCTCGTCTCCGAGGTCGCCCACGAGCTGCGCTCCCCGCTGACCAGCGTCAAGGGCTTCACCTCCACGCTGCTCACCAAGTGGGAACGGCTCACCGACAAGCAGAAGCTGTTCATGCTGGAGACCGTCAACGCCGACGCCGACCGCGTCACCCGGCTCATCCACGACCTGCTCGACGTCTCCCGCATCGAGTCCGGCCGCATCGAGGTCCGCCGCCAGGTCGTCGACGTCACCGAGGTGGTGCGCCGGGTCGTCGCCGGACGCGTGGCCTCCGGCGAGTCGGAGGAGCGCTTCCGGGTCGAGACGCGCGAAGGCCTCCCGCAGATGTGGCTGGACCCCGACAAGCTCGAACAGATCCTCTCCAACCTCGTGGAAAACGGGGTGCGGCACGGCGCTGGTACTGTCAGTATCGTGATCGAGCCGTGTGAGGGAGGAGCAGCGGTGTCGGTGCGCGACGAAGGCCAGGGCATAGCGCCCGAGACCATTCCGCGCGTCTTCCGCCAGTTCTGGCGCAGCAAGCGCCGGAGCGGGACCGGCCTCGGGCTGTTCATCGTCAAGGGCCTCGTCGAGGCCCACGGCGGCACGATCACCGTCGGACGCGCCCCCAGCGGCGGTGCCGAGTTCCGATTTACCATGCCCGCCGGGACGCCCGAGTTCGTCTGAAGCCCTTCAGACCCTCCGACGCCCCCGGTGGGCTCCACGGCGTGCCCGGGACCGGTGAGTGGACCCTTCCCTGCGCGCCCGACATCCCTGAGCCTTCCCTGTCGGCCCCGTCCGCCCCACGGCGGACCGTGACCACCGCACGCCTTCCTCCTGCACGGGGACGCGGCGGTGAGGTGACCAACCATGTCTGCACCGAACAATTCCTTCGACCCGGTCGAGGTGACCCCCCTGCACCCCGACGAGGTCGCCCGCATGCGCGAGGAGGCACTGGCCGCCATCGCAGCGGCGAAGGACCTCGCCGAACTCAAGGAGGTCCGTCTCGCCCACGCCGGCGACCGGTCTCCGCTGGCCCTGGCCAACCGCGAGATCGGGGCGCTGCCCCCGGCGGCCAAGGCCGACGCGGGCAAGCGCGTCGGCGGCGCCCGCCGCGACGTCGGCCAGGCCCTCAAGGAGCGCCAGGCCGCCCTGGAGGCCGAGCGCGACGAGCGCGTCCTGGTCGAGGAGCGGGTCGACGTCACCCTGCCCTGGGACCGGGCCCCGCGCGGCGCCCGCCACCCGCTGACCACCGTCGCCGAGCGCATGGCCGACGTGTTCGTCGGCATGGGCTTCGAGATCGCGGAGGGCCCCGAGGTCGAGGCGGAGTGGTTCAACTTCGACGCCCTCAACTTCCAGCCCGACCACCCGGCCCGCACCATGCAGGACACCTACTTCGTGGAGGGCCCCGGCGGTGGGGACTCCGGCATGGTCATGCGCACCCACACCTCGCCGGTGCAGGTCCGCGCGCTGCTCTCGCGCGAGCTGCCCGTGTACGTGGTCGCGCCGGGCAAGACCTTCCGCACCGACGAGCTCGACGCCACCCACAGCCCGGTCTTCCACCAGCTGGAGGGCCTGGTCGTGGACAAGGGCATCACGATGGCGCACCTGCGCGGCGCCATCGACGCCTTCGTCGGGTCCATGTTCGGGGAGGGCCTGCGCACCCGCTTCCGCGCCTCCTACTTCCCCTTCACCGAGCCGTCGGCCGAGGTGGACATGGAGTGCTTCGTGTGCCGCGGCGCGTCGGTGGGCGACCCCGACAACCCGTGCCGCACCTGCTCCAGCGAGGGCTGGATCGAGCTCGGCGGCTGCGGCGTGGTCAACCCCCGCGTGCTCGTCGCCGCCGGGGTCGACCCCGAGGTCTACAGCGGCTGGGCCTTCGGCCTGGGAATCGAACGGACACTGATGTTCGCGCACGGCGTGCGCGACATGCACGACATGGTCGAGGGCGACATCCGCTTCACCTCGGCGTTCGGGAGTGAGAACTGATGCGCGTCCCCCTTTCCTGGCTGCGGGAGTACGTCGACCTGCCGGCCGACGTCACCGCACGTGACCTGGCCTCGCGGCTCACGCTGGCCGGGCTCGAGGTCGAGACCGTCGACACCCTGGGCGCCGACCTGACCGGCCCCGTCGTCTACGGGCGCGTCCTGGAGATCGAGGAGCTCACCGGGTTCAAGAAGCCCATCCGCTACTGCCGGGTGGACGTCGGGTCGGCCAACGGCACCGGCGAGCCCCAGCAGATCATCTGCGGCGCCCGCAACTTCGCCGAGGGCGACCTCGTCGTCGTCTCGCTGCCCGGCGCCGAGCTGCCCGGCGGCTTCAGGATCGGCGCCCGCAAGACCTACGGCCGGATGTCCGAGGGCATGATCTGCTCGGCCACCGAGCTGGGCCTGTGGGAGGACCACAGCGGCATCGTCATCCTGCCCGAGGGCTTCGGCGAGGTCGGCGAGGACGCCATCGGCCCGCTCGGCCTGCGCGAGGACGTCATCGACATCGCGGTGACGCCCGACCGCGGCTACGCGCTGTCGATCCGCGGTGTGGCCCGCGACACCGCCTCCCTGTACGGCGTCGCGTTCCACGACCCCGCCGACGTCGCCGCGTCCGCCCCCGCGGGCGAGGGCCACCCGGCCGCCATCGCCGACGACTCCCTGTGCGACAGCCTCGTCCTGCGCGGCGCCACCGGCTTCGACCCCGACGCGCCCAGCCCGCTGTGGATGAAGCGCCGCCTGCACCAGTGCGGGGTGCGCCCCGTCTCCCTGGCCGTCGACATCACCAACTACGTGATGCTCGAGCTCGGCCAGCCGCTGCACGCCTGGGACCGCGACCGCCTCACCGGCACCGTCACCGTGCGCGCCGCCGAGGCGGGGGAGAAGCTGGAGACACTGGACCACGTCCAGCGCTCCCTGGACACCGACGACATCGTCATCGCCGACGGGTCCGGCGCCCAGGCGATCGCCGGGGTCATGGGCGGGGTGGACACCGAGATCGGCCTGTCCTCCACCTCGGTCCTGATCGAGGCCGCCCACTTCGACGAGATGCACATCGCCCGGGCCTCGCGCCGCCACCAGCTCTCCTCGGAGGCCTCCCGCCGCTTCGAGCGCGGTGTGGACTCCGGCCTCCAGCTCGCCGCCGCCACCCGCGCCGTCGGGCTGCTGGCCGAGCTGGGCGGGGCGACCGTCGAGGACGCCTACACCCACCTGGACCGGGTCGCCCCGCGCGCGCCCATCACGGTGCGGGCCGGGCACGCCTCCTCGGTCTCCGGGGTCGACTACCCGGCCGGCACCACCGAGAAGTGGCTGACGGCCGTCGGCTGCGAGGTGGCCGCGGACGGGGACGTCCTGACCGTCACCCCGCCGTCCTGGCGGCCCGACCTCACCGACCCCAACGACCTGGCCGAGGAGGTCATCCGGTTCGAGGGCTACGAGAACATCCCCTCGATCCGGCCGCGCGGCTCGGGCCGCGGCCTCACCGAGGGCCAGCGGCTGCGCCGCGCCGTCGGCCGGGCCCTGGCCGACGCCGGGTACAACGAGGTGCTGTCCTACCCGTTCACCGGTGAGCGCGACCTCGACGGGCTCCAGCTGCCCGCCGACGACGCCCGCAGGGTCGCCCTGCGCCTGGCCAACCCGCTCAACGACGAGGAGCCGCTGCTGCGGACCACGCTGCTGCCGGGCCTGTTCAAGGCGCTGGCCCGCAACGTGGGGCGCGGTTTCACCGACGTGGCCCTCTTCGAGACGGGCCTGGTGTACCGGCCCGAGCCGGGTGCGACCCGCGCCCCGCTCCTGCCGGTCGACCGCGGACCGAGCGCGGAGGAGCTGGCGCTGATCGACGCCGCCCTGCCCGCCCAGCCGCGCCGGATCGGCGTCGTCATCACCGGCGACGCCGAGCGCGCCGGCTGGTGGGGCGGGGGCCGCGCGGCCACCTGGGCCGACGCGATCCAGGCCGCCCGCGAGGTCGCCCGGGTCGCCGGGGTGGAGCTGGAGGCGGAGGCCGACGCCCACGCCCCCTGGCACCCGGGCCGCTGCGCCGCACTGTACGTGCGGGTCGGGGGCGAGCGCGTGCTCGTCGGCCACGCCGGCGAGCTGCACCCGCGCACCGTCAAGGCGTTCGGGCTGCCAGAGCGCACCGCGGCGATGGAGCTGGAGCTGGACCGCGTCGAGCGGGCCCGCACCCCGGTCGTCGCCCCGGAGGTCTCCACCTACCCGGTGGCGGTCCAGGACGTGGCCCTGGTCGTGGACGAGTCCGTCCCGGTCGGCGAGATCGGCGCCGCGCTGGCGGCGGGCGCCGGGGAGCTGCTGGAGAGCGTGCGCCTGTTCGACGTCTACACCGGCGAGCAGGTGGGCGAGGGCCGCAAGTCGGTGGCCTTCACCCTGCGCTTCCGCGCCGCCGACCGCACGCTGACGGCGGAGGAGGCCGGCGCCGCCCGCGACGCCGCCGTGGCCGCGGCGGCCGAGCGCACCGGCGCCGCGCTGCGCGCCTGACACGCCGCGCCGGCGCACCGCGCCACCGCGAGGGGCCGTCCCGTCCATCGACGGGGCGGCCCCTCCCGCGTTCCCCGGGCCCGTGTCCTCCGGGGCCCGTGTTTCCCGGAGATGGCCGCCGGAAGACGGAACGCTCTCCCGTGGAGGGGACGCGGAGAACTTTTTTCGGCCCTGTTCTCCCAGCGTGTCATGGGTTTTCCGGACCATGTGCCGGGGTAGCCGGAATGACCCCGGTGTTTCGGGGCATGAAAGTTCGTTTCGTCTCTTGCTGTGAGGCGTCCCCCACATTTAGCCTGCAAGCACCCGCCCCTCCCAGGGCGCCCGGGGGCGGGGACCGCAGTATTCCCGGCAGCGCGTCGTCGTTCGCGCACGTCCACGGTTCGGAGGTCGCCCTATGACCGAAACGGCTCTCCCGTTCGTTCCCGCCGCCCCGCAGGTGCGGGAGCCCGGCCGCCTCTGGCACACCTTCTGCGATATGAACACGGTCCGCAAGGGCCCCGAGTTCACGGTGGCGCGCGCCGAGGGCGTGTGGCTCTGGGACGAGGCCGGCGACCGGTACCTCGACGGCACGGCCAGCCTCTGGTACTGCAACGTCGGCCACGGCCGCCCCGAGATCGCCGAGGCCGTCCACCGTCAGATGCTGACCCTGGACGCCTACACCGTCTACGGGGACTTCTCCAACGCCCCCGCGGCGCGGCTCAGCGAGCGGCTGGCCGCGCACGCCCCGGTCGACGACCCGCGGGTGATCCTCACCTGCGGGGGAGGGGAGTCCATCGACACCGCGGCCAAGCTGGCCCGCCGCTTCCACGCCGTCACCGGGGCCCCGGAGCGGGTCCACCTGATCAGCCGCACCGGCGGCTACCACGGCCTGCACGGGTTCGGCACCAGCGTGATCGGCATGGAGCGGTTCCGCACCGGATACGGGCCGCTGGTCGAGGACGTGTCGGTGGTCCCGCACGACTCCGCGGCCGCCCTGGAGGCGGAGATCCTGCGGGTGGGCCCCGGGCGGGTGGCCGCCTTCTTCGCCGAGCCCGTCATCGGGGCGGGCGGGGTGTACGCGCCGCCGCCGGACTACTTCACCGAGGTGGCCCGCATCTGCGAGCGGTACGGCGTGCTGTTCATCGTCGACAGCGTGATCTGCGCGTTCGCCCGGCTGGGCGACTGGTTCGGGATCGAGCGCTTCGGGGTGCGGCCCGACATGATCGTCTTCGCCAAGGGCGTCTCCAGCGGCTACCTGCCGCTGGGCGGCGTGGTGGTGAGCGGCCGGGTGGCCGATCCGTTCTGGTACCGGGAGGGCCACCCCTTCCTGCACGGCACCACCTACGCCGGGCACCCGACGGCCTGTGCCGCGGCCATGGCCAACCTGGACATCCTGGAGCGGGAGGACCTGTTCACGGTGTCCCTGGAGGTGGAGCGGCAGCTGGACGGGGCCCTGCGCCCCCTGGCCGACCACCCGCTGGTCGCGCAGGTCCGCTCGGGCACCGGGGTGATGGCCGCGGTGGAGCTCACCGAGGAGGCGCTGGCCGGGAGGGGGATCACCACGGCGGAGGTGTTCGCCGAGGCGCGTGCGCGCGGGGTGATCCTGCGGCCGGTCCCGACGGCGCTGCTCATCTCGCCGCCGCTGACCATCACCTGGGAGCAGATCGACCACCTGGTGTCCACCCTGGCCGGAGCCCTGGACGCGGTGGCCGCCCGCCACTGAGGCCGGCTCTTCCGAGGGCCGCCTTCCGCGGAGCACCGCGGGGGGCGGCCCTCGGGCTGCCGGGGCCGCGCCCCGGCCGCAGGGGAGCCGGCCGGATGAAATATTTTCCTTGGAAAAGACTTTCCCGTGCTCCCATCATCCGGTATTGTTTCTCGGGAAGATACTTCTTGAGGGGGCGGATCATGACCGCACGGCCGACCGAGGACACCGCGACGCTCACCGACGACGACCTCATCACCGCCTGGGGCCTGCTGCACGAGGCCATGAACGGCGTCCACCCCAGGCTGCTGCGCGGCATCACCCCCGACGGCAAGGACATGGCCGGGCCCTGGTTCGAGGTCCTCATACGCCTGCAGCGCACCCCCGGACACCGGCTCCCGATGAGCCGCCTGGCCCGAGAGGTCAGTCTCAGCACCGGCGGCTTCACCAAGCTCGCCGACCGGCTCGAACGCGAGGGGTACCTCAAGCGCGAGAACTGCTCGTCCGACCGGCGCGTGGTCTACGCGACCCTCACCCCCCAGGGGGTGGAGTTCATCGGCCAGGTGCGGGTCAAGCACGTCGAGCGTCTGCGCGAGCACGTCCTGGGGCCGTTGGGCGAGGAGGGCGTGCGCACCCTGTCCGCGGTCGCGCGCACGCTCCGTGACAGCACGGTCTGACCCCGGATCACCCGTCGGAAACGCTCGGTAGTCGATTCCCCGGTCGGAATGTCGCCGTGTCCGTACGAAAGTACGGAAAACGTCCCACCGGCCTTCGTTCCCGTGTAGGTTGGCGGATGTTCGAGGGCTCCGGGGGAGGGGTCCCAACGGTAAGGCCCCGGGGGGAATCATGGGACTGTTCACCACTGCCGCGCAGCTGAGGCCGATCCCCCGGTCCCCCCGGTTCGCCAACGGCTCCGTCTCCTTCTGGTTCCGTGACATCGGCCTTCCCGAGCGCAGGGACCCGCTGCCCGGCACCGCCGACTACGACGTCTGCGTCGTCGGCGCGGGGTACACGGGGCTGTGGACCGCCTACTACCTCAAGAAGGCGCAGCCCGACCTGCGCATCGCGGTGGTCGAGCGCGAGTTCGCCGGCTTCGGCGCCTCCGGCCGTAACGGAGGGTGGCTGTCGGCGGAGTTCGCGGGCTCCCGCGAGCGCTACGCGCAGTCACACGGCAAGAGCGCGTTCATCGCCCTGCAACGCGCGATGATGAGCACCGTCGACGAGGTCATCTCCGCCGCGGCCGCCGAGGGCATCGACGCCGACATCGTCAAGGGCGGCATGCGCCTGGTCGCCACCAACGCCGCCCAGCGCGACCGGCTGGCCGAGGACATCGAGTACCTCCAGGAATGGGGGTACTGGCCCGACGACATCCACATGCTCCCCGAGGGGCACACCCCCTCCCTGGCCGTCGCCGACGCGGTCGCCTGCGCCTACTCCCCGCACGCCGCGCGCGTGCAGCCCGCCAAGCTGGTCACCGGCCTGGCCAGGGCGGTCGAGGCGCTGGGGGTGACCATCTTCGAGGGCACCGCCGTGGAGGAGATCCGCCCCCGCCGGGGCGTGGCCCGCCCGGCCGTGGTCACCGACCACGGCACCGTCTACGCCGACCACGTCGTGCGCGCCACCGAGGGCTTCACCTCCACCCTGCGCGGCCAGCGCCGCGAATGGCTGCCGATGAACTCCTCGATGATCGTCACCGAGCCCGTTCCGGCCCAGGTGTGGGACAAGATCGGCTGGGAGGGCCGCGACGTCCTGGGCGACACCGCGCACGCCTACGTCTACGCCCAGCGCACCGCCGACGACCGCATCGCCATCGGCGGCCGGGGCGTGCCCTACCGCTTCGGCTCGGCCCAGGACAAGGACGGCGCCACCCAGCCCCAGGCCATCGCCGAGCTGTGGCGCGCGCTCACCCGCATGTTCCCGGACGTGGCGGAGGTGCCCGTCGAGCACGCCTGGTCCGGCGTCCTGGGCGTGCCCCGCGACTGGTGCCCCAGCGTGCACATGGACACCGAGACCGGCATCGGCTGGGCCGGGGGCTACGTCGGCAGCGGCGTGGCCACCAGCAACCTGGCCGGGCGCACCCTGCGCGACCTCATCCTGGGCCGGGACACCGAGCTCACCCGGCTGCCCTGGGTGGGCCACCAGGTGCGCGGCTGGGAGCCCGAGCCGCTGCGCTGGGTCGGCACGCAGGTCATCTACGGGCTCTACCGCACCGCCGACCGCCGCGAGTCCAAGACCTCCGAGGAGAAGGCCCACACCTCCCGCCTCGCCGGCATCGCCGGGCGCATCGCCGGCCGCTGACCGGACGCCGCCGTACCGGGGCCGGTGTGAGCGCGCTCGCACCGGCCTTCCTCCGATCTGGCTTGCATAAATTTGCAGCAGTGTGCATGATAGTTCAGTCATTGAGAGTGAGGGGAGCACCATGGGTTACAACGCGGCGGTCGCCGGGGCCAGTGGATACGCCGGAGGCGAGGTGCTCCGCCTGCTGATCGGCCACCCCGACATCGAGATCGGCGCCGTCACCGCCGCCAAGAACGCCGGGACACCGCTCATCCAGCACCAGCCGCACCTGCTCCCGCTGGCCGACCGCGTCCTGGCCCCCACCGACGTCGACTCCCTGCGCGGCCACGACCTCGTGTTCCTGGCCCTGCCGCACGGCCAGTCCGCCGACATCGCCCGGCAGCTCGGCGAGGACGTCCTCGTCATCGACTGCGGCGCCGACTTCCGGCTCGTGGACTCCTCCTCCTGGGAACGCTTCTACGGCACCCCCCACGCCGGGACCTGGCCCTACGGCCTGCCCGAGCTGCCCGGACAGCGCGAGCGCCTCACCGGCGCCAAGCGCGTCGCCGTCCCCGGCTGCCATGTCACCGTCGCCACCCTCGCGCTCTTCCCCGGCCTGGCCGAGCAGCTCGTCGAACCCGACCTCACCGTCGTCGCCGTCACCGGCACCTCCGGCGCGGGCAAGGCCCCCAAGCCGAACCTCATCGGCAGCGAGGTCATGGGCGCCCTCACTCCCTACGGCGTCGGCGGAGTCCACCGCCACAACCCCGAGATCGTCCAGAACCTCACCGCGGTCACCGGCGAACCCGTCAAGCTGTCCTTCACCCCCGTCCTGGCCCCCCTGCCGCGCGGCATCCTCGCCACCTGCACCGCCCCCCTCCGGCCCGGCACCACCGCGGAGCAGGTCCGCGCCGCCTACGAGACCGCCTACGCCGACGAGCCCTTCGTCCACCTCCTGCCCGAGGGGACCTGGCCCAGCACCGCCATGACGCTCGCCGCCAACACCACCCTCGTCCAGGTCACCGTGGACCCCGACGCCGGACGCATGGTCGCCGTCGCCGCCCTGGACAACCTCACCAAGGGCACCGCGGGCGGCGCGATCCAGAGCGCCAACCTCGCCCTGGGCCTGCCCGAGACCACCGGCCTCCCGCTCGCCGCCGTGGCCCCCTGACCACCGGAAAGCTGGAAAGGCACAACGTGAGCGTCACCGCACCCCTGGGCTTCCGGGCCGCGGGAGTCAGCGCGGGCATCGCCGTCCCCGGCGTGCGCGACGTCGCCGTCCTCGTCAACGACGGCCCCTCCCGGGCGGCCGGGGCGGTCTTCGGCTCCGGCGCCGACCGCTCGGCCCCCGCCCTGTGGTCCCGCCAGGTCCTGGCCGGCGGCCGGGTCCGCGCCGCCGTCCTCAACTCCGGCTGCGCCAACGTCGACACCGTCCCCCTCGGCTTCCAGGACGTCCACGCCCTGGCCGAGCACACCGCGGCCGCCGTCGACGACTCCGCGGCCGAGATCGCCCTGTGCGCCGCCGGACCCGTCGGCACCCGCCCGCCCCTGGACCGGCTCACCGATGGCGTCACCGCCGCCGTCGCCGAACTCTCCCGCTCCGGCGGGCTGACCGCCGCCGACGCCGTCCGCACCACCGACACCGTCGTCAAGATCGTCTTCCGGCGCGGGGACGGCTACACCGTCGGCGCCATGGCCAAGGGGCCGGACCCCTCCCTGTCCAGCGGCCTGTACATCGTCACCACCGACGCCGACCTGACCGCCGACCGGTGCCGCGCCCTCATCGCCGACGCCGCCGCCAAGACCCTCCCCCCGTTCACCGGACCGGCCGACACCGCCCTGCTCATGGCCAGCGGGGCCGCCGGCACCACCCCCGACGAGGAGGCCTTCGCGGCCCTGCTCGCCGACGTGTGCGCCGACCTGGCCGCCCAGATCGACGCCGACCCCGCCACCACGGAGCACGAGGACCGGACATGATCTCCCGAGCCACCGACAGCGCCGCCACCGGCGACGACCGGGCCCAGGCCATAGACAAGGCCGCCAACCTCATCGAGGCGCTGCCCTGGCTGTCCCGCTTCCACGGCCGCACCGTCGTGGTCAAGTACGGCGGCAACGCCATGATCAACGAGGAACTGCGCGTCCGCTTCGCCGAATCGGTCGTCTTCCTCTACTACGCCGGACTGCGCCCCGTCGTCGTCCACGGCGGCGGCCCACAGATCAGCGCCATGCTCGAACGCTCCGGGGTGGAGTCCGCCTTCACCGCCGGGCTGCGCGTCACCACCGACGAGGCCATGGACATCGTCCGCATGGTCCTCACCGGCCAGGTCAACCGCGAGATCGTCGGCCTGATCAACCGGCACGGCCCCTTCGCCGTCGGCATGTCCGGCGAGGACGCCGACCTGCTGGTCGCCGAACGCAAGAGCGTCACGGTGGACGGCCGGGAGGTCGACCTCGGCCGCGTCGGCGAGGTCACCGAGGTCAACGCGGGCGCCGTCGCCGCCCTGCTGGCCGACGGCCGCATCCCCGTCGTCTCCAGCGTCGCCCGCGCCGACGACGGCGGCGTCTACAACGTCAACGCCGACACCGCCGCCTCCGAGATCGCCGTCGCCCTGGGCGCCAGCAAGCTCATCATGCTCACCGACGTCGAAGGCCTCTACGCCGACTACCCGGCCAACACCGAGCTGGTCAGCCGCCTCAACGTCGACGAGCTCCGCGCCCTGCTCCCCACGCTCTCCTCCGGCATGCTCCCCAAGATGGAGGCCTGCCTCACCGCCGTCGAGGGCGGTGTGCCCCAGGCCCACATCATCGACGGCCGCGTCCCGCACTCCCTCCTCCTGGAGGTCTTCACCGACCAGGGTGTCGGCACGATGGTCGCCGACGAGGAACTGGAGGCGGCCCTGCTCGCCGGAGACCGCCCGCGCCCCTGGCGCCCCCACGACACCCGCACCGACCACACCGACGGAGGCAGGCCATGACCGGCTCCGAACTGCGCGAACGCTTCTCGGCCTCGCTCATGCCCAACTACGGCGTCCCGCCGATCGCCCTCACCCTGGGACGCGGCTGCGAGGTCTACGACGCCGACGGGCGCCAGTACCTCGACCTCATCGCGGGCATCGCCGTCTCCTCCCTGGGGCACGGCCACCCCGCCCTGGTCAAGGCCGTGGCCCACCAGGCGGCCACCATCGCCCACACCAGCAACCTCTTCATCAACGAGCGCGAGATCGAGCTGGCGGAGCGGCTCGTCTCCCTGCTCGGCGGCGACGCCAAGGTGTACTTCTCCAACTCCGGCACCGAGGCCAACGAGGCCGCCCTCAAGCTGGTCAAGCGCGCCGCAGGCCCGGGCCGCCACTACTTCGTCGCCGCGGGGAAGGGCTTCCACGGCCGCACCTCCGGCTCCCTGGCCCTGACCGGCAAGGACTCCATCCGCGAGCCCTTCGGGCCGTTCGGCATGGACGTGCGCTTCGTCCCCCACGGCGACCTCGACGCCCTGCGCGAGGCCGTCGACACCGGCTGCACCGCCGTGTTCGTCGAACCCACCCAGGGCGAGGCCGGGGTCGTCCCCGCCCCCGAGGGCTACCTCGCCGGGGTCCGCGAGATCTGCGACGCCACCGGCACGGCCTTCGTCCTGGACGAGATCCAGAGCGGCATCGGCCGCACCGGAGCCTGGTTCGCGCACCAGGAGGCCGGGGTGCGCCCCGACGTCCTCACCCTCGCCAAGGGGCTGGGCGGCGGCCTGCCCATCGGCGCCTGCGTCGGCTTCGGCCGCTACGCCGACGCCTTCCACAAGGGCGACCACGGCTCCACCTTCGGCGGCAACCCCATCGCCTGCGCCGCGGCCCTGGCCGTCCTGGACACCATCGAGAAGGAGGGCCTGCTCGCCCACACCGCCGTCATGGGGGACCTGCTCGCCGAGCAGCTCGACGCCATCGACCACCCCCTGCTGGCCGGGCAGCGAGGCTCGGGCCTGTGGCGGGCCCTGACCCTGACCGGTCCGCACGCCGCCCACGTCCAGGAACAGGCCGCGGTCCGCGGCTTCCTGGTCAACGCGGTCGCCCCCGACGCCATCCGGCTCGCCCCGCCACTGGTCATCACACCCGAGCAGATCGGGGTCTTCATCGAGGCCCTGCCCACCATCCTCGACGCCGCCGAGGCCGCCACCAAGGAGAAGCAGTCATGACCCGGCACTTCCTTCGCGACGACGACCTGAGCCCGGCCGAGCAGGCCCGGGTGCTGGACCTCGCCGACGCCATGAAGAAGGACCGCTTCGCCCACCGGCCCCTGGCCGGCCCGCGCACCGTGGCCCTCCTCTTCGACAAGCCCTCCACCCGCACCCGCCTGTCCTTCAGCGTCGGCGTCGCCGACCTCGGCGGCGCCCCGCTGGTCCTGGACTCGGGCAGCACCCAGATGGGCCGCGGCGAACCCCTCGCCGACACCGCCCGCGTCCTGCAGCGCCAGGTCGCCGCCGTCGTCTGGCGCACCTTCGCCCAGGCCGACCTGGAGACCCTGGCCGCCGACATCACCGTTCCGGTGGTCAACGCCCTCACCGACGAGTTCCACCCCTGCCAGATCCTGGCCGACCTCCAGACGGTCCGCGAGCACAAGGGCGCCCTGGCCGGGCTCACCCTGGCCTACCTGGGCGACGGCGCCAACAACATGGCGCACTCCTACCTGCTGGGCGGAGCCACCGCGGGGCTCCACGTCCGCGTCGGCGCCCCCGACGGCTACCACCCCGACCCGCGGGTCCTGGCCCGCGCGGCCGAGATCGCCCGCACCACCGGGGGATCGGTCTCCGTCACCACAGACCCCCGCGAGGCCGCCGCCGGGGCCGACGTCCTGGCCACCGACACCTGGGTCTCCATGGGCCAGGAGGCCGAGGCCGCCGACCGAGAGGCGCCCTTCCGCCCCTACATCGTCGACGAGGACCTCCTGTCCGCCGCCGACCCCGGGGCGATCGTCCTGCACTGCCTGCCCGCCTACCGCGGCAAGGAGATCTCCGCGGGCGTCATCGACGGGCCCCAGAGCGTCGTCTGGGACGAGGCCGAGAACCGGCGCCACGCCCAGAAGGCCCTGCTGGCCTTCCTGCTGGAGCACACCGACGCCGAAGGGGACGTGCGACGATGACCGTCGACGGGGGCGCCACCGCACCGATGACCAAGGCGGCGCGGCACGCCCGCATCACCGAGGTCCTCACCCGCGAGGACATCCGCTCCCAGGGCGAGCTGGCCAAACGGCTCGCCGAGACGGGCGTCCTGGTCACCCAGGCCACCCTCTCCCGCGACCTGGACGAACTCGGCGCGGTCAAGCTCCGCACCGCCGCCGGGCACCTCGCCTACGTCCTGCCGGGGGAGGGGGGCGAACGCCTCCAGCGCACCCGCCCCGACACCCTGGACCTGTCCCAGGCCTCCGGCGCCCGGCTCACCCGGCTGGCCGAGGACCTGCTGGTGTCGGCGGAGGCGTCCGCCAACATGGTCATCGTCCGCACCCCGCCGGGCGCCGCGCAGTTCCTGGCCTCGGCCATCGACCACACCGACTTCCACGCCATCCTGGGGACGATCGCCGGAGACGACACCATCCTGGTCATCTCCCGCGATCCCCAGGGCGGCGAGGAGCTGGCCGCCGCGCTGCTGCGGCTGGCCGACCGCAGGCCGTAGCGGCGCCCGCGCGCCGCAGGCGGCCCGCGGACCGCACCCGAACCACGTTGAGGAGAACCACACCATGGCCGACCAGCCCGAGGCGCTGCGCCTGTGGGGAGGCCGCTTCGAGGGCGGACCGGACCAGGCCCTGGCCCGGCTGTCGCTGAGCACCCACTTCGACTGGCGGCTGGCCCGCCACGACATCGCCGGATCGCGCGCCCACGCCCGGGCGCTGCACCGCGCCGGACTGCTCACCGGGGACGAGCTCGACCGCATGATCGCCGGCCTCGACCGGCTGGAGGCCGACGTCGCCTCGGGCGCCTTCACTCCCGTCCTGGAGGACGAGGACGTGCACACCGCCCTGGAGCGCGGCTTCATCGAGCGGGTCGGCGCCGAGCTGGGCGGGCGCCTGCGCGCCGGGCGCTCCCGCAACGACCAGATCGCCACCCTCGTCCGCATGTACCTGCGCGAGGAGGCCCGGGCGATCGCCGCCGGGCTGCTGGAGCTGGTCAACGCCCTGGCCGACCAGGCCGCCGCCCACCCCGGCGCGGCCATGCCCGGCCGCACCCACCTGCAGCACGCCCAGCCGGTGCTGCTGGCCCACCACCTCATGGCGCACGCCTGGCCGCTGGTGCGCGACATCGAGCGCCTGCGCGACTGGGACCGCCGCGCCGCCGTGTCCGCCTACGGCTCCGGCGCGCTGGCCGGGTCCTCCCTGGGCCTGGACCCCGAGGCCGTCGCCGCCGAGCTGGGCTTCCCCGCCTCGGTGGAGAACTCCATCGACGGCACCGCCTCCCGCGACGTCGTCGCCGAGTTCGCGTTCGTCACCGCCATGATCGGCGTGGACCTGTCCCGGCTGTCGGAGGAGGTCATCCTCTGGGCGACCAAGGAGTTCTCCTTCGTCACCCTCGACGACGCCTTCTCCACCGGGTCGTCGATCATGCCCCAGAAGAAGAACCCGGACGTGGCCGAGCTGGCCCGCGGCAAGGCGGGCCGCCTCATCGGCGACCTCGCCGGGCTGCTCGCGACCCTCAAGGGCCTGCCCCTCGCCTACAACCGCGACCTCCAGGAGGACAAGGAGCCGGTGTTCGACGCCGTCGACACCCTCCACCTGCTGCTGCCCGCGATGACCGGCATGGTCGCGACCCTGACCTTCCACACCGACCGGATGGCCGAGCTGGCCCCGCAGGGCTTCTCGCTGGCCACCGACATCGCCGAGTGGCTGGTCCGCGAGCGGGTGCCGTTCCGCGACGCCCACGAGATCGCCGGGACCTGCGTGCGGGTGTGCGAGGAGCGCGGCATCGACCTGCCCGACCTGTCCGACGACGACTTCGCCGCGATCTCCCCGCACCTGACCCCCGCGGTGCGCGAGGTGCTGGCGGTGGAGGGCTCCCTGGCCTCGCGCGCCGGCCGGGGCGGCACCGCGCCCGTCCGCGTCGCGGAACAGCTCGAACGGCTCCGCGCCGCCGTCGAGGAGAACCGCAAGGCCTTCTCCTAGACCGCGTTCTTTTGAACCTCCGGTGCGGTCCTCGCCCGCCCGTCGCCCACCGCCACCCTCAACGGATGGCCTACGGCCACAGGCTTCCCTTGAGGACCGCTCCTGCGGGGCCTCCAGAACCCCGCCGGCGCCTCGCGAACCCCCCATGGCACAGGAGGATGTTCAAGGACAGGTCCTAGTCCATTCCAGCGGTCCACACGGCAGGGCGTCCCGAGACCTCGGGGCGCCCTGCCGCGCTTCCCCCTCCCGGCACGGGGCGGGCGCCGGGGCGGTCCCCGGGTGCCGAACGCGCGGCGGGCACCCGGACCCGGGTGTATTTCGCCGTTTCCCCGGCGGCCCGTCCGACGGTGCGATAGCGTCCGAAGTCCGCGGGTGCCGCTGAGTGCCCTCTCCGGTGCACACGGTGATGATCCGCGTCGGAACCACGCCGACCGGTGCCCGCGGTCAGTCCGCTGGAGGAGCGCAATGGGAAGACCGGGAGGCCGAGGCCGCGGCATCCGGGCGCAGCTCAACAGGATCGTGCTGATCCCGAGCATCACCTTCCTGGCCCTGTTCGTCCTGCTCAGCATGGCGACGCTGGCCCAGGCCGTCTCGCTGCGCTCGGCGGTGGCCGAGGGCCGGGCGGGCATCCACCTGGTCACCGCGCTCACCCGGCTGCAGGAGGAGCGCCGCCTGGCCGCCGAGTACCTGGCCGACCCCGGGTCCGGGAGCCGCCGGGCCCTGGCCGACCGCGCCCGCCTCACCGACGAGGCCGTCGACACCGTCCGCGGCCTCGACGGCTCCCTGGGCGACCGGGACGACCCCGGCACCCCCGCCCTCACCGAGGACCTCCTGGCCTCCTTCGACGCCGTCGCCGCGGCCCGCACCGCCGCTCTGGCCGACCCCCCGGCCGCCGGCGCCGACACCCTGGAGGCCTACACCTCGGCGATCCACCGGGGCATCCGCCTGTACTCCGGCACCATCCGCTCCCTGGACGACGGCGGCGCCTCCGCCGAGGCCGCCGCCACCACCGACCTGCTCTGGGCCCAGGAGTCCTTCAGCCACGCCGACGCCCTGGTCGCCGCCGTGGCCGTCCGCGGCGACCTCACCCGGGACGAGCAGACGCGGATCACCGCCCTGCTCCACGACGCCCGCCTGCGCCTGGACACCGTCCACCCCGGGGACGACGCCGGGGCGCCCACCCCCGCGGCCGTCACGCGGAGCGGCCCCTGGCAGCGGCTCCTGGAGATCGGCGCGGCCATCGGCTCCCACGAGGCGCCCGCCTCCCTCGACCCGGTCACCGCCGAGATCGTCCGCGACACCTCGCCGCCCGCCGGGCTGGCCGACTGGCGGGCCGAGGCCGACCGGGTCAACACCGAACTGGCCGACCTCACCGCCCGCCGGGCCGGCGACGTGGTCACCGCCACCGAGGCCGCCAGCGCCTGGATGCTCAGCCTCGCCCTGGGCGGCGGCATCACCTCCCTGTTCGCGGGCACCGTCGCCTACGGGGTGGCCGCCCGCTCCGCCGGACGCCTCACCCGCCGGCTGGCCCGGCTGCGCGCCGAGACCCTGGGCGTCGCCCGCGTCGACCTGCCCCGCATCGTGCGCCGCCTGGAGGCCGGGGAGAGCGTCGACCCCGACGCCGAGATCAAGCAGCTCGACCACGGCGACGACGAGGTCGGCCAGGTCGCCGACGCCTTCAACATCGCCCAGCGCACCGCCGTCGCCGCCACCGTCAAACAGGCCGAGCTGAGGTCGGGGGTCAACCGGGTCTTCCTGGGCATCGCCCACCGCAACCAGTCGCTCGTGCAGCGCCAGCTCCAGCTGCTGGACCGGATCGAGCGCGAGGAGGACGACCCCGACCTGCTGGAGAGCATCTTCCGGCTCGACCACCTGGCCACCCGCGGCCGCCGCCACGCCGAGAACCTCATCATCCTCGGCGGCGCCCGGCCCGGGCGGCGCTGGCGCCGGCCGATCCCGCTGATCGACATCCTGCGGGGCGCCGTGTCGGAGACCGAGGAGTACGCCCGGGTCCACGTCACCGCCGTGCCCGAGCTGTCCCTGGCCGGCGCCGCCGTCGCCGACGTCATCCACCTCCTCGCCGAGCTGGTGGAGAACGCCACCGCCTACTCGCCCCCGCACACCGACGTCACCATCTCCGCAGAGTCCGTGCCCAAGGGCGTGGCCGTCGAGATCGAGGACCGCGGCCTGGGCATGACCGAGGACGCCCTGACCCGCGCCAACACCACCCTCAGCGAGGCGCCCGAGTTCGACGTCATGGCGCCGGGCACCGACGCCCGCCTGGGCCTGTTCGTGGTCGCCCGGCTGGCCGTCAAGCACGACGTCCAGGTCGAGCTGCGGCCCTCGCCCTACGGCGGCACCCGCGCCGTCGTGCTCCTGCCCGGAGCGCTGTTCACCGCCGCCGGGGCGGCGCCCGACCACTCCCGGCCCGCCGCGCGCCGCGTTCAGCACGCCCCGGCCCAGGAGGGGGCGGACGCCGGGACCGCGGTCGGCGTCCTGGTCGCCGACGACGGGGCCGCGCCGCCCCGGCCCCGGCTGCGCCCGGTGCCCCCGCCCGACGGGGACGGCGCCGGGCACCGCGCCCCGCTCCTGCGCAGCGTCCCCGACCTGCCGGCCCCGGACGGGGCGCACGACGGCGCACCCGCGGACGGCCCCTCCCGCACCGCCGACCGCGCGGCGGCCGGCGGGGACCGTCCCGACCTGCCCCGGCGCAGGCGGCAGGCCAGCCTCGCCCCCCAGCTCAGACATTCGCCCGCACCGGAACCGGGGGAGGAGCAGGCCCCGCCGCCGAGCGCCCGCAGCCCGGAGGAGGCCCGCCGGATGATGGACGCCTTCAGCGCGGGGACCCGCCGGGGCCGCGCCGCGGACGTCGACGGTGACGGTGACGGGCGGCAGTACGACAGCCATGTCGGTGGCAGCACCGACGACCACACGGGAGAGAACGACTGAGATGGTGGGCAAGAGCAACGCCGTGGACAACCTCGACTGGCTCCTGGACGACCTGGCCGACCGGGTCGTGGGGGCCGCGCACGCGATCGTGCTGTCGGCCGACGGACTCCTCCTGGGCCGGTCCCGGGACCTGCCTCCCGAGGACGCCGAACACCTGTCGGCCCTGGCCTCCGCCTTCCAGAGCCTGGCCCGGGGCACCGGCCGCCACTTCGGCGGCGGCGACGTCCGCCAGACCGTGGTGGAGATGGAGCGCTCCTACCTCTTCGTGACCGCCGCCGGGGCCGGGGCCTGCCTGGCGGTGCTGGCCACCGAGGACGCCGACGTGGGCCTGGTCGCCTACGAGATGAACCTGCGGGTCAAGCGGGTGGGCCAGTTCCTCACCGCCGCGCCCCGCCGGCCCGGCGAGCTCACCACCACCGGGGGTGCCGGCTCATGACCGCGCAGGAGGAACGCCGGAGCCCGGCCTCCCGCCGCACCGCCGCGCCCTGGCACCCCGGGCGCGGGCACCCCACGTCCGAGGGCCCCGCCGAGGGACTGTCCCCCGGCGGCACCGTGGAGGGGGCCCTGGTCCGCCCCTACACGCTGACCCGCGGCCGGGTCCGGCCCACCGCCGCGGGCCCCCGGCTCGACCTCATCACCATCGTGGTGGCCGCCCGCGACCGGCGCGAGCGGCCGCTGGAACCCGAGCGCCGGGCCATCCTCGAGCTGTGCCGCAGGCCCATCTCGGTGGCCGAGGTCTCCGCCCGGCTCGACATCCCCCTCACCGTGGTCCGGGTGCTGCTGGGCGACCTGCTCGCCGACGGCGACATCCGCACCCGGGCGGCGACGCCCATCTCCCAGCTCCCCGAGAAGAAAGTGCTGCAGGCGGTACTCGATGGCATCCGCAGACTCTGAGACCAGGCCGGGGGAGGCCGAGGCGATCCCCCAGGCGGTCAAGATCATCATCGCCGGCGGCTTCGGCGCCGGGAAGACCACCATGGTGGCCTCGGTCAGCGAGATCACCCCGTTGAGCACGGAGGAGGTGATGACCGAGGCCAGCTACGGGATCGACGACCTCGGGGGAGTGGAGGACAAGACCACCACCACCGTCGCCCTGGACTTCGGCCGCATCACCGTCAACCCCGACGTCGTCCTCTACCTGTTCGGCACGCCCGGGCAGGACCGCTTCTGGTTCATGTGGGACGAGCTCGCCGAGGGCGCCCTGGGCGCGGTGGTCCTGGCCGACACCCGCCGCCTGGAGACCTGTTTCCACGCGGTGGACTTCTTCGAGCGCCGCGGCGTGCCCTTCGTGGTGGCGGTCAACCGCTTCGAGGGCGCCGAGGACTACGACCCCGAGGAGGTGCGCAGGGCCCTGGACGTGGACGCCTCGGTGCCCGTCGTCCTCGCCGACGCCCGCGACCGCGCCTCCTGCCGGGACGTGCTGGTCGCCCTGGTCACCCATGTCATCCACGGCCGCAGGCCGGCCCTGAGCGGGTGAGCCCGCCGGGGTGGTACCCCGCCCCGCCGGCGGGGGAACGGTCCGGTGTACGTTCGGGAGACACACCCGTGGATATGCCCTGGAACGCTACAATGGCGCGTCAGTGACAACGCTCCGACCGGGCGATCCGTCCGCCTCTCATCCTGAATCCTGGTATGCGAAACTCAGATCGACTCCCCCCACGCGAACTGCCCAAGCGGCGGTCCGGCCGCCATCGGAACCCGCTGTCCTTCGACGACTGGTTCGGGACCCCGACCCTGATCATGGCGGTCCCCGGCACCGCCGAGCGGGCCCGGGGCGTCGACGGTGAGTCCATCGGCGCCCGCATGGCCGACCTGGTGCGCGCCTACCGGCCCGAGGTGACGATCCGCCACGGGCACCTGGAAGGCGACGAGGAGACCCTCGCCGAGGCGCTGTCCGGCCTGCAGGGCGACGGCGAGCGGCCGCTGACCGGTGTGGTCGTCCCCCTGGTCACCGCCCCGCACGCCGGGGTCTCGGCCGCCATCGACGCCGCCGTGCGCGCCTCCGGCGCCGACGTGCGCGTCAGCGAGGGCCTGGGCCCGCACCCGATGCTCGCCGAGGTCCTGCACCTGCGGCTCGCTGAGAGCGGCTACGTGCGGGCCGACCGCATGCGCCTGATCAGCGTCGTGGCCCGCGACACCGGTATGGCCGACGGAGTGGTGGTCGGCGCGGTCGGCGGCGAGGCCGCCGTGGCCGCGGCCGGGGTGACCGCCGTCCTGCTGGCCGCCCGCCTGGGACTGACCGTGCTGCCCGCCGACCTGGAGAACGAGGCGGCCCTGGAGCAGGCCATCGGGCAGCTGCGCCAGGGCGGCTGCCGCCGCCCGGTCATCGCCCCCAGCGCCCTGGGCCCGGAGCTGCGCGCGGACCTGTCGGCCACCGCGGAGCGGTTCGGCGCGCGCCTGGGCGCCCCGCTGGGCGCCGACGGCCTGCTCGGCAAGATCGCCGCGCTGCGCTACGCCGAGATCCTCAACTCGCTGGGCGTGGAGCAGCCGCCGACCGCCGACCAGCTGCCCGCCCCGGTCGGTTCGCGCCACCGTCCGGAGGCCTGAGCACGGCGACACGCCGTGGGATGAGGCGTGTTCACGGGGCCGTCCGCTTCTGCGGGCGGCCCCGCCGCCGTTCACAGGCGCCTCGACCTGGAGCTTCGAGGGCGTTCGGGAAGGTCGTCACGGGTCTTCCGTATCTCCGAAGACAACTCGTAGTAATCATTTGACAGCGTTCCGCCATGATTTTTCGATAGCCTCGGCACGACCGAAAGCCGCCGAGGCCCCCCGGCCCGGCACCCGCACAGGCTGGAGGGGCCATGCGCAGAACCCGCGTCAAAGCGTCCACGATCCGTGGGCAGCTCAACCGCATCGTGCTCGTGCCGAGCCTGTGCTTCCTGGCCCTGTGGCTGATCGTCGCCGCGGTCGGCACCGTCCAGGCCGTCCGGCTCATGGGCGCCGTCGTCCAGGCCCGCGAGGGCACCGAGGTCTTCGCCGCCGCCGTTCTGGAGCTGCGCTCCGAGCGCCGCATGGGCCTGGTCCACCTGGGCCGCCTCGAAGCGGGGGAGGCCGTCGACACCGAGGCCCTGCGCGAGCAGCGCTCCCGCACCGACGCCGCCGTCGCCGACGCCGTCGGCTTCGCCGGGCGCCTGGAGGCCACCCGCGACGACGAGGTCCGCCGCAGCGCCGACGCGTTCACCGAGGCCGCCGAGACCCTGCCGGCCCTGCGCACCGCCCTGGACGACGGCTCCGCCGTCCAGGAGCAGATCCTGGTCGGCTACGCGGAGGTCCTCGACGGCGCCACCGCCGTCACCACCGCCCTGGTGCACACCACCGACGGCGGGGAGAACCTCACCGACGCCGTCCTGACCAGCGAGCTCCTGCGCGCCGCCGCCGAGTACTCCACCGCCGACGCCCTCCTGGCCGGGGTCGCCGCCCGCGGCACGATGGGCTACGAGGAGACCGCCCACTTCACCTACCTCACCGCCTCCTACCGCGACACCCTGGCCGAGGCCGCCCCCCTGCTCTCACCGGCCGTGGGCGCCCGGCAGGAGGAGATGGCGGCCGACCCGGCCTGGATCCGGGCCGAGGACATCAGCCGCGGGGTCGTCACCCGCTCCCCGGCGACCGCCGCCGACGACCCCGGGCAGGGCTCGCCCCCGGAGTGGAACACCGCCGTCGACGTCGACGTCGCCGACTGGGACGAGTCCTCCGGCGCCTCCGTCGCCCTGATCGACGAGCTGGCCCGCGCCCAGGCCGACCGGACCGTGGACCTGGCCTGGAGGGCCTCCCTCGCCCAGGTGTCCTTCGGGGTGGCGGCCGCCCTGGTCAGCCTGGCCGGCGGCGCCATCGCCCTGGCCACCGTCCGCCGCTCCTCCCGGCGCCTCACCGACCGGCTCGCCCTGCTGCGCGAACGCGTCATGGAGCGCGACGACGACCTGCCCGACATCGTCGAGCGGGCCCAGCGCGGGGACCGGGTGGACGCCCACGAGGAGCTGCCCCCGCTGGACGAGTTCGGCGACGACGAGATCGGCCAGGTCGCCGAGGCGTTCGACAGCGCCCAGCTCACCGCCGTCGAGGCGGCCGTGCGGCAGGCGGAGATCCGCCGCGGCGCCAACAAGGCGTTCCTGGGCATCGCCTTCCGCAACCAGAACCTCGTCCAGCGCCAGCTGCGGCTGCTCGACGAGATCGAGTACGACGAACAGGACCCCGAGGCCCTCGGCCGGCTTTTCCGGCTCGACCACCTCACCACCCGGGCCCGCCGGTACGCCGACAACCTCATCATCCTCGGCGGGGGCCAGTCCGCCCGCCGCTGGCGCCAGCCGCGCCCCCTGGTGGACGTGCTGCGCGCCGCCATCGCCGAGACCGAGGACTTCGAACGGGTCCGGCTGACCTCGGCGCCCCGCATGCTCATGCACGGCCAGGCCGTCGCCGACATCGTGCACCTGCTGGCCGAGCTGATCGAGAACGCCACCCAGTTCTCCCCGGCGGGCACCCCGGTGGACGTGGGCTGCGGCCCCTGCCCGGAGGGACTGCTGGTGGAGGTCGAGGACCGCGGCCTGGGCATGTCCGAGCACGGGTACGAGCAGGCCCGCCGCACCCTGGCGCGGCCGCCGGAGTTCGACGTGATGGCGCTGCCCGACGACCCCAGGCTGGGACTGTTCGTGGTGGCCCGACTGGCCGAACGCCACGGCGTGCGGGTGTGGCTGGAGCCCTCGCCGTACGGGGGCACCCGGGCGATCACCCTCGTCCCCAAGTCCCTGCTGGAGCCCGCCGACGCACCGCCGGCCGCCGGCCCGCGCGGCGTGGTCCCGGCCGCGGCGGCTCCCGCCGAGGGGGACGTGCGCCGGGCGTTCGGCCTGTCGGAGGCCCGGACCGGGGCCGCCCCCGCGGGCGTGCGCCCCGAACGCGAGCCGGAACGCTGGGCCGCCCCGGAGGGCGGGCCCGACCTGCGGCCGGTCGCCGCCGACGGCCCCGACACCGGCGACTCTGCGGAGCCGGACCCCCGCACCGGAACGCCCCCCGAGCGCGTCGGGCCCTCGGGCGCCCCGAACCCGTACACCGACCCGCCCCGGCCCACCGGGCCCCGGGCCGCCTTCGCCGCCGACGGCCCAGTGGAGCCGGACCCGCGCCCCGAACCGGTCCGGGACACCGGTCCCCGCCCGGTCCCCGACCCCGGCACCGGCCGGTCGGCCCCCCACTCGGGCGCGATCCCGGTCACCGGACCCCGGACCGCCTCCGGCGGCGGGGAGACGGGCCCGCACCGGCTCCCGGGCACCGGCGCTCAGGCGGCCCCCGGCGACGGGACCGGCGTCCACACGGGCCCGGTCCGGAGCGTCGGACCCCGGGCCGCCGCGGGCGACGCCCCGGGCGGGCCCGGCCCGGACGCCGACCGTGTCCGGACCACCGGCCCGCAGGCACCGGTCGACCCCCGCCCGCCGGCCGGGGAGCCCCCGCGCGGGCCGCACCCGGCCGACGCCCCGGGCGAGATCGACCTGTTCGCCGAACCGCCCGCCTTCGAGGACGTGCCGGCCGGCGAGCGGCGACAGCGGTACTCCGCGGACCCCGGCCCCGGCGGCCCGGGCCCGGACACCGGCCGACAGTGGGACGTGCGCTGGGGGGACAGCGGCCCGCAGGAGGTGCTCGGCGACCTCAGCCGACACCACGCCGAACCGCGGCACCGCACCGATCCCTTCCGTGCCACCGGCCCCGGGGCGGTGCCCGGTGCCCCGGGCGGGTACCCGGGCGACCCCACCGAACCCCTGCCCCACCTGACGGCGGAGCACCGCCGCCCCGACCCGGCCCCGCCGCGTCCCGGCACGGCGCCCGAGAACGGCCGCCCGGCCCCCCGCCGCGACCTGCCCCCGGGGTTCACCGGCCCCCGCCCCGTCGGCCCCGACCGCGGCCGCCCGGTCGGCCCGTGGCCGGACGGCGCGCCGACCGCGCCCTTCCCGGCCCCGGAGGGCCGGCCCGCCGACGGGGACCCGCGCGGTGTCCCCGACGACCGCGCCGAGGGCCCCCGGCACTCCCGGCGGGCCCCGGACGGCCCTCCGGACCCGGAGCGGGCGCCCCTGCCCAAACGCCCCGTGCCCCGCGAGCGGGACGTCCCCCGAGTACCGGCTCCCACACCACCGGGAGGACACAGTGAGCCATGACAGACGCCGGGCCGTGGCCCGGCACGTAGGGGAGGGCGCGGACCTCGACCCCGACGGCGGGGCCGACCCGGACCGGGCCGAGGAGCGGTTCCTGCGCCCGTTCGCCGTGGCCGCGGGGGACCCGGACGGAGCGGACCCGGGCCCGGGACCCGAGACGCTGGACCTGCTCACCCTGGTGGTCGCCGCGCGCACCCCGGGGCGCCGGGAATGGCTGCGCCCGGAGCGCGAGGCCATCCTCCGCCACGCCCTGCGGGCCCGCACCGTCGTCGAGCTGGCCGCCGAGGTCAACCTCCCCGTCGGCCAGGTCAGGGCGATGGCCGCCCGCATGATCGCGGACGGCTCCCTGCAGCGGTGCGGTCCCTCCCGCCCGCTGGCCCGCAAGGACATCCTGCACGCCGTCCTCGTCGGCCTGCGCTCCCTGTAGCGTCCGCGGTGTCCGGTCCGCCCGCAGGGCCCTTAGCCCGTGCGCGCCCTCTCCGCGGACCGGCGCCGCCCGGCCCGGACCGGTCCTCCGCCGGTGTGCGCCCTCTTCGCAGCCCGGTGCCGCCCGGCCCCGTAGGCGGTCGGCACCGGCCACCCCGGCCACGACCGGCCCTCCGCCCGTGCGCGCTTCCTCCACTGACCGGTGCCGACCCGGTCCCGACCGGTCCCGGCCCCCGGGCACGAGCGGCCCTCCGCCTGCGCGCGCTTTCTCGACGGATCGGCGGCGACCGGACTCAGAAGGGAGCGGCCACGACCGCCCCGGACATGACCGTTCCCGGCCGCCCGGGTACGACCGGCCCCGGGGCGGCCGTACCCGTCCCCATCCCCGCCCCCGTCCGGTTCCCGTTCCCCCGGACGGCACCCGATGTCCCCCGCCCGTCCCCCGCCGTCCGCCGTCCCGCCGGATTGACCCGGGCACGAGCGGGAAGGGGACGGAACCGGGTGGCGGCGCGTGTCGCAACGGGGTTATCCACAGGTTCCGGAACACGCTGGTCCGGACCTCGTGCGCGGCCCAGCATGAAAGGGAGCCGGACGGTCCGGGAAGGTCCCGCACCGCGCCGGTCGGAGGTCCCATGTCCTTCATCCGCCCGCTCGCGGCGTTCCTCGCCGCGGTGTTCACGCTCGCGCTCACGACGGCCGCCGCCGTCACCGACCTACGAGGGGGAGAGTTGGACGGCTTCAGCATCGGACATCTGCCAGTGGCGATCGACGACCGGACCTCGGTCTCCGACTTCGAGTACGAGTGGGGGGACGTCGCCTTCTCCAGCAGGGTGTGGGAACGCCCCCGGGAGGGGGGAGGCGCCGAGGTGGTGCTCCAGGTCCTGGTCCTGCGCGGGGACGGGCTCACCGACCTGGACGCGCTGCGGGCCTTCCTCGCCGAGTACCACGAGCGCGACCCCGACGAGTGGGAGCTCACCCCGTTCGACAACGGCGGGGTCCCGGCGCTGCACGGTGAGACCGAGGCCTTCTGGACCCCGGGCACGGGCGTCGCGGTGGAGGTCCGCGACGCCTTCGGGATCCTCGGCCCCGAAGAACTGCTGGCCACCGCCCGGGGGATCACCCTCGCCGACCCCCGCTGAGAAGGGAGCGGCCCGGCGCGCCGCGGACGTCCTCCGCGGTACGCCGGGCCGGCCCGGTCCCGGAGCCGCCCCGCGGGCGGCGCCGGGGCGGCGGCTCAGCAGCCGTCCAGCACCCCGCGGAGCGCGGCCTCCTCGTCGGTGTCCACGCTCAGGTCCCACACGTGCTTGACCTCGATCCACGCGGCCGCGTACTCGCAGTGCACGGACTCCAGCGGGGGCATCCAGTCGGCGGGGTCGGCGTCGCCCTTGGACCGGTTGGTCGTGGCGCTCACCGCCCACAGCTGCGGCGACGACTCCAGGTCGTTGGCGAACCGCTCCCGCTCCTCGGTGGTCCACGCGTGGGCCCCCGAGCGCCAGCCCTCCTTCAGCGGCACCATGTGGTCGATGTCGAGGTCCTGGGGGTCGGTGAAGGTCTCGCCGTCGTAGGCGCTGTACCAGGACCCGGAGACCGCGCGGCAGTCCTCGTTCATCTCCACGTTCTCGCCGGAGCGCTCCAGCACCGTCTGCCGGGTGTCGCACCCGTCCTGGCTGCTCCAGTGGGGGAACATCGCGCGGTCGTATCCGGGCGGGTCGTTCTCCGCCTCGACGGTCAGCTCGTCCAGCATGGTCCGGGCCTGCTCGACGGACACCTCCCCGGAGGGGGAGGAGGGGGCGCCGTCCCGCGGGGCGCCGGTGTCCTCCTCCAGGCCCAGGTCGATGATCCCGAGCTGGTACAGGACGAACGCTGCGACGACGATCGCGCCGACGACGGCGGAGATGATCCCGCCCAGCTTCGACGACGACTTCTTATCGGCCATGAGGGAACTCCACGGGCTGGTGAACGGGGCGCGCCGCCGTGGAGCGGCGCCGACCTCCAGCTTGTCGCATTCCGGGGCCGGTCGGGAACATTCGGCGATGCCGCCCCCGATCCGGCCGACCGGAACGGGGGCCGCCGAGCGGTCCGCCGTCCCCTGGTGCCCGTGGGTTGGGAGGGGCTCAGGAGGCGAAGAGGTCGAACACGAACGATCCGGCCAGGAGCAGCCCCACACCCGCGCTGTACGCCCACGCCCGCCCCCGGTGGTCCGGCAGGTCCCGCAGCGTGCGCCACCCGTACAGCAGCGCCCCGGCCGCCACCAGCGCGCCCTCCACCACGGCCGCCGCCGCGGGGACCTCCCACAGGCCCAGGCCCAGCAGCGGCGGTCCGGAACCGCCGGGCAGCAGCGGCATGTCGGGCCGGTGCACCAGCAGGTCGAGCAGCCAGTGCGAGAACACCACCCCGCCCAGCACCCACCCGGCATGGGAACCCCACCGCCCCCGCAGGAACACGTGCACCAGCAGTCCCACGACCGCCGCGAACACTACGTTCGACACCAGGGCGTGCGAGAACGGCGCCGTGATGAGCAGCGACCCGTACCCGCTCAGCCCGGGGTCGGCGGGCGCCATGGACTCCGCGCCCAGCGCGGCCAGCGGCGCGAACACCAGGTCGGGGACCTGCGAGGCCACCAGCAGCGCCGCCATCGGTATCTCCGGCCGCCACGCCTTGACGATCCCGGCCACCCCGAAGTGCCCCGCCAGCATCAGTCCGCCCTCCGTCCGCGGGCCGCCCCGCCGCCGTCCCCGTTCCCGGGCCAGTCCCGGTAAGCGCGTACGAACCCCTCCACCAGCAGCGCGAAACTCTCGTCCACGTCCTCGGGGAGGCCGAACCCGCCCTGCACCTCCAGGTCCACGAAGCCGTGGAGCGCGCTGCGCAGCGCCCGGACCGCGTGCACCGACCGGTCCTCGGTGATCCCGAACCCGCGCAGCACCGCCGCCAGCACCGCGACCGGGTCGGTGTCCAGCTTCGCGTCGGGAGCGGCCATCCGGGGGAGCCGCTGCAGGTGGACGTAGCGCCCGGGATGCGCGTGGGCGTAGGCGCGGTAGGCGTCGGCGCAGGCGCGCAGCGCGTCCGGCCCGGAGCGGCCCACCGCCGCCCGCTGGACGGCCTCGCCGATCTCGTTCGCGGCCAGCACCGCTATGCCGCTCCGCAGCCCCGGCAGACCTTCCACGTGCTTGTACAGGCTGGGCACGGCCACGCCGAACCGCTTGGCCACCGCGGCCAGCGACAGCGCCTCCCAGCCCTGCTCGTCCACCAGCCGGGCGGCCTCGGCGACCACCAGCTCGGGTGTGAGTCCGGCCCTAGGCATCGGCGCGCACCTGCGCGATCAGCTCCTCCAGCACCGGCACGACCAGGTCGGGCCGCTGGCTCTGGGGGTAGTGGCCGCACTCGGGCAGCATCACCACCCGGCCGCCGACGACCGAGCCCACCCAGGCGGCCTCCGCCGCCGGGTCCTTCCAGTCGGGGTCCAGCTCGCCGCCGACGACCACGGCCCGGGCGCGCAGGCCCTCCGCGGCCAGGACCTCCTCGTTCGGCGCGTTCACGGTGCCGCGCACCGCGCGGAACCGGTCGGCGGGGCGCAGCATCGCCAGGACCCGGTCCAGCTGCTCCCGGTGCCCCTGCGGTGTGCGGCCCTTGTGCAGGCCGTCGTAGAAGCCGGTCAGCAGCCGCGGTCCCCAGGGGCGCAGCAGCATCAGCCGCAGGGCGGCCCGCATGAACACGTTCGGCTTCCCGGCGCGCAGGAAGGCGGCCATGGGAACGATGCCGGCCACCAGGTCGGGGCGCTCCAGTGCGGCGATGGTCACGGCGGCGCCGCCCATCGAGGTGCCGACCATGACGACGTCCCGCCCGCCCAGCTCCTCGGCCAGCGCGATGGCGTCCGTGGCCGCGGCCCGGTTGGTGTGGTCGTCGAAGGTCGCGTCGCTGTCCCCGTGCCCGCGCAGGTCCATGACGGCGACCCGGTGCCCGGCCGCGGCCAGGGCCTCGCCCACGAACCGGAAGGACGCCCGGTGGTCGAACATCCCGGGCACGCAGACCACCAGGGTGCCGTCGGTGTGGTCCGCCCCGTACAGGTCGTACGCGATCCGCCCCTGGGGCCGGGTGAGGTGTCGCACGGTCCGCTCTCCACTGCTCAAGCTCATCTCCATAGCCATGAAGCTAAGGGCATTAGCTTGAGGTGTCAAGAGCCCCTCACGAAGGGGAACCGGGAGCCGTGCGGACGCCCGCGGCCGCGGAACCGATAGCGTGACGGTGGAGCGCAGGTCAGGGGCGGCGGAGGGGAAAAGAGGGTGTGCCCCCTCCGGGTCCGACCTACACTGCAAGGCAGATCGGGCCCCGGCCCGCCTACGAATCAGAGAGCAAGCACAGTGACCGACATCATCGACGAACTCCAGTGGCGCGGCCTCATCGCGCAGACGACCGACCTTGACGCACTCCGCAAGGCGCTCGCCGATGGTCCGATCACCCTGTATTGCGGCTTCGACCCGACGGCGGGGAGCCTGCACGTCGGCCACCTCACCCAGATCCTCACCCTGGCCCGCTTCCAGCAGGCGGGCCACCGGCCCATCGCCCTGGTCGGCGGCGGGACGGGCATGATCGGCGACCCCAAGCCGAACGCCGAGCGCCAGCTCAACTCCGTGGAGACCGTGCTCGGCTGGGTGGAGGCGCTGCGCGGCCAGCTGTCCGCGTTCCTGCGGTTCGCCCCGGAGGGGGAGACCCCGGGGGCGACCGACGCGATCCTGGCCAACAACGCCGAGTGGCTGTCGGGGATCAACGCCATCGAGTTCCTGCGCGACGTGGGCAAGCACTTCAGCGTCAACCAGATGCTCGCCCGCGAGACCGTCAAGAGCCGTCTCGACGGCGAGGGGATGAGCTACACCGAGTTCAGCTACGTGCTGCTGCAGTCCTACGACTTCGTGCAGCTGTACCGGCGCTTCGGGTGCACGCTCCAGACCGGCGGCTCCGACCAGTGGGGCAACATCACCGCGGGCCTGGACCTCGTCCGCCGGATCGACGGCAACGAGCCGCACGGCCAGGCGCACGCCCTGACCACCAACCTGCTCACCAAGGCGGACGGCACCAAGTTCGGCAAGACCGAGACCGGCACGGTGTGGCTGGACCCGGAGCTGACCTCGCCGTACGCGTTCTACCAGTTCTGGTTCAACGCCGACGACCGCGACGTGGTCCGCTACCTCAAGGTGTTCAGCTTCCGCTCGCAAGAGGAGATCGCCGAGCTGGAGCGCCAGACGCAGGAGCGCCCGCAGGCCCGCGCCGCCCAGCGCGCCCTGGCGGAGGAGCTCACGACCCTGGTGCACGGCGCGGACGAGTGCCGCAAGGTCATCGACGCCAGCCTGGCCCTCTTCGGCCGCGCCGAGCTCTCCGAGCTCGACGCGCGCACCCTGGAGGCGGCCCTGGCCGAGGTGCCCAAGGCCGAGGTGTCCGGCCCGGTGGCCAACCTGCCGGGGGTCGCGGACCTGTTCGCCCAGAGCGGCCTGACCCCGAGCAAGTCCGCGGCCCGCCGCGCCATCCAGGAGGGCGGTGCCTACGTGAACAACACCAAGGTCACCGACGTGGAGGCGCGCCTGACCGAGGACGACGTCCTCCAGGGGCGGTTCGTGGTGCTGCGCAAGGGCAAGCGCAACATCGGCGGAGTCGTCCTGACCGGCTGAGCCGCGGGACCCACGGGGCCGGCGCCTTCGGGCGCCGGCCCTTCGTGTTGCGGGGGAGGCGGAGAATTTGCCCCGGCATGAGGGTTTCGAGGGGAATCTCCCGGGGAGAACGACTGTTGTCCGATGAACAACGGCCCACGTGAGTGGACGGCTCCCGGTGTGGGGAGCGGCCCCAGGCACGAGGCACCCAGGACCCAGAGACGCAACCGCGCCCACGGGCGCCAGGTCCCCGGTTCGACACCCGACCCGGGCCACGGTTTGACGTCCTCGGTACACCTCCCTATACTCGAAAGAGCCGCTGCGGGACGGCGAGCGCCCAGAGGGCGTGTTCGGCCCCGGACCGCGTCGAAGCGGCACCTCCTCTTCACTCCGACCAGAGCGTCACGGGCAT
>NZ_JBEXTT010000037.1:0-38851 GCF_040614155.1 Nocardiopsis sp. NPDC006139
GTCCGCCCGCCGTCCGTCGGGGGCGCCGACGGACGGCGGGCGGACCGCGGCGGAGCAGAGGTCCGGAGGAACGGGCGCTAGGCGCCGGCGATACGGGCCTCCACGGCGCGGAGGGCCTCGTCGACCTTGGTCGCGTCGGTGCCGCCGCCCTGGGCCATGTCGGGCTTGCCGCCGCCACCGCCGCCGAGCGCGCGGGCCGCCACGCCCACCAGGTCGCCGGCCTTGATCCCGGCCTTCTGCGCCGCCTTGTTGACCGCGATGACCACGACCGGGCGGTCCTTGGGCACGGCCGTCAGCGCCACCACGGCGGGCTCGGCCTCGCCCAGGCGGCCGCGCACGTCCGCGGCCAGGGTGCGCAGGTCGTCGCCGCCGGTGCCCTCGGGGGCCTGCTCGGCCACGACCAGCGCCGGCCCGTGGCGGCGGGCCCGCTCCGCGATGGAGCCGGCGGCCTGCAGGACCTGCGCCGCGCGCAGCTTCTCGATCTCCTTCTCCGCGGCGCGCAGCCGGGAGATCACGGCGTCGATGCGCTCGGGCAGTTCCTCGCGCGGGGCCTTGAGCTGCTCGGACAGGCGGCCGACCAGCGCCGACTCCTTGGACAGGCGCTTGAACGCGTCCACGCCGACCGCCGCCTCGACCCGGCGCACGCCGGAGCCGATGGAGGACTCGCCCAGGAGCTTGACGATGCCCAGCCGCGCGGTGGAGGGCACGTGGGTGCCGCCGCACAGCTCGACGGAGTAGTCGCTCATCTCCACGACCCGGACGCGGTCGCCGTACTTCTCGCCGAACATGGCCAGGGCGCCCATCTTGAGGGCCTCGTCCAGGCTCTTCTCCTCGGTGCGCACCGCGATGTCGCCGGCCAGGACGGTGTTGACCTCCTCCTCGACCTCGGCCAGCCGGGACTCGCCCAGGGCGTTGTCGGCGGTGAAGTCGAAGCGCAGGCGGCCCGGGCTGTTCTCCGAGCCAGCCTGGCCCGCCGAGGGGCCCAGCGCGTTGCGCAGCGCCGAGTGGATGAGGTGGGTGGCCGAGTGGGAGCGCTCGATGGCGTGCCGACGGCCGCCGTCGATCGCCGCGTGCACGGTGTCGTCCACGGTGATCTCGCCCGACCGGACGGTGCCCCGGTGGACGAACAGGCCCGGCAGGGGCTTCTGCACGTCCTCGACGTCGACGATCCCGCGGCCCTCGACGGTGAGCGTGCCGGTGTCGGCCAGCTGGCCGCCGCTCTCCGCGTAGAACGGGGTGCGGTCCAGGACGACCTCGACCTTCTCCCCCTGGCGCGCGGCGGGCGAGGAGACCCCGCCGACCACGATGCCCTTGACCGTCGACTCGCTCTGGGCGTCGGTGTAGCCCAGGAAGTCGGTGGTGCCCGCGCCCTCGAGCAGCTGCGCGTACAGGGAGATGTCCGCGTTGCCGAGCTTCTTGGACTTGGCGTCGGCCTTGGCGGTGTCCTTCTGCCGCTGCATGAGCTCGCGGAAGGACGCCTCGTCCACGGTCAGGCCCTGCTCGGCCGCCATCTCCAGGGTGAGGTCGATGGGGAAGCCGTAGGTGTCGTGGAGCTGGAAGGCGTCGGAGCCGGAGAAGACGGTGCCGCCCGCGTGCCGGGTGCGCTCGGCCGCCCGGGAGAACAGGGCGGTGCCCGCGCGCAGGGTGTCGGCGAAGTTCTTCTCCTCGGTGTCGATGACACCGTGGATGACGTCGGCCTTGTCGAGCAGGTCGGGGTAGATGTCCTTCATCGCGTCGATGCTGACCGCGGTGAGGTCGTGCATGTGGCCGGTGTCGGTGCCCGAGAGCAGGCGCATGTTGCGGATGGAGCGGCGCAGGATGCGGCGCAGGACGTAGCCCGCCTTCTCGTTGCCCGGCTTGACGCCGTCGCCGACCAGCATGACGGCGCTGCGGACGTGGTCGGCGACCACGCGCAGCAGGACGTCCTGCTCGTGGTCGTCGCCGTAGCGGACCCCGGCCAGTTCGGCGGCGCGGTTCAGGACGCGGCCGATGATGTCGGTCTCGTAGATGTTGTCGACGCCCTGGAGGACCGCGGCCAGGCGCTCCAGGCCCATCCCGGTGTCGATGTTCTTCTTGGGCAGCTCGCCGAGGATCGGGAAGCCGGACTTGTCGCCGCCCTCGCCCCGCTCGTACTGCATGAAGACGAGGTTCCAGATCTCGATGTAGCGGTTCTCGTCCGCCTCGGGGCCGCCCTCGGCGCCGTACTCGGGGCCGCGGTCGTAGAAGATCTCGGAGCAGGGGCCGCAGGGTCCGGGGACGCCCATCGACCAGTAGTTCTCCTCCATCCCCATGCGCTGGATGCGCTCGGGGCGCACGCCCACCTTGTCCCGCCAGATCGCCTCGGCCTCGTCGTCGTCGAGGTAGACGGTGACCCAGAGCTTCTCGGGGTCGATGCCGAAGCCGCCCTCGGCCACCGGGCTGGTGACCAGCTCCCACGCCAGCGGGATCGCCTGCTCCTTGAAGTAGGCGCCGAAGGAGAAGTTGCCGAGCATCTGGAAGAAGGTGGCGTGCCGGGAGGTCTTGCCCACCTCCTCGATGTCCTTGGTGCGGATGCACTTCTGGACGCTGGTGGCGGTCTCGTACGGCGGAGTGCGCTGGCCCAGGAAGTAGGGCTTGAAGGGGACCATGCCTGCGGGCACCAGCAGCAGCGTGGGGTCCTCGGCGATGAGGCTTGCCGAGGGCACCACGGTGTGTCCGTTCTTCTCGAAGAAACTGAGGAAGCGGCGCGCGATCTCTGCCGTCTCCATTGATGCCCTCCTGTGCTCGGCTCCGCCGCCCTCGGCGGGCCCGTCCCTGCCCGGGACCTGATTGCGCGTGGCCGGTCGGTCGCCCCATCGTAGGGGGGAGGACCACGCGGATGCCTGTGGTTTTCGCCTGCGCGGCCGGCCCCTGCGGGGGCGGCCGACCCGGGACCCGTCCTGTCGACGACAACGCGGGGACCTCGGTTGTTCCAAGGCTATCGCCGTCGGGCACCGGGAGGCGCCGGGTCGGCGGAGCCCTCGCCGGGTGATCGCCGCCGACGTCTCCCCGGGGAGGTCGGGCGCCCGACCGGTGGAAGGCTCGGGGGCGGGCGGCGCCGAAGCCCCCGACGGCACGGGGGCGGACGCGCCCGCCTGCGGCAGGGGGTCCGGGTCCGGGGCCCCGGGCGGGGACGGGCGCGGTGGAGGGGCCGGTCCCCCGGCTCCGGTCAGTCCCCGGGCAGGGCGCGGCGGTCGCCGGGGGGCAGGGCGCGGGAGCGGCGGGGCGCGTAGGTGCGCAGCAGCTCCTCCTCCTGCTCGCGGACGGCCTCGGCCAGGTCCTCGTTCAGTTCGCGCAGCGCGCCCTTGTACTCGCCGACCCGGTCCTCGACCCGCTCGGCGATGCCGCCGGGGGTGAGGGCCCGCCGGGCCTGGTGGACGCGGTGCACGGCGTAGCCGCCCAGGGCGGCCCCCGCGGCGAGGTAGAGCAGTCGCCGGATCACCGGTTCTCCTTCCGGCGGCGGCCGCGCACGACCGCCAGGGCGCGGCGCTGGCCCAGGACCCGGCGGACGCCGTAGGACAGCGAGGCCGCCTTGACGAGCGGACCGGTGACCACCGAGCGGGTGAGCGCGGTCATGGTGGCCACGTCCTCGGTGGTGGCCTGGGCGTTGGCGGTGATCTCCTCCACGCGCTCCAACGAGGTGTTGGCGCGTTCGACGGTGGCGGCGACGTCGTCCATCAGGGGCGGGGTGCGGTCACCCAGTTCCGAGACGACCGCGGTCGCGGCGTTGATGAGCTTGATCAGTTTGACGAGCGCCACGCAGATGAACGTGGCCAGCACCGCCCAGACCACCGCGGCGACGAGCGCGGCGACCTCTCCTCCGGTAAGCATGCGGGCTCCGTAAGGCGGATAGGGGCTACTTCTGAGGGTCTGTTTCCGAGGGTCCGTGTGCGACACCGCCCCCGCGCGTGCGCCGGAGTGGCGTCGGGGGCCGCCCGCCGTCGGCCGCGCTCCGGGGTGGGGCGTCCGAACCGGCGGGTTCCGGCCGACCATATCGCGTCGGGCCGACCGGTGTGCGGGGGCCTCGCCGTGCGCGGGCCGACCTGCCTCCGGGCGGTGGCCGATGCGGGACGCGGGCGTCGACTCCACTCCCCGTTTTCGGGAGAATGATCGTGGATCGGGATCTTCACTACGATGTCCGGACACTCCGCCGCCCCGTCGGCCCAGAAGCATCGCGACAGGACACCCATGAGCCCTCGTTCTCCCCGAGAGATCTCCGTGCTGGTACCGGAGCACCTGCCCCCGCTGTATCCGGACGACCCGACGCGGATAGGCCCCTACCTCGTCCTCGGACGGCTGGGGCAGGGGGCGTCCGGAACGGTCTACGCCGCGGTGGACGCGGCCTCTCCGACCGCGGGCGAGCGGCTGGTCGCGGTGAAGGTCGTCAAGGCCCCGGCCCCGGGCCCCGAGCGCGAGGCACTGGTGCGGCGGCTGACCGCGCTGTCGCAGGTGGACCCGGCGCGGGTGGTGGTGCCGCTGGCGTTCGACGGCCGGGCCGACCGGCCGTGGCTGGCGATGCCGTACATGGAGGGACAGCGGCTCTCGCACTTCATCACCAAGCGCGGGGGCCTGGGCACCGGAAAGCTGCTGGCGCTGGCCGTGGGCCTGGCCGAGGGGCTGTCCGCTCTGCACGCCCGGGGCATCGCGCACGGGTCGCTCAACCACGAGCGGGTGCTGCTGGAGTCGCACGGGCCGCACATCATGGACTGCGCGGTCGCCGACGCGCACACGGCCGGCTCCGGCGCCACCTGGATGAGCCCGGAACGCTACCGGGGCGCGGCGGCCTCCCCCGCCGCCGACGTGTTCGCCTGGGGGGCGGTCACCGCCTACGCGGGCACCGGGCGGCTGCCGTTCGGCCCCGGCGAACCGGAGGAGATCGCCGGACGCGCCGCGGCCGGGGAGCACAACCTGACCGGGCTGCCCAAGGGGCTGGTTCCGCTGGTGTCCCGGTCCCTGGACCCCGATCCGAACGCACGGCCGAGCCTGAACGAGGTGATCGGCTCGGTCCTGGCCGTCTGGCAGAGGGAGAACGGCCGCGAGGGGTCCGGGCCGCCCGACCGCGACGAGGTCGCCGCCCTGATGGAGCGCGAGTGGCGTGCGGTCGAACCGGCCCAGCGGGTGCCCCGTGTGATCCGCCTGGAGGGGCGACCGCCCCGGCGGCTCCCCCGGCGGGCGCCGCTCCTGGTGGGCGCCGGCGTGCTCGCCGCGGTGCTGGTGGGCGCGGGCGTGTGGGGCGTGGTCCGGCTGGCGGGGTCCTCCGACGACGAGGCGCTGGTGGCCGGCACCGAACAGGAGGCGTCCCCCTCGCCCTCCCCGGAGGAGGCGCCCCGGACTCTGGTGGTGCGGTTCGACCCCGCCGAGCAGGAGAACGTCGTGGAGGGGCCCTGGGTCTACACCCCGGTGGACCGCGACGACGAGCCGCAGCGCGGCCAGGGCGTGCCCACCCACCAGGACTGGGCCGCGCAGTGGGCGGAGGCCGGGGAGCCGGCCTCCGCCGTGATCGACCCCGAGGCCGAGGTGCTGTGCGCCAAGTTCTGCGCCGCCCCCGACCACGTGTTCCTGGACGAGGAGGGGCGCGGGACCTGGGAGCTGACCGGCCGCGACTTCATCGACTACCTGTCGTGGGGGCCGGTGGTGATCGTGGAGGTCACCTTCTCCGAGGAGGAGCCCGCCGAGGGCGGGCCCCGGGAGATCGTTCAGGTCACCGAGCTGTTCACCGACTAGCGTCGGGCCGGGGGCCCTGCGCGTCGGGCCGGCCGCCGCGCAGGACCTCCTTGATGCGGCCCAGCACCTCCGAGACGCGGCGTTCGGCGCCGTGCTCGGTGGGGCGGTAGTACTCGCGGCCCACCAGCCCCTCGGGGGCGTGCACCTGGGGGGCGACGCCGCCGGGGTGGTCGTGGGCGTAGCGGTAGCCCTTGCCGTGGCCCAGCTCCTTGGAGCCCCGGGAGTGGCCGTCGCGCAGGTGGAGCGGGACCGGCCCGGCCCGTCCGGCGCGGACGTCGGCGATGGCCTCTCCGATGGCGGTGATCACCGCGTTGGACTTGGGCGCCACGCTGATGTGGATGACGGCCTGGGCCAGGTTGATGCGCGCCTCGGGCATGCCGATCAGCTCGACGGCCTGGGCGGCGGCGACGGCCGTCTGGAGTGCGGTGGGGTCGGCCATGCCGACGTCCTCGCTGGCGTGCACGACGATGCGCCGGGCGATGAACCGGGGGTCCTCCCCCGCCTCGATCATGCGGGCCAGGTAGTGCAGGGCGGCGTCGGGGTCACTGCCGCGCATGCTCTTGATGAACGCGCTGACGACGTCGTAGTGCTGGTCCCCGGAGCGGTCGTAGCGCACGGCGTGGCGGTCCACGGCCCGTTCGAGGTGGGCGGCGGTGATCTCGACCGGCTCGGCGGCGGGCGGCCCGGCCACCAGGGCCGCGGCCTCCAGGTAGGTGAGGGAGCGGCGGCCGTCCCCGCCGGCCAGCCGGACCAGGTCGTCGGCGGCCTCGCCGGTGAGCGTGTAGCGCCCGTCCAGGCCGCGCTCGTCGGTGAGCGCCCGCTCCAGCAGGGCGTGCACGTCGGCGTCGTCCAGGGGCTCCAGGGTGAGCAGCAGGGAGCGGGACAGCAGCGGGCCGACCACGGAGAAGAAGGGGTTCTCGGTGGTGGCGCCGATGAAGCTGACCCACCGGTTCTCCACGGCGGGCAGCAGCGCGTCCTGCTGGGTCTTGTTGAACCGGTGGACCTCGTCGACGAACAGCAGGGTGCGGGTGCCGTTCATGCCCATCCGGCGGCGGGCCTCCTCGATGACCGCGCGCACGTCCTTCACACCGGCGCTGACCGCGGACAGCTCCACGAACCGGCGCTTGGTGGCCTTGCTGACCACGGTGGCCAGGGTGGTCTTGCCCGTCCCGGGCGGGCCCCACAGGAACACGGACATGGGCGCGTCGTCCTCGACCAGGCGGCGCAGCGGGCTGCCCTCGCCCAGCAGGTGGCCCTGGCCCACCACCTCGTCGAGGGTGCGCGGCCGCATGCGCACGGCCAGCGGCTCCTGTCCTTTGGCCGCCTCGGACCCGGCATCGTCGAACAGAGTTGCAGACACCCGTCCAGGGTAGGCGGTGGCGGCGACGTTCGCGGCCGGTACGGCGCGTGGCCCGTCGGCCCGGGCGGGGCCTCAGGCGGCGGGGCGGCGCATGCGGGCGACGAGCAGGGCGATGTCGTCGCCGCGTCCGGCGGGGGCCATCTCGGCCAGGGCGTGGGCGGCGCCCTCGGGGTCCTCGCAGTGCTCGACCAGGGCGGCGCCGACCTTGTCCAGGCCGGCCTCCATGAGCACGTCGGCGCTCTCCACCAGCCCGTCCGTGCACAGCAGCAGGGTGGTGCCAGGGTCCAGGACGCGGGTGGTGACGGGGTAGGACGTGTCGGGCAGCACGCCCAGCGGCGGCCCGGTCTCGGGCTCCCACAGCTCGTAGCCGTCGGGTCCGGCCAGGATGGCCGGGGGCTGCCCGGCCCAGGCGGCCTGCATGGCTCCGGTGGCCCGTTCCAGCACCAGGTAGCCGCAGGTGGCGAAGACGATCTCGCCGGTGTCGGTGAGCAGCCGGTTGGTCTCGCCCAGGACGACGCCGGGGTCGGACTGGTTGCTGGCGTAGGCGCGGAAGGCTGCGCGGATCTGGCCCATGGCGGCGGCCGCCTCCACGCCGTGGCCCTGGACGTCGCCGACCAGCAGGCCGACGCGGCCCTCGGGCAGTTCGACGACGTCGTAGAAGTCGCCGCAGATGCGCCAGTCCGCCCGGGAGGGCAGGTACTTGGTGGCGATGTCCAGGTCGGGGAAGCTGGCGACCTGGCGGGGCAGCATGCGCCGCTGCACGGCGTCGGCCAGCTCCAGCTCGGCCTGCTGGGCCTTGATGCGCTGGAGTGCCTGGCCGGCCAGTCCGGCGAAGGTGAGCATGAGGGCGCGCTCGTCGCGGCTGGCGTGGTGGGGGCGGTCCCACACCATCTGCCAGACGCCCAGGGCGACCTTGCCGTCGCCGAAGATCGGCACGGTCGCCCAGGCCTGGGACTTGGAGTCGTTGTGGCGCATGAGGTCGGCGGCGGCCGGGAAGCGGCTGACGACCTCGGCGCGGCTCTCGAAGAAGCGGGGCTGGCGGTCCTGTATGACCGCTCCCATGGGGAAGTCGGTGTCGTAGGCGCTGCGGCCGTCGATGAGACCCACGTTGCCGCGTTCGCGGGCGCCGGGCGAGGTGCGCAGCACCCCGTCCTCCACGTACATGGCCCCGGCGAAGTAGCCGCCGAAGATCGGCAGGAACTCCTCGCTGAGCAGGTCCATGACCTTGTCGACGGTGGTGGCCGAGACGAGCTTGGACGACAGCTCGGTGACCAGGCGGCCGTGCTCGGCCTCGGTGCGGCGGCGGTCGGCCAGGCGGCGCACCAGCTGGACGTGCTCGGTGACGTCGTCGACGATGCCGACGAGGCGGTCGGGCTCGCCCGGCACGAACCGGGCGCGCACGTGCAGGGAGCGCTCGTCGCCGAGGCGGTCGAAGACCCGGAAGCGCTGCTCGTAGTCGCGTCCGGCGAAGGAGGCGGCCATGGCGTCGCGGACCCGGGCGATGTCGTCGGGGTGGACGCGTTCCAGGATGCGGTCCAGCTCGCGGTCCTCCCCGGCCAGCAGCGAACCGAGCGGGGTGGGGCCGAAGAGCTCGTGCAGGCGGCCGCTGCCCAGGTCCAGGCTCCACAGGACGGAGTCGGAGTTGTCGGTGCGCAGCTCGCCGATGACCCGCAGGTCGGTCTCCTCGGTGGACAGCACGTGCACGAGCACCACGGCGTCGCCTCCGTCCACCGGCAGTACCTCGGCCTCGGCCAGGCGGTCGGCCTTGGCGGTGACGGAGATCCGCAGGCGGCGGCGCGGGCGGCCGTTCGGGGAGGTGCGGTGGGCCAGGGACTCGTGGTGGAAGCGGGCGGCGCGGCCGTCGTCCCCGTCGAGCAGGTCGTACCAGCGGCGGCCCGCCAGGTCGTCGGCCGCGCGGTCGACGAGGGCGAGGAAGGCGTGGTTGGCATGGCGGATCGAGCCGTCGGCCGCGGTGAGCACCATGGGTTCGGGCGCGTGAAGGAACGCCCCGGCGAGCGCGCCCTGCGAACCACCACCTGCAGCACGTTCTTCGTTCACGGACTCAATCCTCATGTCGTCTCGGACGTCACAGCCGTGCCCGGGCACGGTCACCCCCTGCGGACATTCCGATTCGGCTCATTCTAGTGTCGGGGGTGGGGCTGTCTCCGGGGAGCGCTCCGAGGGCGGTCGGCTCCCCCGCCCGTCCGCGCCACCCGCGCGACCTCGTACGGCACGGGTCGGTGCGGCCCACCGGCACGGGGGTGTTCGGCGCACGCGGGCCCACGGGCCGGCGGGGGCCGACCCCGGTGCACAAATCGTTACGCTCGCGTGACTCGGTGGCACAGAAGGCACTTCACCACCATTTCCGCCCACCGGTGCGACGAGGCCCCCGTCGTACCGCGCGACCACTCCCGAGGACGCCGGTACTTGGTGGGGGGAAGGGTGATTCGCCCACAACCGTAGGGGATGTCACGGCCGGGCGCATCCACAGGAGTCACACGAGGCCATGTTCGGCCAGGTTTTTCCAGGAGAACCGAGGAATTCCTTCACATAGGTCACCTATGACCGTTTTATGGAGTTCCCGAAAGTATCGCCGCAACGCGAAAAGCGCGGCCGGTCGGGGCCGAGGACGCAGGCCCTCCCCCGTGCGCCGACCCCCGGACGAAGGCGCAGGTCGGACACGGTCCCTCCGAGCGGACCGCTCCGGCCGGCCGCGCCGGACACGGCCCGGCGGCGGCACGACCGGACAGGAGCACGGCCCGGACGGGGGCGCGGCGCGGCCGCCGAAAGCCGCGGGGGCGGCGCGCCGACGCACACCGCCCCCGCGGACCCGGTCACCGGGCTCAGGCCTCCTCGGCCTCCGGGTCGACGTCCACCCCGGCCTCGGCGCGCTGCTCCGCGGTGATCGGCGTCGGGGCGCCGGTCAGCGGGTCGCCGCCGGAGGCGGTCTTGGGGAACGCGATGACCTCGCGGATCGTCGGCTGCCCGGCGAGCAGCATGATGATCCGGTCCCAGCCCACGGCCAGGCCGCCGTGCGGCGGCGGGCCGAACTTGAACGCCTCCAGCAGGAAGCCGAACTTGGACTCGGCCTCCTCCTTGCTCAGGCCGATCGTGTCGAAGACGCGCTGCTGCATCTCGGCCCGGTGGATACGGATCGAGCCGGAGACCAGCTCGTAGCCGTTGAGCACCAGGTCGAAGGCGCGCGAGTTCGTCGTGCCCGGGTGGTCCTGGAAGTCGTCCTCGTCCTCGACGGCCGGGGCGGTGAACGGGTGGTGCACCGGCTTCCAGGAGCCCTCCTCGTCGGCCTCCTCGAACAGCGGCATGTCGGTGATCCAGAGGATCTCCCAGCGGGACGCGTCGATGAGGTCGCAGCGGCGGCCGATCTCCAGGCGGGCCGCGCCCAGCAGCTCCTGGGCCTCGAACCGCTTGCCCGCGGCGAAGAACACCGCGTCGCCCGGGGCGGCGCCGACCTTGGCGGCCAGGCCCTCCCGCTCGGCGTCCGACAGGTTCTTCGCCACCGGGCCGCCCAGGGTGCCGTCCTCCTGGACCAGGACGTAGGCCAGGCCCTTGGCGCCGCGCGAGCGCGCCCAGTCCTGCCAGGCGTCCAGCTCCTTGCGGGTCTGGGACGCGCCGCCGGGCATGACCACGGCGCCCACGTACGGGGCCTGGAACACCCGGAAGGTGGTGTCGGCGAAGTAGTCGGTCATCTCGACCAGCTCCTGGCCGAAGCGCAGGTCGGGCTTGTCGGAGCCGAACCGGTCCATCGCCTCGGCGAAGCGCATCCGCGGGAAGCGCTCGGGCAGCTCGACCCCGCGCACCTCGCGCAGCAGCCGGGTGAACAGCTGCTCGCCGACGGCGAAGATGTCCTCCTCGTCGACGAAGCTCATCTCCAGGTCGATCTGGGTGAACTCCGGCTGGCGGTCGGCGCGCAGGTCCTCGTCGCGGAAGCAGCGGGTGAGCTGGTAGTAGCGCTCCATGCCGCCGACCATGAGCAGCTGCTTGAACAGCTGCGGCGACTGCGGGAGGGCGTACCAGTGGCCCGGCTGGAGGCGGACCGGGACCAGGAAGTCGCGGGCGCCCTCCGGCGTGGAGCGCGTCATGTACGGGGTCTCGATGTAGGTGAACCCCAGGTCGCGCATGGTCTCGTGGGCGATGTAGGTCGCCTTGGAGCGGATGCGCAGGTTCTCGGCCATCTCCGAGCGCCGGATGTCCAGGTAGCGGTAGCGCAGCCGGGTCTCCTCGGCCACGTCGGAGGCGCTGTCGAGCTGGAAGGGCAGCGGGGCGGCCTCGCTGAGCACCTCGATCTCGTCGGCGACGACCTCGACCGCGCCGGTCGGGATGTCGGGGTTCTCGTTGCCCTCGGGGCGGACCCGGACCGAGCCGGTGACCTTGATGCAGTACTCCGCGCGCAGGTCGTGGGCGAGGTCGTCCTCACGGACGACGACCTGGACCACACCGGAGGCCTCGCGCAGGTCGAGGAAGACCACGCCACCGTGGTCGCGGCGGCGCGCCACCCAGCCGGCGAGCACGACGCTCTCCCCGGCGTTCCCGGCGCGCAACGCACCTGCTTCATGCGTGCGTATCAACGAACTTCTCCTTCGGCGTCTTCGAGTACGTGTCAAGTCTGCCCGACCCGCGCCGGGGCACGGTGCGCCCCGGGGCGCACCGGCCCGGTCACGGGCGGCGGGTCGGCCGGCGGTTCCGCGCGAACGGGGTCAACCGGCGATATCGCGCAGGTAGGGATTGGTGGCGCGCTCGCGGCCCACGGTGGTGGCCGGGCCGTGGCCCGGCAGGACGCGGGTGTCGTCCGGCGCGCCCAGCACGGCGCCGGCGAGGCTGCGCGCCATCGCGGCCGGGTCGCCGCCGGGGAAGTCGGTGCGGCCGATGGAGCCCGCGAACACCAGGTCGCCGGCGAACATCACCGGGACGCCGTCGTCGCTGCGGGTGGTGTAGACCACCGACCCGGGGGTGTGGCCGGGGGTGTGGGAGACCGTGTACTCCGCGCCCGCCAGGGACAGGACCTCGCCGTCGGAGACCTCCACCACGCGGGCGGGCTCGCGGTAGGGGCCAGGGCCCAGCAGGGCGGTCAGCTGCGCGGCGAAGGCGGCGTCCACGCCCCGGCCCGGGTCGGTGAACAGGCCGCGGTCGGCCGCGTGCACGTACACCGGGACGCCGTGGGCGTCGGCGATCTCGGCGGCCGACCACACGTGGTCGAAGTGCCCGTGGGTGAGCAGGACCGCGACGGGCGTCAGCCGGTGCTCGGCCAGGACCTTGGCGACGGGCTCGGCCGCGTCCTGCCCGGGGTCGACGACCACGCACTCGCCGTTCGGAGCCGCCGCCGGGACGTAGCAGTTCGCGGCGAGGGGTCCGGTGGGTAGTGCGGCGATGAGCACGGCGGGTGGCGTCCTGTTCCTCGGTCGGGTGGTGCGGGAGGCCGCGGCTCGTGGAAGGGCCGCCCGCGGGTATTACCAGAGCCTACCGACGTGAACGGGGCCCGGGCGACCGGAAGAGCACACCTGTGCGCTCTTTTGATCACCATTCGATCACCGCACACGCCCGGACTCTTTGCCAAAGCGCGTGGTAATGCCATATTGGGCACCGTCCCATGTGCACCGGGCCCCGACCTGCGCCTCTTCCGGGAAAGCGGGCCGTCGGTTCTCGGCTCCGGTCCGGCACGATGGGGGACACCGACGGCGGGCGCCGGAAATGCCCGCCCGGACGGATGAGACACGGCGCGCCGTCATCATCGAATCGGATGGATACCGTGGTCAGCACAGTGGTTTCCATCACGGATCGGCGAGGGACACCGCGACGACCAGAACCCGCTCTCCGCGGGTTCATGACAGCAGGAGGACACGGTGACCACGGACCCTTGGGGCCGCGTAGACGACGACGGCACGGTCTACGTGCGCACGAGCGAAGGCGAGCGGGTCGTCGGATCGTGGCAGGCCGGGGAGCCGGAGGAGGCCCTGGCCTTCTTCCGCCGCAAGTACGACTCCCTGGTCACCGAGGTTGAGCTGCTGGAGAAGCGGCTCAACACCACCGACCTGTCCGCCGCCGCCGCGATGTCGAACATCGACAAGCTGCGCTCGGCCGTACAGGAGGCGCACGCCGTCGGCGACCTCGACGCCCTCACCCGCCGGCTGGACGCCCTGGCCGGGCGCGCCGAGACCCGCAAGGTCGAGCAGAAGCAGGCCCAGGAGCGGGCGCGCGGCGAGGCGCGGGAGATCAAGGAGCGCATCGTCGCCGAGGCGGAGCGGGTCGCGGTCGAGACCACGCACTGGAAGTCCGGCGGCGAGCGGATGCTCCAGCTGATCGAGGAGTGGAAGAAGGCCCCCCGGGCCGACCGCCCGACCGAGCAGGCGCTGTGGAAGCGCATGTCGGCGGCGCGCAACTCCTTCTCCAAGCGGCGCAAGGCGTACTTCGCCAACCTGGACCACGAGCGGGAGTCGGTGCGGGCCGAGAAGGAGCGCATCGTCGCCGAGGCGGAGGCCCTGTCCGGGTCCACCGAGTGGGGCGAGACCGCCCGTGCCTACCGCGACCTGATGCAGCAGTGGAAGCGGACCGGCCGCGCCGACCGGGCCAGCGAGGACCGCCTGTGGGCCCGGTTCAAGGCCGCCCAGGACACGTTCTTCGACGCCCGCAACGCGGTCTTCGCCGAGCGGGACGCGGAGCTGCGGGTCAACGCCGACGCCAAGGAGAAGATCCTGGCCGAGGCGCAGACCGAGATCCGCGGCCTGATCTCGGACCCGCGCCGGGCCCGCGCCCGGCTGCGCGACTTCCAGGAGGCCTGGGAGGAGGCCGGGGAGCTGCCGCGCGACGCGCGCGACCGGCTCGAGGGCTCCTTCCGCCAGATCGAGGACGAGGTGCGCCGCGCCGAGGAGTCGGAGTGGGAGCGCAAGAACCCCGAGGCCCAGGCCCGGGCGCGTGACACGGTGGCGCAGCTGTCCACCGCGATCGCCGACCTGGAGAAGAAGCTGGAGAAGGCGCGGGCGAACAACGACGCCCGCCGCGTCAGGGAGGCCGAGGAGGCGCTGGAGGCCCGCCGCGCGTGGCTGGCCGAGGCGGAGAAGGCGCTCGGCGACCTGAGCTGACGCCCGTTCCCGGCCCGTCGGGGCGGGTCCCGTGTCCGAGGGGACGCGGGGCCCGCCCTTTCCGTACCCGGCGGTGCTCCCCCCGCGGGCCGCGCGGCTCCGCCACCGCGCCCGGCGCCTCCGGGGCCTTCGGCCCCTCCTCCGCGGTCCGCGTCCCCCGGCCCGCTCCTCCGAGCCTCCGGAACACCGTCGGGCGCCCCGTGGCCCCCGGCAGCGCGGGAGGGCGTTCGGGAGCGGGCCCTAGCGGTGGGCGTCCAGCCGGTGGACGGTGGCTCCGGAGAGGGCGCCGATGTCGGGCTCCTCCCCGGAGGTGTTGTGCTCTGCGGGTTCGGACGGTACCGGCTCGGACGGCTCGGGTCCGGCCGCCGCGGGTCCCGCGGGCTCGGCCGGCGCGGGCGCGGAAGCGCGGGCGCGCAGGCGGAACGCGGCGACCCCGCCGGCCAGGGCGAGCAGCCCGGCCGCCGCGGTCACCACGGCCCACAGGGGGGCGAGCGGCCTGCGCACCTCGTGCTCCTGCGCCGCGCAGGAGACGAGCACACCGTCCGCGCTGGAACGCAGGCAGGCCGTGGCGACCGGGCGGCCCGCCCCCTCGGGGAGGGCGGCCAGCTCACCGGTGACGGTGAACGAGGCCCGTTCGCCCGCCTCCAGGGGCCGACTCCAGACGACGCGCCGGCCGTCCACCTCGGCACCCTCCGTGCCGGTGACGTAGCGCATGGTCGGGGGCAGGTGGTGGACGACCTCGGCCGCGGCCACGGCCCGGGCGCCGGAGTTGCGGACCCCGATCGTGTACTCCACCCGGTCCCCCGGCGACAGTCTCTCGTGTTCGGTGGTCTTCTGGAGCGACACGTGCAGGGTCTCGGCGCCGGGGACCACTTCCCGGCGCTCCGACGGGTCCGGCTCCGGGGCTCCCGGTAGGGCGACGAGGGCCGCCAGGCCCAGCGCCGCCATCGCCGCAGCTACTGCCATGGTGCTTCCTCCGTGTACAGCACATTACTATGTGTATTTACTTGATAACACGGAGTGTTCGTTTTGTGCGTGCGCCATGCAGTGAGGGGGCGGACGACCTCCCGGTCGTCCGCCCCCTCACGGTCGGTGCGTCGGCGCTCAGGCTCCCACGAAGGAGCGCAGGGCCGCGGCGCGGTCGGTGCTCTCCCAGGTGAACTCCGGCAGCTCACGGCCGAAGTGGCCGTAGGCGGCGGTCTTGGAGTAGATCGGGCGCAGCAGGTCGAGGTCGCGCACGATCGCGGCCGGACGCAGGTCGAAGACCTCCTTGACGGCCTTCTCGATCAGGTCCGGGGCGACCTTCTCGGTGCCGAAGGTCTCGATGAACACGCCGACCGGGTGCGCCTTGCCGATGGCGTAGGCGACCTGGACCTCGGCCCGCTCGGCCAGCTCGGCCGCGACGATGTTCTTGGCGACCCAGCGCATCGCGTAGGCGGCCGAGCGGTCGACCTTCGACGGGTCCTTGCCGGAGAAGGCGCCGCCGCCGTGGCGGGCGTAGCCGCCGTAGGTGTCGACGATGATCTTGCGGCCGGTCAGGCCCGCGTCGCCCATCGGGCCGCCGATCTCGAAGCGGCCGGTCGGGTTGACCAGCAGGCGGTAGTCGTCGGACGCCAGGCCGAACTCCTCCACCACCGGCTGGATGACGTGCTCGCGGATGTCCGGGGTGAGCAGCTCCTCCAGGCTGATGTCCGCGGAGTGCTGGCTGGAGACCACGACCGTGTCCAGGCGGACCGGGGTCTGGCCGTCGTACTCGACGGTGACCTGGGTCTTGCCGTCCGGGCGCAGGTAGGGCACGGTGCCGTTGCGGCGGACCTCGGACAGGCGCTCGGCCAGCGAGTGGGCCAGCTTGATCGGCAGCGGCATCAGCTCCGGGGTCTCCCGGTTGGCGTAGCCGAACATCAGGCCCTGGTCGCCCGCGCCCTGGCGGTTGAGGGCGTCGTCCTCGTGCTCGACACGCGCCTCGTAGGCGGTGTCGACACCCTGGGCGATGTCGGGGGACTGGGCGTCGATGGAGACGTTGACCCCGCAGGAGTCACCGTCGAACCCCTTGGCGGACGAGTCGTACCCGATCCGGAGGATCGTCTCGCGCACGATGGCGGGGATGTCGACGTAGGTCTGAGTGGTGACCTCACCCGCGATGTGGACCTGACCCGTGGTGATCAACGTCTCGACTGCGACACGGCTGGCCGGGTCGTGGGTGAGCATCGCGTCGAGGATCGCGTCACTGATCTGGTCGGCCATCTTGTCGGGATGGCCCTCGGTGACCGACTCGGAGGTGAAAAGGCGGCGGGACACGGTTGCGTGACTCCTTGCAGCGGCTGCTGGCTGACATGTGGCGGTGGGCACGTCCCGGCCCGACTGCCTGCCGGGACGGTCAATACCGACCGTTGCGGTTGGTTATCGGTCCACTGTAACGGGGCCGGTGGGGAGGGGCACACCCCCGCCGATCTCGCCGATCGCGGACGCCCGAACGAAGTGTGGCGTACCAGGTGGTGGGAAATCCAGTCCCCCGTGCCGGTGCGTCACCTCGGAAGGCGTTCCCCGACCAGGTCCCACACCCGGTCGGCGAGGTCCTCCTTGGGCCCTCGGGGGATCTCCACGGCACTGCCGTCGGCCCCCAGGACCACGGCCTGGTTGTCCTCCGTGCCGAAGGCGCGACCGCCGCCGACCTGGTTGACCACGAGCAGGTCGCAGCCCTTCCTGGCCAGTTTGGCACGGCCGTTGGCGATGACGTCGTCGGTCTCGGCGGCGAACCCCACGATGACCTGTCCGGTGCCCTCCCGGTCGCGGGAGACCACCAGGCCCGCCAGCACGTCGGGGTTCTCGACCAGCTCGATGGGGGCCGGCGCGGCACCGGACTTCTTGATCTTGGAGGCGACGCTGGCCGCGGGCCGGAAGTCGGCGACCGCGGCGCTCATCACGATGACGTCGGCGCCGGCCCGCTCGGCCCCCACGGCCTCGGCCAGCTCCACCGCCGAGGTCACCGGGACCACGCGCACCCCGGCCGGGTCGGGCAGGGCGACGTTGGCGGCGACCAGGGTGACGTCGGCGCCCCGGGCGGCGGCGGTGCGCGCCAGGGCGTAGCCCTGCTTGCCCGAGGAGTGGTTGCCGATGAACCGGACCGGGTCGATGGCCTCGCGCGTGCCGCCCGCCGAGATCACGACGCGGACCCCGGCCAGGTCGGGCGCGGCGGCCCCCCGGCGCAGCACCCGCCGGGCGGCCTCGAAGAGCTCCGCCGGCTCGGGCAGCCGCCCGCGGCCGGTGTCGGCCCCGGTGAGGCGGCCCACGGCCGGGTGCAGGACGACGGCGCCGCGCGAGCGCAGGGTGGCCACGTTGGCCTGCGTGGCCGGGTGCTCCCACATCTCGGTGTGCATCGCGGGCGCGAACACCACCGGGCACCGGGCGGTGAGCAGGGTGTTGGTCAGCAGGTCGTCGGCGAGGCCGGCGGCCGCCTTGGCCAGGATGTTGGCGGTGGCCGGGGCGACGAGGACGAGGTCCGCGGACTGCCCGATGCGGACGTGCGGGACCTCGTGCACGGCGTCCCAGACACCGGTGGCCACGGGGTTGCCCGAGAGGGCGGCCCAGGTGGGCTCACCGACGAAGCGCAGGGCCTCGTCCGTGGGCACGACCCGGACCTCGTGGCCCGACTCGGTCAGTCGGCGGAGCAGCTCGCACACCTTGTAGGCGGCGATGCCGCCGCCGACGCCGAGGACGACCTGGGGTTTGCTTCCTGTGTCACTCACAGACAGGAGTTCTACCAGGCCGTGTCTCAGGTGCCCTCGTAGGGCTCCGCGGTGAGGAGCCCGGACTTGATCTCGCGCAGGGCGATGGACAGGGACTTCTCCTGGACCTGGGTCTCCACGAGGGGACCCACGTACTCCAGCAGCCCCTCGCCCAGCTGGGCGTAGTACGCGTTGATCTGGCGGGCCCGCTTGGAGGCCATGGTGACCAGGCTGTACTTGCTGTCCACCAGATCGAGCAGATCGTCGATCGGCGGGTTGGTGATGCCTTCGGCGACGGGCTCGGTTCCAGCCACTTTCGATTACCCCCAGGGAACGGTCGGATGCGAGGCGCGGTGCGCCGCGGTGTACAGGGTACGCGGGACCGGGGGTCCCGGCGCCGTTATCACACCTCGGAAGCGGTGATCAACGCTAGCAGTTCGCCGCACACGTCCTGGACGGACGTGTTGACGAGTGTGGTGTCGAACTCCTTCTCGGCGGCGAGTTCGACCTTGGCGGCCTCCAGCCGGCGCTGGACGACCTCCTCGGACTCGGTGCCGCGCCCGGTGAGGCGGCGCACCAGCTCCTCCCAGGAGGGCGGGGCCAGGAAGACGTGCAGGGCCTCGGGCATGGTCTCGCGGATCTGGCGGGCGCCCTGGAGCTCGATCTCCAGCAGCACCGGCAGTCCGGCGGCCAGGCGCTCCTCGACGGGGCGGCGCGGGGTCCCGTAGCGGTTGCCCGCGAACCTCGCCCACTCCAGGAGCTCGCCGTCGGCGATGAGGCGGTCGAACTCGGCGTCGTCGACGAAGTGGTACTGCACCCCGTCGACCTCGCCCGGCCGGGGCGCGCGCGTGGTGGCCGACACGGAGAGCCAGACGTCGGGGTGGGCCCGGCGCAGCTCGGCCACGACCGTGCTCTTGCCCACACCCGAGGGTCCGGACAGGACGATCAGCCGTTGTTCTCCTGGGTTGGGCATGGCTCTCGCGGGCTTCCCTTCGGGCCTTGGGCGGCCGCCCGCGGCGCGCTCTGGGGCGCTCGGCGACGGGGCCGCTCCGGGCCCGGAATCGCCCACCGCGCGGGCGGCGGGTGCGTGCGGGGTTCATCCTCGCGTTCGGGCGCGGGAAGCTTCATTTATACCACCGGGCCGTGACCGCGGTGCGCCCCCCGAGAGGGGTCGACCGTGGTCACGGCCCGGTGCGGGTCCACCTGGGGGTGGTCGCCGCGTGCGGTCCGGCCCGCCGCGTCTGTGGGGGACGCGGCGGCCCGGGGTCCGCGGACGCGGTGTTACTTGGTGAGGTCGCCGAACTCGGCCTCGAGGGCCGCGCGCTGGTTGGTGCCCAGGCCGCGGACGCGGCGGGACTCGGCGATGTTGAGCCGCTCCATGATCTGCTTGGCGCGGACCTTGCCCACGCCGGGGAGGGACTCGAGCAGGGCCGAGACCTTCATCTTGCCGATGACGTCGTCCTTGAGCCCGTCGGCGAGCACCTTGGACAGCGAGATGCCGCCGTTCTTCAGCTTGTTCTTGACCTCAGCGCGCTCTTTTCTGGCCTTGGCGGCCTTCTCGAGAGCCGCGCTGCGCTGCTCGGGTGTGAGGGGAGGAAGGGCCACGCCGGGTCACCTCGGATTTCTACTCGTTTGTAGAGGGCGGACGCCTGCGCAAGTTAGTAGGTCTGACCCCTGTTAGGCAACGTAAAGTGCCCTTTCAGCGGCTATTTCATCGAACTAACTACCCAGAGTAGCAGCTCAATTGCTCTAAGAGATGAAAATCGGGACTTTGGTCCCGATTGGCCGGGTCATAAAGCATGCCACCTGCGCAGGTCACAGAGGGGTGAGCCGGGTCACTCTCAGCTGCGGATTCCGCATTTGGGACATACCGAATCAGTGACCCTCTGTGACCGAATCCGGCCTCCTCCGGGCGTCAGACGCGGCCCCCGGCACGGCGTACGGCCTCCGCGATGGAGGCCGCCGCCGCGCCGGGGTCCGGCGCCCGGGTGATGGGGCGGCCGATGACCAGAAGGTCCGCCCCCGCCGCGATGGCCTCCTCCGGGGTCGCCACCCGCGACTGGTCACCCCTGTCCGCCCCCGCCGGGCGCACGCCCGGCGTGATGAGGGTGATGTCCGGGCCCACTTCGGCGCGCACGAGGGCCACCTCCTGGGGCGAGCAGACCAGGGCACGGGCCCCGGCGCCCACCGCCAGCACCGCCAGCCGGCGCACCGCGTCGCGAGCCGGCCCGAGCAGCCCCACCTGCTCCAGGTCCTTCTCGTCCATCGAGGTGAGCACCGTCACGGCGGCGATCTCGGTGTCCGGGGCGGCCTCCACCGCGGCCCGGACCATGTCCGCCCCTCCCCCGGCGTGCACGGTCAGGATGGCGGGCTTGAGCCCGGCGACGCTGCGCGCCGCCCCCGCCACCGTCGCCGGGATGTCGTGGAGCTTGAGGTCGAGGAAGACACCGACCCCGCCGGCGCCGCGCACCGCGCTGACGACCTCGGGGCCGTAGCGCAGGTAGAGCTCCAGCCCCACCTTGACCGTGCTGACGTGGGGGGCGACCGCCGAAGCCCAGGTCGCAGCGGTCTCGATCTCCTTGGCGTCGATCGCGACTGCGATGGGCGCGGAAGGCGCGGTCATCGATTACTCCCTTTCGTGTGCCATCGGCCCCGTGGCCGATGCGTCGCATTCGCCGCGTTCTTACGAACGTGATTGCGAATGCACGTTCACCGTCCTGTGCACACCGACATGGTGTGCGGTTCCCAGAACCGAGCGCTTCATGCGCCCGATGAGGGTCACTTCGCCGTAACGACCGCCCAAGCGGCCGTAGGCGGCCTTTGCCCGGGTTCCGGCCCGTCCGCACCGGGACGCAGGCGTTCGGTCGCACAGCGCCACCTCAGCGCCGTTCAGGCCGGTCAGGGCATGCGCGGGCCGGGCGGGCCCCTCACACCCCGGTTCCGGGGCGGTGGGCGGCGCCCACCAGATCCGCGGCCCGGGGGACGCTCCTGGACTCCAGCGCCTCGGTGAACTCGCGCAGCACCCGCACGCACGCCGAGGGGTCGGAGAAGTTGACCGTGCCCACCGCGACCGCGCTGGCGCCGGCCGCCATGAACTCCACGACGTCCGCGCCGGTGCGCACCCCGCCCATCCCGATGATCGGCACCTCCGGCAGCGCCTCGTGGACCCGGTACACGCAGCCCACCGCCAGCGGCCTGATGGCCGGGCCCGACAGCCCGCCGATGCCCCCGGCCACCGCGGGGCGCAGCGTCCGCGGGTCCACGGCCATGCCGCGCACGGTGTTGATCATCGACAGGCCGTCCGCGCGGGCCTCGACGCAGGCGGTCGCCAGGGCCACCACGTCGGGCACGTCCGCGGCGAGCTTGGCCAGCACCGGCAGGTCCGACCGGGCGTGCGACCGCACGGTGCTCACCACGGCGGCCGCGCGCGCGGCGTCGTCGGCGAACCGCCGCCCGTCCGGGTCGGCCGGGTCCGGGCACGACAGGTTGACCTCGATCGCGTCCACCCCGGGCTCCGCGGAGATCCGCCGGGCGAGCTCGCCGAACTCGGCGGTGCCCGAGCCGGCGACGGAGACGATGGCCCGCCCGCCCCGGGACAGCAGCCACGGCAGGTCCCGCTGGAGGAACACGTCCACACCGGGCCCCTGCATCCCCGTGGTGCTGAGCATGCCGCTGGGCGTCTCGGCCATGCGCGGCGCCGGGCGCCCGGCGTGCGGTTCCAGCATCACGGACTTGGTGGTGACGGCGCCGATCTCGGCGATGTCGAAGAACTGGGCCAGCTCCCGGCCCGAACCGGCGCACCCGGCGGCGGTCACCACCGGGTTGGGCAGCTCCAGGGCGCCCAACCGGACTCTCAGGTCTGTGTTCACCGTGTCTTTCCCGGTCGGTGGTGTGGGGTCGGCGGCGCGTCCGGACGGTCAGGCGATGTCGCGGGCCGACTCCGCGGGCCGCGAGGCCCCGGCGCCCTTCCAGCCGGGCGCGCCCAGCGCGTCGAAGGGGATGGTGCCCACGTCGTCGAAGCGCACCTGCTCGCCGCGGAACACCGGGCCGTCCACGCAGGAGCGGACCATGCGGGTGATGCCGTCCTCCCCCACCACCGGGATCACGCAGGTCATGCAGATCCCGGTGCCGCAGGCCATGGTCTCCTCGACCGACACCTGCACGGGGATGCCGTGGGTGCCGGCGACGGCGGTGACCGCGCGCAGCATCGGCATGGGGCCGCAGGCGTAGACCACGTCGGAGCGGCACTCCTCGATGACCCGGCCCAGGACGTCGGTGACCCGGCCGCGGGTCCCGAAGGAGCCGTCGTCGGTGGTGAAGACGGCGGTCTCGGCGATCCGGCGGGCCGTGATGGCGCTGAACACCCGGTCGGCGGAGGCCCCGCCCAGCACGAAGTCCACCCGGCAGCCCCGGCGGCGCAGCGACTGCGCCAGCGGGAACAGCGGGGCGCTGCCCGAGCCGCCGCCGACCAGGACGCAGTTGACCGGGTCGCGGGGCAGCGGGAAGGGCCGCCCCAGCGGACCGACGACGTCCAGCAGGTCGCGGGAGCGCCGCTCGGCCAGCCAGGCCGTGCCGGTGCCGCGCACCGCGAACAGGAACTCGACGGTGCCGCCGTAGTCGGGTTTGACGTCGTGGATGGCGAAGGGGCGCCGCAGCAGCGTGCTGGAGTGGTCGCCGCCCACCGCCACCGACACGAACTGGCCCGAGCGGAACCGCTCGGCGATCCCGGGGGCGACGACGGTGATGGCGTAGTAGGCGTCCACCCTGCGCACGTTCAGCACGGGGCACCTGACCTGCACCGGTCCGTAGTCGCTCATCGTCTGGGTGTGGCCTCTCTCGCGCCTGGTGCCTGGGGGCGCCGCGGTGTGCCCACCGCGGCGCCCGTGCCGTCCGGTTCCCTACAGCCTAGGGCCGTACCGGTGCGGCGGCCGCCGGTGCTCCGGGGCGGGGCGAAGGGCCGCTACCGGCGTGCGGTGAGCGCCCGGGCGTGCTCCTGGAGGGAGCGCACCCCGACGTCGCCGCGCACCCGGGCCTCGATCGCCTGGACCGCCGCGGCCAGCCCCTGCACCGTGGTGACGCTGGGAACGGCGCGCACCACGGCCGCGGTGCGGATCTCGTACCCGTCCAGGCGCGGTCCGGCCTGGCCCGCCCCGCCGAACGGGGTGTTGACGATGAGGTCGACCCCCCCGTCGTGGATGAGCTGGACGATGGTCTTCTCGCCCTCGGGCCCGGGGCCCTCGCTGTGCTTGCGCACCACGGTGGCGTGGACGCCGTTGCGGCGCAGGACCACGGCGGTGCCCTCGGTGGCGAGGATCTCGAAGCCCAGGTCGGCCAGGCGCTTGACCGGGAAGATCATCGAGCGCTTGTCGCGGTTGGCCACCGACACGAACACCCGGCCGCTGACGGGCAGGTCCCCGGTGACGGCCAGCTGCGACTTGGCGTAGGCCGCGCCGAACTCCACGTCCAGGCCCATGACCTCGCCGGTGGAGCGCATCTCCGGGCCCAGGATCGTGTCGACGCCCTCGCCCTGCTTGTCGATGAACCGGTTGAAGGGCAGCACCGCCTCCTTGACCGACACCGGGGCGTCCACGGGCAGGTCGCCGCCGTCGCCGGTGGCGGGCAGCATGCCCTCGGCGCGCAGCTCGGCGATGGTGGCGCCGGCCATGACGCGGGCGGCGGCCTTGGCCAGCGGCACGGCGGTGGCCTTGGAGACGAACGGCACGGTGCGCGAGGCGCGCGGGTTGGCCTCCAGGACGTTGAGCACGCCGGAGGCGAGCGCGTACTGGACGTTGATCAGGCCGCGCACCCCGGTGCCGCGGGCGATGGCCTCGGTGGAGTAGCGGATCCGCTCGATGTCCTCCTTGCCCAGGGTGATGGAGGGCAGGGAGCAGGCGGAGTCGCCGGAGTGGATGCCGGCCTCCTCGATGTGCTCCATGACGCCGCCGAGGTACAGGTCGGTGCCGTCGTAGAGGGCGTCGACGTCGATCTCGATGGCGTCGTCGAGGAAGCGGTCGACCAGCACCGGGTGCTCGGGGCTGACCTGCGCGTTGCGCTCGATGTAGTCGGCGAGCATCGTCTCGTTGTAGACGATCTCCATGCCGCGGCCGCCCAGCACGTAGGAGGGGCGGACCATGACCGGGTAGCCGATCTCGTCGGCGACGGCCTTGGCCTCGGCGAAGGAGTAGGCGGTGCCGTACTTGGGCGCGGGCAGGCCCGCCTCGCTCAGGACCTTGCCGAACTCGCCGCGGTCCTCGGCCAGGTCGATGGCCTCGGGGCTGGTGCCGATGATGGGCACCCCGGCGTCCTTGAGGCGGCGGGCCAGGCCCAGCGGGGTCTGGCCGCCCAGCTGCACGATGACGCCGACGACGGGCCCGGCGAGCTGCTCGGCCCGGACGACCTCCAGCACGTCCTCCAGGGTGAGCGGCTCGAAGTAGAGCCGGTCGCTGGTGTCGTAGTCGGTGGAGACGGTCTCGGGGTTGCAGTTGACCATCACGGTCTCGTACCCGGCGTCGGACAGCGCGAAGGAGGCGTGGACGCAGGAGTAGTCGAACTCCACGCCCTGGCCGATGCGGTTGGGGCCCGAGCCCAGGATGATGATCTTGGGCTTGTCGCCGACGGGGACCTCGGTCTCCTCGTCGTAGCTGGAGTACAGGTACGGCGTGGTGGCCTCGAACTCGGCGGCGCAGGTGTCCACGGTCAGGTAGACGGGGTGGATGCCCAGGGCGTTGCGCAGCTCGCGGACCACGTCCTCGCTCTTGCCGGTGATCTCGCCGATCTGGACGTCGGAGAAGCCGATCTCCTTGGCGGCGCGCAGGATGCCGGCGTCGAGCTTGGGCGCGGCGGCCAGGGCGCGGGCGGTCTCCTCCAGGCGCAGCATCTGGTCCAGGAACCAGGGGTCGATGCGCGTGGACTCGTACAGCTCCTCGACGGTGGCCCCGGCGCGGAAGGCCTGCTGGACCTGGCGCAGCCGGAACTCGGTCGGGGTGGCGGCGGCGCGGACCAGTTCGTCCTTGTCACCGGGCGTGCCCGCCCAGGTGAAGCCGACGCCGGGCTTCTCCAGGGAGCGCATGGCCTTCTGGAGGGCCTCGGGGAAGGAGCGGCCGATGGCCATGGCCTCGCCCACCGACTTCATGGTGGTGGTGAGCCCGGGGTCCGCGCCGGGGAACTTCTCGAACGCGAACCGGGGGGCCTTGACGACCACGTAGTCGAGCGTGGGCTCGAAGCTGGCCGGGGTCTTCCTGGTGATGTCGTTGGGGATCTCGTCGAGGGTGTAGCCGACGGCGAGCTTGGCGGCGATCTTGGCGATCGGGAAGCCGGTGGCCTTGGAGGCCAGCGCCGAGGAGCGCGAGACCCGGGGGTTCATCTCGATGACGATGACCCGGCCGGTGGTGGGGTGCACGGCGAACTGGATGTTGCAGCCGCCGGTGTCCACGCCGACCTCGCGGATGACCGCGATGCCGATGTCGCGGAGCTTCTGGTACTCGCGGTCGGTGAGGGTCATGGCGGGGGCGACGGTGATGGAGTCGCCGGTGTGCACGCCCATGGGGTCGAGGTTCTCGATGGAGCAGACGACCACGACGTTGTCGTTGGTGTCGCGCATCAGCTCCAGCTCGTACTCCTTCCAGCCGAGGATGGACTCCTCCAGGAGGACCTCGGTGGTCGGGGAGAGCGCCAGGCCCTGGCCCGCGATGCGGCGCAGCTCGGCCTCGTCGTGGGCGAAGCCCGAGCCGGCGCCGCCCATGGTGAAGGACGGGCGCACGACGACCGGGTAGCCCAGTTCGTCCGCGGCGGCCAGGCACTCGTCGAGGGTGTGGCAGATGCTGGAGCGGGCGGACTCGCCGCCGATGCGCTCGACGATGCGCTTGAAGCTCTCGCGGTCCTCGCCGGACTGGATGGCGGCGATGTTGGCGCCGATGAGCTCGACGCCGTACTTGTCGAGGATCCCGGCCTCGTGCAGGGCGACGGCGGCGTTGAGCGCGGTCTGCCCGCCCAGGGTGGGCAGCAGGGCGTCGGGGCGCTCCTTGGCGATGATCTTCTCGATCATCTCGGTGGTGATCGGCTCGACGTAGGTGGCGTCGGCGATCTCCGGGTCGGTCATGATCGTGGCCGGGTTGGAGTTGACCAGGATGACCCGCAGGCCCTCGGCCCGCAGGATCCGGCAGGCCTGGGTGCCCGAGTAGTCGAACTCGGCCGCCTGCCCGATGACGATGGGACCGGATCCGATCACGAGGACGGAGGAGAGGTCACTACGGCGCGGCATGCTCTTGTCTTCCTTACTTCTCGGCAGCCGCGGTGGGCTGGGCGGCGGACATCAGGTCGACGAACTCGTCGAAGAGTCCGGCGGCGTCGTGGGGGCCTGCGGCGGCCTCCGGGTGGAACTGGACGCTGAACACGGGGCGGTCCAGCAGCCGCAGGCCCTCGACGACCTGGTCGTTGAGGCCGATGTGGCTGACCTGCGCGCGCCCGTAGGGGGTCTCGAAGGTGCCCTCGAGCGGCGCGTCCACGGCGAACCCGTGGTTCTGGCTGGTGATGGAGACCTTGCCGGTGGCGGTGTCGATGACCGGCTGGTTCACCCCGCGGTGGCCGAAGGGCAGCTTGTAGGTGCCCAGGCCCAGGGCGCGGCCGAGGATCTGGTTGCCGAAGCAGATCCCGAACAGGGGCCTGCCCGCGTCGAGGACCCCGCGCATGGCGGCGACGGGGCCGTCCGCGGTGGCGGGGTCGCCGGGGCCGTTGCTGAAGAACACGCCGTCCGGGTCCAGGGCGAGGAGGTCCTCGGCGGTGGCGGTGGCGGGCAGCACGGTGACCTTGCAGCCGCGCTCGGCGAGGCGCTGCGGGGTCATGGCCTTGATGCCCAGGTCGACGGCGGCGACGTGGAAGCGGGTCTCGACGCCCTCGGGCGGCAGGACCTCGTAGGGCGCGTCGGTGCTGACCTCGCCGGCCAGGTCGGCCCCGGCCATGCGGGGCTGCTCCAGGACGCGGGCCAGCAGGGCCTGGGGGTCGGTCTCGACGCTGCTGACGGCGGCGCGCATGGCGCCCTTGTCGCGCAGGTGGCGGGTGAGGGCGCGGGTGCCGGTCATGGCGATGCCGACGACGCCCTGGCGGCGCAGCTCCTCGTCCAGGGTGCGCTGGGCGCGCCAGTTGGAGGGGATGCGGGCGGGTTCGCGGACGACGTACCCGGCGACCCAGATGCGGCCGGACTCGGGGTCGTCGTCGTTGACGCCGGTGTTGCCGATGTGCGGCGCGGTCATCGCGACGATCTGGCGGTGGTAGGAGGGGTCGGTGAGGGTCTCCTGGTAGCCGGTCATCCCGGTGTTGAAGACGATCTCCCCGAAGGTCTCCCCGGTCGCGCCGAAGGATCGGCCGTGGAAGACCCTGCCGTCCTCCAGGACCAGGATCGCCGGTCCGCCGGTTGCCTCTGACACGTTTCCCCCCTCTGCCGCGCCGGGTACGGCCCGGGCGCTGCTCACTGCGTTGTTCACTGGATCTCCCCCGCGAGGACCGTGGGGACGCCGCGCAGGAACGTGGCGCGCACCCGGCCGGGCAGGGTCATGCCCCGGAAGGGCGTGTTGCTGCTCTTGGTGACCATGGCCGCGCCGTCCGCCTCGTAGGGCGCGGCGGGGTCGTAGAGGACCACGTTGGCGGGCTCGCCGGGCGCCAGGTCGCGGCCGTGGTCGGCGACCCGGCCGATGCGGGCGGGTGCCGCGGACATGCGGTCGGCGACGTCGGCCCAGGTCAGCAGGCCGGTGTCGACCATCGTCCGCTGCACGACCGCCAGCGCGGTCTCGAGGCCGACCATACCCATGGCGGCCGTGGACCACTCGGTCTCCTTGGCCTCCCTGGGGTGGGGGGCGTGGTCGGTGGCGACGATGTCGATCGTCCCGTCGGCCAGGCCCTCGCGCAGCGCCTGCACGTCCTCGGCGGTGCGCAGCGGCGGGTTGACCTTGTAGACCGGGTCGTAGTTCTCCACCAGCTCGTCGGTGAGCAGCAGGTGGTGCGGGGTGACCTCGGCGGTGACGTCGCAGCCGCGGGCCTTGGCCCAGCGGATGATGTCGACCGAGCCCTTGGTGGAGACGTGGCACACGTGCAGGCGCGAGCCGACGTGCTGGGCGAGCAGGCAGTCCCGGGCGATGATCGCCTCCTCCGCGACGGCCGGCCAGCCGGGCAGGCCGAGGCGGTCGGAGACGCGGCCCTCGTTCATCTGGGCGCCCTCGGTCAGGCGGGGCTCCTGGGCGTGCTGGGCGACGACACCGTCGAACGCCTTGACGTACTCCAGGGCCCGGCGCATGAGCAGGGCGTCGGAGACGCAGATGCCGTCGTCGGAGAAGACCCGGACGGCGGCGGCGGACTTGGCCATGGCCCCGATCTCGGAGAGGCGCTCCCCGGCCAGGCCGACGGTGACGGCGCCGACGGGGCGCACGTCGCAGTAGCCGGCCTCGCGGCCCAGCCGCCAGACCTGCTCGACGACGCCGGCCGTGTCGGCGACGGGGTCGGTGTTGGCCATGGCGTGCACGGCGGTGTAGCCGCCCATGGCGGCGGAGCGGGAGCCGGTCTCGACGGTCTCGGCGTCCTCGCGCCCGGGCTCGCGCAGGTGGGTGTGCAGGTCCACCAGGCCGGGCAGGGCGATCAGCCCGGTGCCGTCCACGACCTCGGCGCCCTCGGGGGCGGTCAGGTCGGTTCCGGTCTCGGCGATCCGGCCGTCGGCGAGCAGGATGTCGACGGGGTCGCCGCCGAGCGGGCGGGCACCGCGGATCAGGTGCGGTCCGTGGGTGTCGGGCATCGCGGTTTCGTTCCTCAGTGGTCGTTCGTGGAGAAGTGCGCGGGCGCGGGCGGCGGTGGTCCGCCGGAGGCCGCGCCGGGCGCGCCGGAGCGGGCGCGCCGGGTGGTTCAGGAGCCGCCGAGCAGCAGGTAGAGCACGGCCATGCGCAGGCTCACGCCGTTGGCGACCTGCTCGACCACGGTGCAGCGCGGGGAGTCGGCGACCTCGGCGGAGATCTCCATGCCGCGGACCATCGGGCCGGGGTGCATGACGATGGAGTCCTCGGGCATGCGGGCCAGGCGGGCGCCGTCCATGCCGTAGCCGCGGCTGTACTCGCGCACGGAGGGGAAGAAGGAGGCCTGCATTCGCTCGGCCTGCACCCGCAGCATCATGACGACGTCGGACTTGGGCAGGACGTCGTCGAGGTCGTAGGAGACCTCGCAGGGCCAGGTGTGCACCGAGACCGGCAGCAGCGTGGGCGGGGCGACCAGCGTGACGTGGGCGCCCAGGGTGGTGAGCAGCAGGACGTTGGAGCGGGCCACCCGGCTGTGCAGGATGTCGCCGACGACGGCGACGCGAAGCCCCTCCAGGCGGCCCAGGCGGGCGCGCATGGTGTAGGCGTCGAGCAGGGCCTGGGTGGGGTGCTCGTGGGTGCCGTCGCCCGCGTTGAGGACCGACCCGTCCACCCAGTTCGCCAGGCGGTGGGCGGCCCCGGAGGCGCTGTGGCGGATGACGACGCCGTCGGCGCCCATGGCCTGGAGGGTGAGGGCGGTGTCCTTGAGGCTCTCGCCCTTGGAGACGCTGGAGCCCTTGGCGGAGAAGTTGACGACGTCGGCGGACAGGCGCTTGGCCGCGATCTCGAAGGAGGTGCGGGTGCGGGTGGAGTCCTCGTAGAAGAGGTTGACCACGGTGCGGCCGCGCAGGGTGGGGAGCTTCTTGACGGAGCGGTCGCCGACCTGGGCCAGCTCGGCGGCGGTGTCCAGGATGAGGACGGCCTCGTCGCGGGTGAGGTCCCCGGTGGAGAGCAGGTGGCGCATCAGGAGTCCTTCCCCTCGGTGCCGGTGGTGCCGGTGGTGCCGGTGGTTCTCTTGGGGCGGGATGGCCCGAGGAGGACCGCGTCGTGGCCGTCGGTCTCGGCGAGCCGGACGGTGACGCTCTCGCGCAGCGAGGTGGGCAGGTTCTTGCCCACGTAGTCGGCGCGGATCGGCAGCTCGCGGTGGCCGCGGTCGACGAGGACGGCGAGCTGGACGGCGCGGGGGCGGCCCAGGTCGTTGAGCGCGTCCAGGGCGGCGCGGACGGTGCGGCCGGAGAAGAGGACGTCGTCGACGAGGACGACCACGCGGTCGTCCAGGCCGCCGGCGGGGATCTCGGTGCGGCCCAGCGCCCGGGGCGGGGCGTTGCGCAGATCATCGCGGTACATGGTGATGTCGAGGGAGCCGTGGGGGACGGCCAGGTTCTCGACGCGTTCGATGCGCTCGGCCAGGCGGGCGGCCAGGGGCACGCCGCGCGAGGGGATTCCGAGGAGGGTGACGCCGTGCCCGCCCTTGGTGCGCTCCAGCACCTCGTGGGCGATGCGGGTCAGTGCGCGGTTGATCTCGTTGCCGTCGAGGACGGCCCGGGTGCCCTCGGGCACCTCCGGTGGCGCCGCACCGCCACCTGCGTCACTTGCCGTGGGTTTTTGCGCACGCAAAGTAGTGACCCCCTTCCCTGCCTCGCTGAACAGGTCGTTAAAGGATGTCGATCGGGCCAACGCTACCAGCGGAGCCCGCGGTGACCGGGGGCGGGCCCGGAGACAACGCGAGCCAATGTGACTCTCGTCACACGGACAAACGGGATGACGAGCCCGGCGAGCGATGCGACGACTACGCTAAGTACACACCTCACATGGCCGACAAATGCGAAACCCCCTGAAAGAACGGGCTTTTCGCATCGCCGTGATGCACCACTCATCACGATCGGTCCTGACATGAGAGGAGTCTCACTTACGCACGGTTTGGCCACCGATTAGTCGCGTTTCACACCAACAGCTTGACCTGGGGGGCAGACCCCCCTACCGTCACTGTCTGTAACCATTACCGGGTGGGGTTGCACCCCGTGACCTCCGGCGGTACCGCCGCCGGGCCCCGCGGGCGCCTCCCCCACCACGCCAGCCACTGTCACGGCCGGGAGCGACAAGAAGATGCCATCCGAATACGCCAAGTCCCTCGGCGCGCGACTGCGTGCCATCCGCACCCAGCAGGGCCTGTCCCTTCACGGGGTGGAGGAGAAGTCCCACGGACGCTGGAAGGCCGTCGTGGTGGGCTCCTACGAGCGCGGCGACCGCGCCGTCACCGTGCAGAAGCTGGCCGAGCTGGCCGACTTCTACGGGGTGCCGATGTCGGAGCTGCTGCCCGGCGGCGCCGCCCCCGCCCCCCTGGGCCCGACGCCCAAGCTGGTCATCGACCTGGAGCGCATGCAGCAGCTGCCGCAGGAGAAGGCCGGCCCGCTGTCCCGCTACGTGGCCACCATCCAGAGCCAGCGCGGCGACTACAACGGCCGCGTGCTGTCCATCCGCCACGAGGACCTGCGCTCGCTCGCCGTCATCTACGACAAGTCGCCCGGCGACCTGACCGAGGAGCTCATCAACTGGGGCATCCTCGACCCGGAGGCCCGTCGCGCCGTCGACTCCTTCTGACCGCTCCGACACGGATCGCACCGGCCCGTCGCAGGACCGGCCCGCCCCCGGCACCGGGGGCGGGCCGGTCCTCGTCGTTCCCGGGGTCCCGCCCCGGAAACGGCGAACGGCGCGGCCGGACACGGGGCTTCCCCTCCCCGATCCGGCCGCGCCGCCGCCACCGGGTCTCCCCGGCGGCCTTGATCGAACTCTCGTTCGACACGACTGTAGTCAACCCCAACCCCGGCGGCCCGTCAAGGACCCCGGGCGGCCGCGCCCGGTGCCGGTACCGGCCGCGCCGAACACCGGCGCCGGGAGCCCTCCGGAGACTAGGGTGAAGCCGTGGTAGCCGATGTCGAGCTGCGCGAGCTGGCCCCCGCCGCCTTCGCGCACGCCGTTCCCGCCCTCCTCCAGGTGTACGAGGCGGCCATGGATCCCCCGCCCGAGCAGCTGCCGGGACGGGCCTCCGTCATGAACGCCCACGCCCGTTACCCGGGGTTCCGTTCGATCGTCGCGCTGCTGGACGGCCGCCCGGTCGGCTTCGCCTACGCCTTCCACGGCGTGCGCGGCCAGTGGTGGCACGACACCGTCGCCGCCGGGATGCGCGCCGCGGACGGCCGGGCCGGGGTGCGCCGCTGGCTGTCCGACCCCTTCGAGATCGCCGAGGTGCACGTCCGCCCCGAGGCGCAGAACCGGGGCATCGGCCGGGCCGTCCTGCACGCCCTGTGCGAAGGACGGCCCGAACGCACCGCGGTGCTGTCCACCCGGACCGGGCCCACGGCGGCGCGCCACCTGTACCGCTCCTGCGGGTTCGTGGAGGTGCTGGAGGACTTCTCCTTCCCCGGCAGCCCCGACCGCCCCTTCTCGATCATGGCGGCGCCGCTGCCGCTCACCGGCTCAGGCGCCCCGACACCTCCCGGTAGATCTCCCTGGTGGCGGTGGACTGGTTCGAGGTGATGAAGTGGATGCCGGGCGCGCCCTCGTCCAGCAGCCGCTCGCACATCTTCTTGGCGTACTCGATCCCGAACGCCCGCACCGCCGCGGCGTCGTCGCCGTAGGAGGCGAACTTCTCGGCCAGGTCGGCCGGGAAGGGCGCGCCCGAGAGCTTCTCCGAGCGCGGGATGAACGAGGTGCGCACCACCGGGAAGACCTCGGGGATGATCGGGATGTCGCAGCCGCGGGCCGCCACCCGGTCGCGCAGGCGCAGGTAGTCCTCCGGGTCGAAGAACATCTGCGTGATGGCGTAGTCGGCACCCGCCTCGCACTTGCGCACGAAGTGGTCGGTGTCGGTCTCCACGTCGGCCGAGCGGGGGTGCTTGTACGGGAACGCCGCCACGCCCACGCAGAAGTCGCCGCTCTCCTTGATGAGCCGGACCAGCTCCTCGGAGTAGGTCAGGCCCTCGGGATGGCTGTTCCAGGGGCCGGAGGGGTCGCCGGGCGGGTCGCCGCGCACCGCGAGCATGTTGGACACGCCGGCGTCGGCCAGGCGGCCGATGAGGTGGCGCAGCTCGGCGACGGAGTGGTCGACCAGGGTCATGTGGGCGACCGGGAGCAGCGTGGTGTCGGCGGAGATGCGCTCGGTGGTCTCCACGGTCATCCCGCGGGTGCTGCCGCCCGCGCCGTAGGTGACCGAGACGAAGTCGGGCCCCAGGGCCTCCAGCTGGCGGATGGCCAGCCAGAGCTTCTCCTGGGCCTCCGGCGTCCGGGGCGGGAAGAACTCGAAGGAGAACAGCGGCTCGCCCGTGTGGAGCAGATCACGGAGGTGCCGCGCTCGGGGGGCGGGGGTTCGGGGCGCCACGGGGCGCGTCGGTGCTGCCAGCATGCCTACCACCTTACGCAAGCGTCCTCCCGGGAGCAGAGGACGCGTCCCGCGGGCCGGGGCCCGGACGGGGCCCGGACGGACGCCGCCCGCGCGGACGGGGCGAACCGGACGGGGCCCGCGCGGCATCCACCCCGTGTGACCTTCTCCTCCCTCCCCCTCCCCCTGGTCCAGCTCGTCCGCTTCGGTGTGCTCCAGGCCCGCGCCTGCGCGTTCGCGGTGTGCATGTTCGCGGGGTTCGCGCTGTCGGCGGTCGTACCTCTGCCCGTCCCCCGCTACGACGCGCTGCTGGTCTACGCGGTGGGACTGACCGCGCTGTTCTGGGCACTGCGGCTGGAGAGCGGACGGGAGATCGCCGCGATCGCGGGCTTCCACGTGGTGGGGCTGGCGTTCGAGCTGTTCAAGGTGCACATGGGGTCGTGGTCCTACCCCGAGCAGGCGTGGACCGTGGTGTGGGGGGTGCCGCTGTACAGCGGCTTCATGTACGCGGCGGTGGGCTCCTACATCGTGCGCGCCTGGCGGCTGCTGGACCTGGGGCTGGAGAACTACCGGCCCTGGGCCGTGACGGCGGTGGCCGTGGCGGTCTACGCGAACTTCCTGACGCACCACTGGCTGCCGGACCTGCGGGTCCCGCTGGCGGTGCTGCTGGTCGCCGCGACCTGGGGGACCCGGGTGCACTTCACCGTGGGGCCGCAGCGGCTGCGCATGCCGCTGGCGCTGTCGTTCCTGCTGATCGGCGTGTTCCTGTGGGTGGCGGAGAACATCGCGACGCTGTTCGACGCCTGGCGCTACCCCCACCAGGCACAGGTGTGGGCGCTGGTCCACCCCGCCAAACTGGGCGCCTGGGCGCTGCTGGTGACGGTGTCGTTCGTCCTGGTGGCCCTGTGGAAGGGGGCGGATGTGCGGGACCGGGGCGGGGACGCCGGGGTGAGCCGCTAATGTGCTGTTCATGGCCGCTTCCACTTCCCCATCCGTCTCTCCCGCCTCCGTGATCCGCGCCGACGCGGACCGGGAGCTCGCCGCGTTCTGCGCCGACCACCGCGCCGCCCTGCTGGAGATCGGGGAGGAGCTGGGCCCGGCCATGGACGCGCTGGAGGCCATGCTCGCCGGGGGCAAGCGCCTGCGGCCCACCTTCTGCTACTGGGGCTGGCGCGGTGCCGGGGGTGCGGCCGGGGACGCGCGGATCGTGCGGGCCGCGGCGGCGCTGGAGTTCCTCCAGGCGTGCGCGCTCGTCCACGACGACGTCATCGACAACAGCGACACCCGGCGCGGCCTGCCCGCCACCCACAAGCGGCTGGCGAAACTGCACGCCGACCACGGCTGGAGCGGCGACAGCGAGGGCTTCGGGCGGGGGGCCGCCATCCTGATCGGCGACCTGTGCCTGGCCTGGTCCGACGAGATGTACCAGGCCAGCGGGTTCGGCCAGGACACCCTGGCGCTGGGCCGGCGCCCCTTCGACGCGATGCGCACCGAGGTGATGGCCGGGCAGTACCTGGACACGCTGGAGCAGGTGCGCGGCACCGGCACCCGCGAGGCGGCGCTGCGGGTCATGCGCTACAAGTCCGCCAAGTACACCATCGAGCGCCCCCTGCACCTGGGCGCCGCGCTGGCCGGCCGGCTGCCGGAGCTGGAGGCCGTGTACACCGCCTACGGCCTGCCGCTGGGGGTGGCCTTCCAGCTGCGCGACGACGTGCTGGGCGTGTTCGGCGACCCCACGACCACCGGCAAGCCGGCCGGGGACGACCTGCGCGAGGGCAAGCGGACCCTGGTGGTCGCCGAGACCCTGGCCCGCGCCGGGGAGGCCGACGGCGCGCGGTTCTCCGCCCTGCTGGGTGCGCCGGGGCTGTCGGTGGAGTCCGTGGAATGGATGTGCGGGCTGATCGAGTCGTCCGGGGCGCTGGCCGCGTGCGAGGAGCTCGTCGAGCGCTACGCCGGGGAGGCGCTGGCCGCGCTGGAGAGCCCGGAGCTGGACGCCTCCGCGCGGGAGCCGCTGCGCGCGCTGGTGGCGGCGGCCACCCGGCGCACGCACTGACCGCGGGTCCGGATCTCCCCCTAAGGGGGATTTCAGGGCCGTTCGCACATCGAAAGTACATTGTGCCCGACTGTCCCCTCCGGTTGAATCAATAGGAGATATATCGCGACCGGAGGGGCGTCCCCATGTCTCGGCACACCGCCGCGAGAGGTCCGGTCGGAGCGGGCGAGCGAGCGCTCGCCCCCGACCTGGCCCGCGGCTTCATGCTCCTGTTCATCGCCTTGGCCAACACCGTCTGGTACCTGTGGGCGGTCCCCATGGGCGGCCTGAACGCGCACCCCGAGCCCCAGGGCGCGCTCGACGCGGTCACACAGTTCTTCACCATCGTGGTGGTGGACGGCCGCAGCTACCCGATGTTCGCCTTCCTGTTCGGCTACGGCATGGTGCAGCTGGCGATGCGCCAGGAGGCCGCCGGGGCCTCCCCCTCCGACGTGAACGCCCTGCTGCGGCGGCGCAACCTGTGGCTCCTGGTGTTCGGCTTCTTCCACGCGCTGCTGCTGTGGTTCGGCGACGTGCTGGGCGCCTACGGCCTGGCCGGACTGGTCCTGGCCTGGCTGTTCCTGCGCCGCAAGGACGCCACCCTGCTGGCGTGGGCCGGCGTGTTCATCGGCCTGCTCGGCCTGCTGACCGCGTTCAGCGTCGTGGGCATCGTCTTCGCCCCCGAGGGCGGGGCCGCCGCGTCCGGCGGGATGGACGGGATGGCCGACAGCGCCGGGGAGGCCTCGATCCTCGCCGCCGCCCTGGGCCGCCTCACCGTGTGGCCGCTGGTCAGCGTCGCGCAGGGCCTGCTGGGCCTGGTGGTGCCGACCATGATCCTGCTGGCGTTCTGGGCGGCGCGCCGCCGGGTCCTGGAGGAGCCGGAGCGCCACCTGGCCCTGCTGCGGTGGACCGCCGCGCTGGGCATCCCGATCGCCTGGCTGGGCGCTCTGCCCGACGCGCTCGCGCAGGTGGGCCTGTGGGAGGTGAACGCGGCGCAGGGCTCCATGCTCGCGGTGCCGCACATGTTCTCCGGGCTGTTCGGCGGCCTGGGCTACGTCGCGCTCATCACCCTGATCGCGCACTCCCTCCGGCGCCGCGGACGCGACCACGGCGTCGTGCTGACCGCGATCACGGCCACCGGCAAGCGGTCCCTGTCCTCCTACCTGGCCCAGTCGGTGCTGTGCGCACCGGTGCTGGCCGCCTGGGGCCTGGGCCTGGGCGCGTACCTGACCTCGTGGACGATGTTCCTGTACGCCGTCGGGGTGTGGCTGGCCACGGTGGTGGCCGCCTACCTGATGGAGCGGGCGGGCAGGCGGGGCCCGGCCGAGGTGCTGCTGCGCAGGCTCTCCTACCGGCGCGCCGCCGGGAAGGCCGCGCAGGCCCGGGGACAGCGGCCCGGGGCCGAGGACCAAGAGCACGCCACTCCCTGATCCGGGCGCGCAAAAACGGGCGCGCCGGTGAGTGCCCGGCGCGCCCTCGTCGTTCAGGATGGGGTGTCATGGGCGACGATCACATGACAAACCACACCATAGGGGTGACCGGGGCGACCGGGGCGGTGGGCGGGCGGGTGGCCGCCCGCATCGCGCGGCTGGGGCGGGCGCAGCGGCTCATCGTACGCGACATCAACCGCGCACCCGAGTACCCCGGCAGCAGCGCGGCGATGGCGGCCTATGAGGACACCGGCGGGTTCGAGCGGGCCTGCCGGGGGGTGGACACGCTGTTCCTGGTCTCGGCGACGGAGTCGCAGGACCGGATCGACGTGCACCTGAGCGCGGTGGACGCGGCGGTCGCAGCGGGGGTCTCGCGCATCGTCTACCTGTCGTTCCTGCGGGCCGGGCCCGCCTCGACGTTCACGTTCGCGCGGACGCACTTCTTCACCGAGGCGCACATCCGGTCGACGGGGGTGGCGTACACCTTCCTGAGACCCTCCCTGTACCTGGACCTGCTGCCGCACTGGGTGGACGACGACGGCGTGGTGCGCGGCCCGGCCGGGGACGGGCGGGTGGCCTGGGTGGCCCGCGACGACATCGCGGACGCCGCCGCGGCGGTGCTGACCGACCCGGCGGTCGCGGCGGCCTCCGAGAACGCGGCCTACGACCTGACCGGCCCGGAGGCCCTGTCGCTGGGGGCCACCGTGGAGCGGTTGAGCACGCTGACCGGCCGGACCATCCGGTACGTGCCCGAGACCCGGGAGGAGGCGCTGCTGTCCCGCAAGGCCACCGGCGCGCCCGACTGGGAGCTGGAGGGGTGGGTGTCCTCCTACGAGGCGATCGCCGCCGGGGAACTGGACACGGTGTCGTCGGCGGTGCCGGAGCTGACCGGGCACCCGGCCCGGTCGATCGAGGGCTTCCTGCGCCGCCATCCGAGCGCCCTGTCGCACGTGTCCGTCTGAGCCGCTGCGGCCCCTCCCCCGGGGCCCCGCCGATGTATTCCCGTGCCCGCGCTCCCGCTGCGCGGGCCTTGACCTCAATATTTGTTGAGGTTGGAGGGTGGACGGTGTCGCGCACGGAGCGCGGCGGACGGACACCGGAGGGAAGTCCCATGCGTGCGGTACGAGTCGAGCGGTTCGGCGGGCCCGAGGTACTGGTGGCCCGGGAGGTCCCCGACCCCGAGGTCGGGCCCGGCTCCGCGGAGATCGCGGTCGGGGCCGCCAACGTGATGTACCTGGAGGTCCTGGTCCGCTCGGGCTGGGGACGCGACTACTTCCCCGTCGTCCCCCCGTACACCCCCGGGACCGGGGTCGCCGGGACGGTGACCCGGGTCGGGCCGGACGTGGACCCCGCCTGGGTCGGGGTCCGCGTGGTGGCCGACACCGGGGATGAGAACGGGGAGGGCGGCAGGCTCCCCGTCGGCGGGTACGCCGAACGGGCGGTGGTCCCCGCCGACGGCCTGGTCCGGGTCCCCGAGGGGGTCGACCCGCGCGACGCGCTGGCCCTGCTGCACGACGGCCCCACCGCGCTGGCGCTGGCCCGGACCGCCGGGTACCGGGCCGGGCAGACGGTGCTGGTGACCGCGGCGGCCGGAGGCGCCGGCAGCCTCTCGGTGCAGCTGGCCCGCCGGGCCGGGGCGCGGGTGATCGCCGCCGCCCGGGGCGGGGCCAAGCTCGACCTGGCGCGCCGGCTGGGCGCGCACGAGGCGGTCGACTACTCCCTGCCCGGCTGGACCGACCGGGTGCTGGAGCTGAGCGGGGGCGGGGTGGACGCGGCCCTGGACGGGGCCGGGTCGTCCCTGGGCGAGGCCGCCTTCACCACGGTGGCCGAGGGCGGGACGTACATCAACTACGGGTCGGCCGGGGGCCGGTTCGCGGAGATCGAGCCCGCCCGGGCCCGCGAGCACAAGGTCCGGGTCTTCGGACTGTTCGACATCAAGTCCGAGGTCGAGGGCGGCACGGACGACCTGACCCGGGCCCTGGAACTGGCCCGGGCCGGGGAGCTGGTCCCGCACATCGGCCTGACCCTGCCCCTGGAGAGGGCCGACGAGGCCCACCGGGCCCTGGAGGAGCGCCGGGTCCTGGGCAAGGTCCTGCTGACCCCCTGACCCCCCGGGCCCTTCGTCCCCGTCCCCTCCGGGCACGGCGGCGGCCCCGGTCCCGCGGGACGACCTGCACATCGCCACGCTCAACGGCAAGGGCAAGCTGGAGATGGAGCTGACGGTCGAGCGCGGCCGCGGCTACGTCTCGGCGACGCAGAAC
>NZ_JBEXTT010000038.1:0-36333 GCF_040614155.1 Nocardiopsis sp. NPDC006139
AGAGGATGACCCGTGCTTGAGCTGGAAGTCTCGCCAAAGAGGAGGGCATGAGGTTATGATAGACGAAACGCTGTGACTAGCCAGTGTTGAACGGCGCGAAGACCGCGTAGGCACTCCACTCGTACCACTCCAGGACGTTGCCGACCGTGCTGGCCAGCAGGGACTTCTTCTTCGAACGCAGGGATGCGGCGCCGGGCGCCGGGACGGTGACGCTCATGCGCCGCCTCCTGAGGGGGTGGTGGGAACGGGGGTGTCCCGCAGCGCCCGCCGGCGGATCTTGCCGGTGGGCGTCTTGGGCAGGGTCTCGACGATGTGGACCTCGCGCGGCCGCTTGTAGGCGGCCAGGTGCTCGCGGGCGAATCCGGCCAGCTCCTCGCCGGTCGCCCGCGCCCCGGAGGCGAGGGAGACGTAGGCGACGACGGACTCGCCCCGGTAGGGGTCGGGGCGGCCGACGACGGCGGCCTCGAACACGGCGGGGTGGCGGTGCAGGACGTCCTCGACCTCGCGCGGCCAGACCTTGTAGCCGGACACGTTGATCTGGTCCTTGAGCCGGTCCACCAGGTACACCCACCCGTCCCTGTCGATGACGGCGACGTCGCCGGTGCGCAGCCGCCCGCCGGGGAAGGCGGCGGCGGTCTCCTCGGGCCGGTCCCGGTAGCCGGGGACCACGGACGGGCCCGAGATCTCCAGCTCGCCCTGCTCCCCCGGCGGGACCGGGTTCCCGCCGGAGTCCACGGCGCGCGCGGTGACGCCGGGCAGCGGGCGGCCGATGGACAGCGACCCGCCGACCGGGTCCACCGGGGCCTCGCGGCCGAGCGGGACCGCGATGACGCCCGAGCTGGTCTCGGTCATGCCGTAGGCGTTGTGGATGTACACCCCGAACCGCTCCCGGAAGCGCTCGACGGTGGAGGGCGGGATGGGCGCGCCCCCGGAGTAGAGGGCGCGCACGCTGCGGAAGTGCGCGGGCCGGGCGTCGGGGTGGTCGTACAGGGCGTTGAACGCGGTGATCGACCCGATGGTGAAGGTGACGCGGTGCTCGGCCAGCGCCTCCAGGACGACGTCGGCCCGGAAGCGGTGGGCGAAGACCAGCAGGGTGTCGTGCACCAGCGCCAGGGCGGCGTTGATGACCGCGCCGGTGATGTGGAACAGGGGCGCCAGGGCCAGCACGGCGTCGCCGGGGCGCAGGTCCACGTGGCGGCCGAAGGTGGAGGTCACCGCCAGGACGTTGGCGTGGGTGTTCATCGCGCCCTTGGGCGGCCCGGTGGTGCCGGAGGTGTAGGTGAGCAGGGCGACGTCGCCGGGGCCGACCCCGGTCGCGGGCGGCCGCCGCCCGGCGTGCGCGCGGGCCAGCTCCATGAGGTCGCCGTCGGGCGGGGGCGCGGCCCGCTCCGCCGTCAGCACCCGCGGGTCGTCGCGCCCCTGGAGGTCGCGGTCGCTGGTGCCCAGCACCCAGCGCACGGCGCTCCCGGCCAGCGCCTCGCGCACCCCGGGGTGGTCGGTGTCGGCGCACACGATCCCGACCGGCGCGGCGTCGTCGACCAGGCGCCGCAGCTCCCCGCCCCGGTACATGGGGTTGACGGGCAGCGCCGCGGCGCCGAGCTTCCACAGGGCGAGCAGGACGAGCGCGTACTGCGGGATGTTCTGGAGGCGCACGCCCACGCGGTCGCCGCGGCCGACCCCGCGCTCGGCGAGGGCGGAGGCGATGGCGTCCGAGAGGTCGTCGGCCTCGCGTGCGGTGAGCACCCGGTCGAAGTAGGCGATGGCCGGGGCGTCGGGCGAGGCCTCGACACGGCGACGCCAGGCCCCGGGGAGGGTGTCGGGGGTCCGGGGGAGGTCGGATGGCATGTCGCGGCCCTTCTCTCTGCGGGAACGTCGACGTCCGGGGTACCGACCGAACGATCGCTCGGTCGCCTGTAGTGTTGTGGATCACACCGGCGCTGTCAACACCCCCGCGGCGCCCGCCCATCCCGTCCGCGGCACCGATAACGTGCTGCCGACGGACCACGAGGAAGCGAGGGACACGTTGACGGAGTCCTGGCGTTCGTTCGGCGAGCAGCGGCTGTCCGCCCCCCTGGCGGCGGCCCTGCACTGCTTCGTCGAGCAGGGGTACCACGGGACCACCATCCGGCGGATCGCCGAGCGGGCCGGGCTGTCCGTGCCCGGCCTGTACCACCACTACCCCTCCAAGCAGGCGCTCCTGGAGGGCCTGGTGATGACGGTGATGCGCGAGCTCCTCGACCACACCCGCCGGGCGGCCGCCGAGGCCGGGGACGACCCCGGGCTCCGGTTCGACAACCTCGTCGAGTGCCTGCTGCGCTTCCACATGCACCGCCGCGACCAGGCGTTCGTCGCCTCCACCGAGATCCGCGGCATGGACCCCGACGTACGCGAGGCCTACATCGCACTGCGCGACGAGCAGCAGCGCATGGTCGACGACGCCGTGCGCGACGGGGCGAGGGAGGGCGTGTTCACCACCCCCTACCCCAAGGACGCCGGCCGCGCCGTGACCACCATGTGCGTCGCCGTCGCCTCCTGGTACCGCCCCGACGGGGAGCTCTCCCCCGACGAGGTCGTGGACCACTACCTGACCCTGTGCCGGGCCACCGTCGGCGCGCGTTGACACCGCCGCGGGGGCCGTGCCACGCTGTGCCCACCAACACCGACCGAGCGATCGCTCGGTGGTAAGGGAGGCTCCACGTGATCGACCTTCAGCCCACCCCCGCCGCGGCCGACCTCACCCGGGCCACCCTGGCCTTCGTCCGCGACGAGATCCTCCCCCTGGAGGAGGAGCACGGGGGCGACATCGCCCGCGGCGGCGAGGCCCTGCGCGAACGGATGCAGGAACGGGCCCGCGCCGCCGGGGTCTTCGCCCCGCACGCCCCCCGCGAGTACGGCGGCCACGGCCTCGACATGCGCGACCGCGCCCCCGTGTTCGAGGCCGCCGGGCACTCCGTGTTCGGCCCCCTGGCCCTCAACATCGCCGCCCCCGACGAGGGCAACGTCCACCTGCTGGACCACGTCGCCACCCCCGACCAGCGCGAGCGCTTCCTGGAGCCGCTCTGCCGCGGCCGGGTCCGCTCCGCGTTCGCCATGACCGAACCCGCCCCCGGCGCGGGCGCCGACCCCTCCGCCCTGGCCACCACCGCCACCCGCGTCCCCGGCGGCTGGCGCGTCGACGGCCGCAAGACCTTCATCACCGGGGCCGACGGCGCCGGGTTCCTCATCATCATGGCCCGCACCTCCGGCTCCCCCGGCGACCGCGGCGGCGCCACCATGTTCCTCTCCCCCGCCGACGCGCCCGGGCTCACCGTGGGACGCCACGTGCGCACCATGGACACCTCCATGCTCGGCGGCCACTGCGAGGTCGCCTTCGACGGCCTGTTCGTCCCCGACGAGAACGTCCTGGGCGAGGTCGACCAGGGCTTCCACAACGCGCAGGTGCGCCTGGGGCCGGCCCGGATGACCCACGTGATGCGCTGGCTCGGCAGCGCCCAGCGCGCCCAGGACATCGCCGCCGCCCGGGCCGCCGAGCGCGAGCTGTTCGGCTCCCGCCTGGGCGACCTGGGCCTGGCCCGGCAGCTCATCGCCGACAGCGAGATCGACCTGGCCGCCACCCGCGCCCTGCTGGTCCGGGCCTGCTGGGAGCTGGACACCGGGGCCGACGCGCGCACCTCCACCTCCGTCGCCAAGACGTTCGCCGCCGAGGCGATCCACCGGGTGGTCGACCGGGCGGTCCAGCTCTGCGGCGGCCTGGGCGTCAGCGAGGACCTGCCGCTGGCCCGGCTGCTGCGGGAGGTGCGGCCCTTCCGGATCTACGACGGGCCCTCCGAGGTGCACCGCTGGTCGATCGCCGCCCGCGTCGTGAAGGGGGCCCGGGCCCGGTGACCGCTCCGGCCCTGGACACCGCCGCCCTGGCCGCCTTCCTGGGCGTCCCCGGCCCGCTGCGGGCCGTCCCGCTCTCCGGCGGCAAGTCCAACCTGACCTACCGGATCGACGACGCGGGCGGCCCCCGCTGGGTGCTGCGCCGCCCGCCGACGGCCGGGCTGACCCCCTCGGCCCACGACATGGGGCGCGAGTACCGGACCGTGGCCGCCCTGCGGGACACCGGCGTCCCGGTGGCCGGGGCCGTGGCCCTGTGCGAGGACCCGCGGGTCCTGGGCGCGCCGTTCTCCCTGGTGGAGTACGTGGACGCGCGGGTGGTGCGCACCCGCGACCAGCTGGCGGACTGGGACGACCGCACGGTCGCCGGCTGCGCGCACGCCCTGGTGCGGGTGCTGGCCGCGCTGCACGCCGTCGACCACCGGGCCACCGGCCTGGCCGGGCGGCCGGACGGGTACCTGCGCCGCCAGGTGGACCTGTGGGGCCGCCAGTGGCGGCGGGTCCGCACCGGGGACCTGCCCGACCTGGACCGGCTGCACGGGCTGCTGTCGGAGTCGGTCCCGGACTCCTCCGCGCACGCGGTCGTGCACGGCGACTACCGCATCGACAACGTCATGCTCGACCACGGCGACCCCTCCCGGGTGCGGGCGGTGGTGGACTGGGAGCTGTCCACCCTGGGCGACCCCCTGGCGGACGCGGCGATGATGTGCGTGTACCGGACGCCGGGGCTGGACCTGGTGCTGGGCGAGCCCGCGGCGTGGAACAGCGAGCGCCTGCCCGACGCCGACGCGCTGGCGCAGATGTACGCCGACGCCTCGGGCCGGGACCTGGAGCACTGGGCGTTCCACCTGGGCCTGGCCCACCTGAAGCTGGCGGTCATCGCCCAGGGCATCGAGTACCGCGCCCGCCAGGGCGCCACGGGCGCGGGCCGCGACCGGGCGGGCGAGGCCGTCGCCCCGTACGCGGCGGCGGGCCTGCGGGTGCTGGCCGCGGAGCGGCACGGGGTGTGAGGCGGGGGCGGGGTTCGGGGCGGCACCGGGTCCCGGGCGGGTGAGGGGAACCGCCACCTTTACGGGGTAGATTTCCGGCATTTCAGGCACAGCGCCTCCCTGGCGGACGGGACGCCGCGCTCCCCGGCACCCGGGCCGCCCCGGGCTTCCCCGGTTCCTCGCACGACCGGGCCCGCTCCCGGCCCGGGCTGCGGGCCCTCTCCCCCGGCGGACAGACGGGTGCGGCAGTCACGCGGGCTCGGCGGACAGGCGAGCACGGCAGACAGGCAGGCGCGACGGACGGTCCGGCACGACCGTCACGCTGCCACGGCGGACACCCGGGCACAGCGGACAGTCAGGTTCGGGGAACACGCGGGCTCGGCGGACAGGCAGGCCCGACGGTCACGCGGGCGCGGCGGACAGGCGGGCGCGGTGTTCGCGCCCGGGCCGATTCCCCCGCGGATCCGGACCGCACCGATCACCGGGATTTCCCGCGGGCGGGTGCGGCCGCCCCGCCCGCGGCGCCGGTGGCCCCGCTCCGCCGCCGTGCCCGCGACCGCGGATCCGGCCCCACCACAACCCTCCCCCGCCCCGAAAACCCGTGGCGGACACCGGTTCCCCGGAGGCAGGATCACACGGCCGACGCCCCCGAATCCGCGAGGAGCCCTATGCGTCGATCCCGCAGCCGATCCACCGATCCCGCACCGGCGGCCGAGACCGGAGAGCCCGGAGCCGCCGCCCCCTCCGACACCGGCTCGGAGGAGGACCTCACCGCCCCCAAGTGGAACTTCTTCGCCGACGAACTCCAGCGCACGAGCCTGTGGACCAAGCTGACCCGCATGCCCTCCCTGACCGCGGCCGCCGTCGGGTGGGCCTGGCGCGCCAACCGCCGCGACCTGCTCCTCGCCCTGGGGGCCAGCACCGTCGCCGCCGTCCTGGCCGCGGTCAGCCTGGTCTCGGTGACCTGGGTGCTCGACGCCCTGCTGGCTGAGGGCCCCATCACCACCCGGGTACGGGCTGCGCTTCCGGCGGTGGCCGTGGTGGCCGGGGTCGCCGCCCTGTCCCTGGCCGTCCGGCTCGTGTCGGAACTGGCCCTGTCCAGGTTGAGCACCCAGACCGAACGCATCGTCGAGACCGAACTGTTCGACCTCACCACCCAGGCCCGGCTCATCGCGTTCGACGACGAGGAGTGGGCCGACGCGATGTACCGGGCCCGCGACCGCGGCATGTACGAGGTGCCCCGCATGGTCACCGCCACCCTGGACGGGCTGACCGGACTCGTCTCCCTGCTCTCCCTGGGCGGGGTCCTCGCCGTCCTGCACCCGCTGCTGCTGCCCCTGCTGCTGGTCAGCGTCGTGCCCACCGGGTGGGCGGCCACCCGGGCGGCGCGGATGGAGTACGAGGCCCAGCGCAGGCTCAGCACCGGGCGCCGGCGGCGGTGGATCCTCGGCGACCGCATGGCCTCCCGAGACTCGGCCGCGGAGCTGCGCTCCTACACCATGCGCGACTCGCTGATGGCCGACTACGGGTCCCTGGCCGACCGCGAGCGGGAGACCATGCTGGCGGTGGCCTGGTCCCAGACCCGTACCCGCGCCGTGGGCGGCATCATCTCCGGGGCTGCGACCGCCCTGACCTACACCGCCCTGGGCGTCCTGCTCGTCACCGGGGCGATGCCGCTGGCGGCGGTGGGCACCGCGGTGCTCGCGCTACAGCGCACCCAGGGGCAGATGCAGCAGCTCCTCTACACGTTGAACAGGGTGTACGAGTGCGGCCTGTACTTCGCGGACTTCACCGAGTACTGCACGCTGGCGCGGGCCGCCCTGCCGCCCGCCCCCACCGCGCCGCCCCCGGCCCGGCTGGAACGGCTGGAGGTGCGCGACGCGGTCTTCACCTACCCCACCGGTGAGGAACCCGCCCTGCGCGGGGTGAGTGTGCGCGTCGACAAGGGCGAGACCGTCGCCCTGGTGGGCGAGAACGGGTCCGGCAAGTCCACCCTGGCCCGGCTGCTCGGCGGCCTCTACTCCCCCCAGGAAGGCGAGGTCGCCTGGAACGGCGTCGACTTCACCGCGCTCGGGCCGGCCGTGTGCGAGCGGATCAGCGTCATCATCCAGGACCACACCCGCTGGCCCATGACCGCCCGCCGCAACGTCACCATGGCCCAGGGCTGCGACCCCGCCCGGTTGGAGGAGGCGGCCCGGCTCAGCGGCACCGACGAGGTCGTCAACGGCCTGGCCAGGGGGTGGGACACCCTGCTGGACACCACCTTCGCCAGCGGGGTGAACCTGTCCGGGGGGCAGTGGCAGCGCATCGCCGGGGCGCGGGGCTTCTACCGCACCGCCGACCTGCTCATCGCCGACGAGCCCACCTCGGCGCTGGACGCCCGCGCCGAGGCCCGCTTCTTCACCACCATCGGCGAGCACGCCGCCCGCACCGGGGCGGCCGTCGTGCTCATCACCCACCGCATGGCCTCGGTGCGGATGGCGGACCGCATCTACGTCCTGGACCACGGCCGCGTCATCCAGCACGGCACCCACGCCGAGCTGATGGCGGTACCGGGCCGGTACCGGGAGCTGTACACGCTCCAGGCCGACGCCTACGGCGGCGCCGACCGGGAGTGACGCGCGGCGGCGGTGCGGGCGGGGCCGCGGATGGCCCGTCCGCACCGCCGCCGGCCCCGCGGCCGGGCGCAGGCGCGCCCGGTCGACCGTCGGTGCGGCGCCCCCGGAGGGCCGGGGTGCGGGGGCTCACCGACCGCCCGCACGGTCTCGGACAGGGGGTGCCCCCGGCGGGCCGGGAGGGCGGGAGGCCCCGGCTCCCCGGCCCTGCGCGTCCCGGCCGCCGGTCAGGGGGTGAGGACGATCTTCCCCCGCACCCCGCCGCGTTCGAGCATGCGGTGCGCCCGGACCACGTCGTCCATCTCCAGCACGGCGGCGACCACCGGCGCGACCGCGCCCCGGTCCACCAGCTCGGCCAGCTCCTCCAGCTCCCGGGGGGAGGGGTCGTTGCTGAACGCGGCGATCCGCGTGCGCCGGTCCAGTCCGGCCGCCGCCGTCCACAGGGCCGACCGGACCGGCCGCGCCGGGTCGAGGGCGAGCGGCACCAGCGCGCCCCCGCGGACGAGGAGTCCGCGCAGCTCGGACAGGCGCGTGCCGACCAGGTCGAGGACCACGTCGAACCGGCCCAGGCCGCCCAGGTCCGTCGTGCGGTGGTCGAAGGCCTCGGCGGCGCCCAGCCCGCCCAGCCAGGAGAGGTGGTCGGCCCCGGCCAGCGCGGTGACGTGCGCGCCCAGGGAGGCGCCGAGCTGCACGGCGACCACCCCCACTCCCCCGGCCGCCCCGCGCACCAGCAGCCGCTGCCCCCGATCCAGGCGCACCCGGCGGGTCAGCGCGTGCAGGGCCGTCGTGCCCGAGGACGGCAGCGCGGCGGCCTCGTGGGCCGGGACCGAGCGCGGGGCCGCGGCGACACGCTCCTGGGGCACCACGACCGACTCGGCCAGGGCCCCGAAGGTACCGTGCGGCATCACCCCCCACACCGCGTCCCCGACCCCCGCGCGGGTGACGGCTGGCCCCGTCTGCACGACGGTGCCGACGAAGTCGACGCCGGTCCCAGCGGGGAACCGCTGGCGCAGCACGCGGCGCAGCCTTCCGGCGCGGATGGGGGCCTCCCCGCCGCCGACCGCCGCGGCGGCGACCTCCACCCGCACGTCGGCGGCGCCCACCGGGGGCGTGGGGAGCCCGTCGGCGACGGCCAGGACCTCGGGTCCCCCGTAGCGTTCGTAGCGGACTGCGCGCATGATTCCTCCTCGTGCGGGGAAGCCCCCGCCTCCTCCATGGGTTCTGACCGGTGTCGGCCGGTGCCGACATGGGCAACCGGGACCCGTCGGCGGCCCGTCCCGACAGCGCGGAAGTGAGACGAGAAGTGGACGAGGACACGCAGATCCGCCCCGGGGGCGGTGCGGCCGGGCGGCTGCGGCAGGACGCCCGGCGCAACCGGACCACCGTGCTGCGGGCCGCCCGGGCGGTGTTCCGCGACCGCGGCCTGGAGGCGACCGTGCAGAACGTGGCCCGCCGCGCCGGAGTCTCGGCCGCCACCGTCCACCGGCGCTTCCCCGGCCGGGACGCGCTCGTGCGGGACCTGGCCGAGCACGCGGCGGCGGAGCTGACGGAGCGCTTCGCGGAGCTGGCCCGCACGGTGCCCGCCGACCTGGCGCTGGAGCGCGCCCTGCGGTTCGTCGCCGCCGAGGCGGTCGCCACGCGCGTGTGCGCGCCCGACCACCGGGAGCGCTTCCCCGAGCGGGCGCGCGCCCTCGACGAGCACGTCCACCGCGAACTGCACCGGCTCCTGGCGAGCGCCCGGGCACAGGGCCGGATCTCGGCGGCGATCACCGACCGGGACCTGCGGCTGGCCACGTCCGCCGTCGCGGCGGCCGCGGCCGCCGAACCGGACCCGGAGCGGGCCGGCCGGGCGGCCCAGCGGCTGGTGACGCACTTCCTGCGGTCCTTCCGCAGCCCGGACTGAGCCCGGGCGGAACCGGCCCGCCCACCGCGCGAACCGCCGCTGAAGGTCCCCTCTCGCTCCCGGGCCGGTCCGGCACGGATCGGCCCCGGCCGGGCCGGACCCCGGCAGCGCACAACCGGCCGTCCACCACCCCGTCTCAGCGCCGCCGGCACAGCCTCGAACCACAGGGGTTCACCGCGGACAGGGGGAGCCGACGGACCCGGCGGTACCCATGCGCCTCGAGTCGAACGTAGGGAGCGTGCCGCCGCACACGGCGGCGTCCACCAGATTCACGACCCCCGCTCCACCCACCCGGCGGAACTGTCGACGAACTCCTCCGAGCCCACCGAACCGAAACAGAGCACAGAGCACAGAGCATCGCAAGTGCGTTCCACCGCGTTTCTCGGCCGAACGGCTACTTCCCGCCCCGGGCCCGCAGCATCCGCGCCGCCTCGGCCAACGTCACCGTGGCGTCGCTCCACCACGCGACCTCCACCCAGGCCAGACGACCGTCCCGCACGAACACCAGCACCTCGCCCGGGCACCCGCCGTCCCCGTCGTAGAGCAGCGCCTGCACGGCGATCCTCAGTCCGGCCTCGCCCGGCACCGGCTCCGCCGGGGCCACACCCTCCACCGCCTCGAGCTCAGCGGTCCCGCAACCGCACCCGCACCGCCGGCCCACCCGCATCCGCCCGGCCTGCGCCCGCAGCACCGCATGCACAAGATCGGCCGGGTCCAGCACCGCCTCCAGCACGCCCGCCACATCCGCGGGAAGATCCTCGATCACCGCGCGATCGTACCCGCACCCGTACCGGTCCCGCCCCCAGGCCTCTCCACCGGCCCCTGGGGCGGCTGCCGGTTCACAGAGTGGGGCGCGAGCCGAAGGATCGGCCACATCACGCCGGAGAGCGACATCATCCTGTTCGGCCTGCCCACCCCGGACGGCACCGTGGGGGCCGCCCTGGAGACCGGAGGCCTCGCCTCCCTCGCCCTGAGCCCCACGCCCGGCCGGTCGCACAGATGGCCGGCCACACGCGGGGTTCCAGGGCTCACGACGGTTTCGGGCTCGGTGCCGGTCATCCTTCGGCCGTGCGCCACCGGGCACCGTCCTCGGAAGTGAGCGCGGAGCGGGCCCTGCCCTGGCAGGCTCGGTGAACGCGCCCGACCCTCATGAACTCACCGGTGCCGAGCGATCCCGTGCCGCACCCACAGCGGCATCCCCTGGCTTGACCTGCCCGGACACCACATCCCTTGGGAAACCGCCACAGGCCGCCGCATCGGCGGGCGGCAGGCCCCGGTTTTCGACCGGGTGGCCTACCTCGGCCGGAAAACGGTGGCAGCCCACTGGAGCAGAACCGGGGCCCCTGGCAACCCGTTACAACAAGCGAAATCGCAGGCTAGGACTGCTCGCGGCACTCTCCGCCGGGCACCGGGTCGCACACGGTCCCGGGCCACACTTCGGGGTCGGTGCCCCATGCGTCCGTGAATCCCTCACCCGCGAAACCGTACTCTTCGATTCCCAGGTTTTCGGCAATGGAACACTCGTCGGCACCCCGCTCAACGGGGTAGAGGGCGCCATTGGAGAGGTCCTGAACGGCAACGGCCTCGAAGGTCGAAACGCAGGAGGTCCCGGTTTCGGAGGACATAGCGACCAGAGGGGCTTCGGCCGGAGTCGGGGGAAGCTCTTCTACCGGCGGGGCGACCGTGGGTCCCTGGGTCGGGGGCGCTCCGTAGGTGGTGTCATTCGGGGTGGCCTCAGGCTCCAGAGATACGTTACCGATGGCAACGGAACCCATGGCCACGGCACCAGCGGCCACGATGCCGACCGCTATACCAGGGTAGATGGTTCTTCGCTTCACTTTGAATCCCCGAGCCGGACGAACTGGTTTCCGGAGTTGATGACCGATCCCCTCCGATTATCTCCCCGCAACACGCAACCCATGTAAGCCGCGTTGCGCTTACTGTCGTAGAGCGTTAGCTTATTCGACTTGCGGCCGGTCTCGGAGCGCCCCGCACCATAGAGGTTAGAAGTGGCGGTCCTCCCAGAGCTGCACGAGCGTGACAGCCATGCCCAATCCGCGACTGAGCTCGGCCAGGAGCCCATAAGCGGCCCGTCAGGATCGGCCGCATCCCGACTGAGCGATGGGAGGCGCCACTGCCGCACCACAGCCTCCAACACGCTCGATGCGAGAACACGAGTGTGGAGCCAAGCCGCTGAGCGGATCTGAGGTTCAGCCATCTCGAACAAGGAACACGTTGTCCTCAACCGAACAAGTGCCGCGAGAATCTATCGCCACAAATAATGACCTTCCCCGCATCAAAATCGTGAATTACGCCCCTTGACCCAGCACTTGGGCGGCAGAGCCAGAGTTAGTTCAACCGACCACGACTTACCTCTTCGACCCGATGAAGCTGCGCAAGGTACTCCTGCAATCGGGCATGACGGAACTGGTAAATCGGACCGACAGTACGCAAAAGGCCAACACGGTGAACATCATCCAGGAAAGCCATAAGACGCCTGGGCAGACACTTTTTCCAGGCAAGGTAATAAGTAGCAACGAGATAGGACGGCCAGGAGGCATGACCATTTCCCCTAAGCACGAGCCTCACCCCAAAAATGTGCGAGAAAAAAATCCCGGCAACCAAACCCAACCATGGATCGTAAAACAATCCGACCACCACACCTCCCCCAAACCCCGTTATTGCACTCCACACCATTCCTCGCGTAAGGTTGAGGGATCGATCCCCACGCCAAGAAGAGACTGGAGAATCAAGTTTCCCTTCAAGAGAAGGTTGCTGCACCCAATCAAATATCCCACCCACGAAACCGAGCGTGGGAACCATGCAAACAACAGCAATTAGGCCGCCAAAAATCCCCACCACAACTCCAGATTCAATACCTCGCTCTTGCCATGCCGCGAACCCCAGTAGAGAGCCGCAAAAAAAGAATGCCACAGCAGCGGCACGAACCATACTACGAATGAGGTTCTGGATCAAGTCTCGGAGCCGACCAGTGAACTCTAGGTTGGCATACCCGGGCCCCATAGCCGACCAAGTCAGATACTCCCTGTAACCCACAGTATTCAACAGGGAATTCGCAGAACCAAGAATAATGCCACCAACGAGACCTCCCTCAATTGCACCACGAAAACCAGAATGCAGCCCTCCAATGAAAGCGAAAGAGATCAATCCAAAGAAAAACCCGAAAAGGCCCAGCAATCCCCCTAGAAAAACTCGAAAATACACCCGATCACACCACGTCCACCTCTCAGAAAAAGCGCGTTTACCCAATTCCCACCAGGCTAGATCATGCGTGTCCAGAATTTCCCCATCAGCCGAGGGGCAGCTAAGCATGAAGGCGAGATACGCCAGTCGATCGCGCACTTTATCTGAATCATATCCCTCGCGATCCAAAAATGGAAGATATATCCTTCCATTGTCATCCTTCCATTCTCGGTGTTTTGCAATCAAGGCTTCCACAATCCGACCAAGAAGAGCTTCCTCAAGTACCTCTCTACTAGGGAAGAGTTCACCGTCGAGGAGCGGCGCGGGATCCGCACCGCTGTCGAGGTAAACGGAGCGGATTAGCCATAGGCCTAGAGGGGTGGTGGCGACCCGGAGGAGTGGAGAAGGGGGTCCACCTGAAGGATATGAGTTGCGAAGATGAGCCAGAACCGGCTCCCATTTCTGTCTCTGATGAGGTGTTCTCAGACACTTATCCAGGTATTTTGCAACGTCGGCCGGGGCTAACCCTTGAGGCGTTACGACAGCAGTCAAGGCAAGCACATCAGCTGCCTCAGACACCGATGCCGCGAACTCATTGTAACGACTTGTCAGGATTAGTGGACCATCCCCCAAGGATCTGTTCAGTGCAGCAACCACTGCTGGACGTGATTCCAATGGAAGCTCATCAAACCCGTCGAGAATCGGCAAAATTGCACTGCGCACGACTAAGTGATGGGCAGTTTTCACCCCCCAAGAAGAAGTCCTCAGGAAGGGAATATCTTGGTCCAGACGATAGGTTAGCCAGGAGGACAAGGTCGGATGCTTACGGACATCCCAACCCGCCACAGAAACCAACACAGGCACCGCCTCCCCTCTTTCCTTAGACCAATCTGCCAGCAGGCGCAATAGAATCTGCATTGCTAGAATTGTTTTGCCACTCCCCGGGCCGCCAAGGATAGCGAGACGCTGGCGGGACAGGGAACGAAACCAGTCAACCAAATCATCAATTTCGCCACTGGCCCCCTCGAAGGGAATCGCTCTTTCTCTCAAAAGATTGATAGCCCGATCCATGATTTTTGGATTCCTGGTGGTTCGCCATCGCACCGGCATAGGAACTGGGTCATACAGCAGGCGAATTTTAGCCTCGCGCTCCCATTGCTGCTTCAAGTGACTGGCTAATCTATCCTTGATCTGATCAAGGTCTCCTGCAGTCGGCACCTCGGCAACCCAGGAAGAGCGCCGGACCGCCCAAATGATCACGCCCACTGGCAATGCTAAGGCCGCCACAACGCCAGCGACCCATCCAGCAGCTTCCCAACCCGAACGGCTAACCGGCCCTCCGCCCAGCCATAATGTCGCCCCTAACGCACTCCACACTAGGAGCACGGACCCTAAGGCGGCCACGGTCGGCATAACACGCATCAGCCTAGCTAGCATGCAGCCAATTGTGCCCTACTCGAACCGCCCCTTGCTACTGAGGGATGTCTAAACCAGAGACATAAAGCAGGAGCGTAGATTCCCCAAGAACTGAACAACGCTCTGCAAAAAAACCTGAACAGCGGCGAGCGCAGCGAGAACCTTGCGAGATGCCATCGGACACCAGCGATGGCCTGTGTGCGCTCCGTTGGCACTCCGCGGTTTTAGACCAGAACGGTACCAGACGGCACGACATGGCACCGGAACGCACAGCGGATCGGATGAGGTGACACGAAACGTTACGTAGCGACACCAGGCCAGCTGACTTCTCACCCTATGGCCGCAGGTTCGAATCCTGCTGGATGTACCACAAAATCGCAGGTCAATCGGGTCACATGAGGGCCTTGCCAGAGATCCTCGCGGCATTCTGAGCCAATGCTCGCTCCTGGTGTGCTCCCAGTGCAAGGTCCCAGGCGAGGCACCTCCACCTCCCGAGCACTTGGCCTACGCTCGTCCCAGGCGGCTCCGCGCGCCCACCAACGCCCTGGCTCTCTCCGACATGGACTGTCCTCGAACAGGGTCAACGTCGAGCGACACCATCACTCCCCTCACGAGGTCGACGATGACCGCATCCCCACCCCGGAACGGCCGTGACCGGATTCTGGCCGCCTTCCCCGCGCTGCGTGCTCACGGTCGCCCCGCGCTACTGCTCCACCCCCGCGCGGGGAACCCAGGAGTACACGACAGCTCCGTCGGCAGGCCGCTGCTGTGGCCGGTGGAGGAACCGTGGCCCACCTGCACCCAGGGCCATTTCACTTTCAGCTCCCCTCCCGAGGACGGTGAGGTGTTCTTCGAGCTGCCCGAAGAGCCATTCCACCTCATCGACGAGAACGGCACGGAAAAAGGCTGGGAGAACGCCGTACCGCCCGACGCCACGGCGATCCCGTGGAATGTGTACACGGACCTCATGTCATCACACGGCGGAATGAAGGTCGGGGGGTACGGATTCTGGGGTTCGAGCAGTCCGTTCCGCATGGAGTGCGTCTGCGGCGCAGAACTGACGCACCTCCTATAGGTCGGCAGTATGGAGGAGGGCGGACTGGACGACCTGGTCCTGGGACGGGGTGACTCCTTGAGCATCTACTGCTGCCCTCGCTCGAACGACCATCCCCACCGCATCAACATCCAGTGACGGGCAAGCCGGACCAGGGGACCTCCGATCCGAGGACCGACCGGCCGTGTGACATCGGCCGGATGGAGGGCTCGGCGTTTTCCAGAGGCGCCGACGCCCGGTAGCGTCGAAGCATGGGTGGCGCGGCCGCTGCGGAGCCGCGCACCACCGGCGCGAGGTCGGCTTGGGGGAGCTGTCGAAGATGTTCCAAGGGCTGGCGCGGTAGGTGCCCCGGTGAACGACCCGGCGGTGCGCGGCGTGGTCTACCCCAGGCGGTCCCTGGTCCTGGTCACCGGGGTGCCCGGGGCCGGGAAGAGCACCCTGCTGCGGCGGCTGTTCGGGCTCCGCGAGGATCAGGAGCGCACCGTGCTCACCGCGGAGGGCGTGCGGGTGATCGACTCGCTCCAGTCGCGGCACCGGCTGGGCCCCCTGCTCAGCCGGATCCCCTACCCGCTGTGGCGCTGGACGGTGCACGTACTGCACCTGGTCCGGACGGCCGCGGCGCTACGCGGCGGCCCGGTGGTCCTGCACGAGTGCGGGACCCGGCGCCCGGTCCGCGTGCTGCTCGCCCTGCTCTGCCGGCTCCGCCGGTACGAGCTGCACGTGGTGATGATCGACGCCACTCCGCGGGAGGCCCGGGCCGGGCAGGACGCGCGGGGGCGGCGGGTGACCGAGCGCAGCCACCGGGCGCATTCGCGGCGCTGGCGGCGGCTGCGGGCGGCCACCCGGCGCGGGCCGGCGGCCTTCGCTCCGGGCGTGCGCAGCCTGCTCGTCCTCGACCGGCGCCGGGCGCGGGAGCTGGCCTGGATCCGCTTCGGCCCCTGCCCGGACGCCCGCGGCCCCCTGTGCACCTCGGCGGAGCCGCCCCCCGTCCCGCCCGAGCCCGTGATGTCCGATACCCGGACCGGCGGCGGAACCCGCGGCCGGGACGGCGCGGCCCCCGACCCGCAGGGTCCCCGGACCGGCTTCGCCGACGTGTGCCCCCACCGCCTGGAGCCGGTCCTGCCCTGAGCCGGGGCCTTCATCCCCAGTGCTCCTGTGTCCCCGGGCCCCGTGCCCCGGGTCCGGCGTGCCGGAGCGCCGCGGCCGCCGGCGGCGGGCCCCTCCCACCGCGCCGCGCGCCGGTCTCCCCGGTGCCGGTCCGCCGGTCCGCCGGACCTGTCGAGGATGCCGGGACGGGTGTACCGGGGGCGTATCGGAAAACGGATACGCCGCCGCAACGCCCCGCGGTCTTGGCTGGAGGCACGGACCACAGCGGTCCGCGCCGGGGGCCCGGTTCCCGGCCCCGGAGGGCGATCACGACAGGGAGAAGACCGTGGCCGAGGCCAGAGGATGGGACCGGCGCTCACTGCTCCGGGGGGCGGCCGTGGTGGCCGGCGCCGCCGCGGCCGCACCGCTGCTGGGCACGACGGCGGCCGGGGCCCAGGGCGGCGGCGGTGACGCGGACGCGCTGTTCAGGGCCGGGAGGTTCGAGCGGGCCGCCCGCGCGTACGAGGAGATCCTGAGGAGGGACCCCGCGAACCTGCACGCCGCACGGCAGCGCGGGTACATCGGGCTGCTGGGCAACAGGTTCCCCGAGGCGGAGGAGTACCTCACGACCGCCCTGCGCCTGGACCCCGGGGACAGGCAGACCAACGAGCTCCTGGCCGACTGCCACATCAGGCAGGACGCGTTCTCCCTCTCCGTGCCGCGCTGGCGGGCGGCCGGCGAGACCGCCATGGCCGAATGGTTCGCGGCGGTCCCCGACGACGCGTACCGGATCCACGGCGACGTCGGCCGGGTGCCGTGGACACAGATGGACCCGGAGCCGCAGATCGAGGCCTCGCTCAACGGCGGACCGCCGAAGCGCTTCACGTTCTACACCGGCGCCTCCTGGCTGGGCCTGTCCGCGAGGGCCGCCGAGGAGGCCGGGGTGCGCCCGGTGTACCAGGAGAAGAGCGAGTTCGAGGGCCGCACCGTGTGGTCGTACTACGGGGTGCTGGACTCCTTCGGGCTGGGCGGCATCGAACTGCGCGGCGTGCCCGTGGCCTGGTCGGAGTCGGAGCCGGCCGGCGGCGAGCCCCCCGCGGCCAACGACGGCATGATCGGCACCTGGGTCTTCTACCACCTGCTGACCACCTTCGACTACAGGGGCCGGGAGCTGATCCTGCGCCGCCCGACCCCCGAAGCCGCCGAGGAGGTGCGCGCCGCCGCGGCCCGGGCCGGCGCCGAGCCCCTGCCGCTGTGGCTGGCCCGGGACCACTACGTGCACAGCCAGGGGAGTATCGCCGGCTCCGGCACGCGCGTGGTGGGCGTGAACCTCGGCGGGCGCGGCGAGGCCGTCGCGGGCATGCCCGGGGACGTGGCCCGGGAGCTGGGGGTCCGCACCGACCGCGACCGCCCGATCGAGACCGGCGCCCAGGGCCACCCGGCCGTCACCTACCCCTGCTACCCGGCGGAGATCCGCCTCGGCGACGCCGTCGCCGAGGAGGTCTACTGCGAGACGAACCCGGACATGCCGGTCAACGTGCCCTGGCCCTACGGGACCGGGATCGACTCGACGGGCTGGTTCGCCCACGCCTTTTTCAAGCCCTACAACATCACCCTCGACTTCACCGGCATGAACGTCTACATCGTCCGCGGCAAGGCCTCCTAAGGCCTCCTGAAGCCGCGGACTCGTGCTCGGCGCCGCCGGCGCAAGGCCCGGGCGGGGAGGGACGCTCCCTCCCCGTCCGCCCCCGCCCCGGTACGGGCGCGCGCTCAGGCGAGCAGGCGCTCGCTGAGCCCCCACAGCCGGAGCGCCGCCTCGGGGTCGATGGCGTGGGGGGCGACGTCGGTGGGCGGCGGCCCGTCGAAGTGCGGGTCCGCCGGGGCGGGGTCGACCGCCGAGACGTCGTTGTCCTTCAGGTAGACCCCGCCGAGGGAGGCGAGGAGGGGGCTCGTCGCCGCGAACACCATCGTGCTCGCGCCCTGCTCGATGTTCTTGAGTCCGCGTTCGGGGTCGTTGACCCGTACGCCGTCGGCGTCGATCAGCCCCTGGGCCCGCAGCACCTCCTCGGGCAGCCCGTCCGGGACCGGGGCGCCCTCGGGACGGTAGGCGCCCAGCGACGTGCCCAGGATGATCCCCGGGTGCACGGCGTAACCGCGGATGCCGTCGGCGGCCCAGCGGCGGTCCAGCTCGACCGCGGTGAGCACGTTCGCCGTCTTCGACTGGCCGTAGGCGATGTGGGGGTCGTAGTCGCCCCGGGTGAAGTGCGGATCGTCGAAACGGACGCCCGTGAGGCGGTGCGCGCCCGAGGTCATGTTGACGACGCGGGCGCCGCCCGCCGCCCGCAGCGCGGGCAGCAGTCCCGTGGTCAGCTGGAAGTGGCCGAGGTGGTTCGTCGCGAACTGCGACTCGTACCCCCGCGCGTCGCGCACGAGGGGGCCCGCCATGATGCCGGCGTTGTTGATCAGGATGTGCAGCGCACGGCCCGAGGCGAGGTAGGCCGCGACGAACGCGTCGACCGACGCGGGGTCGAGCAGGTCGAGCCGCGCCGTCTCCACGCGCTCGACACCCCGCAGCGACTCCGCGGCCCGGCGGGGGTCGCGTGCGGCCACGGTGATCGACGCGCCCGCCTCGCCGAGCACGCGCACCGCCTCCCGGCCGAGGCCGTTGTGGCCGCCCGTCACGATCACGTTCCGGCCGGTCAGGTCGATGCCGGCGGCCACCTCCCCGGCCGTCGAGGCCGGGGTGAATCCGGTGCCGATGGGGTGCTGCCGACCTGTCATCTCTGCTCCTGTCGTAGGCGTGGAAGGGGGCGTGGATGTCGCCATGGGGATCCGTTCCGTCGATGTGGACGGCATCCACTGTGCGTTCTCGCCTCACCGGGGTGAAGGCACGGTTCGTCCACGGATCATCTGTCCCTGGATGGCCGCGGCACGACCGCGGATACTGGAGGGGTGACGGATCGACAGGGCCTTGCCACCTTCCTCCGGCGTCGGCGCGAATCGCTGCGGCCGACGGACCTCGGGATGCCCGAGGGCGTGCGGCGGCGCACCCCCGGGCTGCGCCGGGAGGAGGTGGCGCAGGCCGCCGGCATGTCGGCCGACTACTACTCGCGCATCGAGCAGGGCCGCGGCCCCAACCCGTCGGAGGCGATCATCGCCTCACTCGCGCGGGCCCTCCGATTGGACCTCGACGAGCGCGACTACCTCTACCGGCTGGCGGGGATGGCGCCGCCGGCGCGGCGGCCGGGGCGCTTCATCAGCCCGGGGCTGATGCGCATCGCCGATCGGCTCACGGACATCCCCGTCGTGATCGCCACCGACCTGGAGGTCGTGCTCTGGCAGAACCCGCTGGCGACGGCGCTCACCGGGCCGGCGGCCCCGGCCGACGGGGTGCGCGCCAGCATCACGTGGCGGTGGTTCACCGAACCGGGCACCCGGGCCCGCTTCCCCGAGGAGGAGTGGCCGCTGCATTCGGCCGCGCACGTCGCCGGGCTGCGCGGCACGGCCTCGCGCCGCGGCGGTGACCACGACGTGCGGGAGCTCGTCCGGCTGCTCGGCGGGGCGAGCGACGAGTTCCGGGCGCTGTGGGAGGCGCACGACGTCGGCGTGCGGCGGTTCGACCGGAAGACGTTCCTCGTGCCGAACGTGGGCGCGTTGCAGTTGACCTGCGAAGACGTTCTCACGACCGAGAACGACATCAGGATGCGCGCCTTCTTCCCGACCGAGGGCACGGACGCGCGCGAGAAACTCGAACTGCTCGCGGTGATCGGAGTGCAGCGGTTCGACGGCTCGGCCCTGTACTGAACCGCGCCGGATGCGCGCGGCGGTGCGAGGGGCACCCTGATCCGCCGCCGGAGGGCCGCCCTACCCCGGAGCGCGGAAGGCCCCTCGGCGGTCAGCCGCCCGTGCCGGTGGCGCCGCCCTCCGGGGGCTCCTCGGAGGCGGGCATCGCGGCGCGCATCAGGGTCGACAGCAGCAGGAGCACCGCCGCCGCGGCGAACCCGAACCGCAGGTCGCCGGTCAGCTCCCCCAGGGCGCCCGCGGCCATCCCGCCCAGCGCGGTGCCCCCCGTCATCACCAGCTGGTTGCCCGCCGACACCCGCGACAGGTGGCTGTCGGGGGTCGCGCGTTGCAGGGCCGTGATCGCCATGACGCCGAAGACCGCGGCGGAGGCCGACCCCGCCATCAGGCCGGCGGAGATCGCCCAGACCTGGGTGGTCAGGACGAGCACGACGCTGTCCACGGCCATGAACGCGCAGGAGAGCGTGAGGAGGCGGAGCTCGCCCACACGCGCCGCCAGCCGGCCCGTGAGCGAGGCCCCGACCAGGCCGCCGACCCCCAACGACGCCATGAGCAGGCCGAAGCCCCAGGTGTCCAGCCCCACCGGTCCGGGCGCGACCAGGTACAGGGCGAGCACGGCGAAGGTGAGGCTCCCCGCGAAATTCGCCACCCCGCCCCAGAGCGCGACGACGGCGATGCGGCGGCTGCGGACCAGCAGGACCAGCCCCTGCCGTATCTCGGTGAACAGGGCGGTGCGCTCACCCGCCGGTCCCGGCGGCCTGCGGGGACCGACGCGCACGCGCCAGAGCAGGAGCGCGGACAGGGCGTGGCACGCCGTGGACACCAGCAGCGGCGCGGCCTTGGAGAGCGCGAACAGGGTTCCGCCCGCGGCCGGTCCGACCAGCTCGTTCCCGGCCAGGGACACGGCGTGCCGGCGGCCGTGCGCGCGGGAGAGCTCCTCCCGGGGCACCACCCCGGGGACCATGGCCGGGGTGGAGGTGTCGAAGAAGGCCTCGCCGACCCCGAGGAGGAAGGCCGCGGCGAACAGCACCGCCAGGGTGAGGTGGTCGGTGAGCAGGAGGACGCCGACCGCTCCCAGCAGGACCGTCCGCAGGGCGGCGGCGCACAGGGCGATGGTCCGCCGGTCCAGCCGGTCGCCGAGCGCTCCGGCGGGGAGGCCCGTGACGAGCCAGGCCAGGGTGGTGGTGACCGAGACCCCGGCGACCAGTGCCGGGGACCGGGTCAGCTCGACCGCGACCAGGGGCAGCGCGACCCGGACGAGCCCGTCCGCGAGGTTCGCGCTGCCGGAGGCCCCCCAGAGCAGGGAGAAGTCGCGGCCCAGCGGACGCGGCCGCCGTGCCGGTGCGGAGGGGGTGGGGGGCACTTCGCTCATTCTGGTCGGGGGTTCCGGAGGGGTTCGGGGACGTGGTGGGGGCCGTCGCCCGGCCCGCGCCGCCGGCACGGGCGGCGGCCGAGGCCCCGGGACGACCCGACAAGGGTAAGGGAAGGAGCCGCCCCCGCGGACGCGCCCGGGAGCGGCGGTTCCGGCGTCCGGCCGCGCGGGCGGGGCGGGCCCGCGGCGGCCCGCGCCCGGACCGCGCGACGGGTGTCGGCGGGTGTTCAGGAACGGCGGCCCGAGAGCGCGTCGCGCATACGGTCGATGAGCCCGGCTCCCGGGGCCAGGATCCGGTTGGCGGGCGGGGTGTCCGGGGCGCTGGGATGGGGGCGCGTGGGCGCCCACTCCTTGGCCTTGACCACCTTGGCCCCCAGGTCGCGCAGCTCCTCCCGGGTGCACGCGGCGCGCAGCCGCGGCAGCAGGTCCTTCTCCTCCTCGTCGATGTGGTGGCGGATGTCCGCGATCAGCTCGTCCAGCAGCCGCTGGAACTCGGGATCGTCGGCCTCCAGGCCCTCCAGGTCCTTCATCACCTGTTCGGCCTCGGCGTGCTCCCGGAGCTCGTGGTCGACGAGCCGGTCGCCGTCCTCCAGTACCCGGCGCGCCGCCGGGTACATGTGCTGTTCCTCGGCGACGGAGTGCCTCACCAGCTCGGTGATCACGTGTTCGGTCAGCTGCTTGCGCACCTGGGGGGAAGAGGAGTTCTCCAGCTCGGTGAAGATCTGCTCGACCCGGCGGTGGTCGGAGATGATGACATCGATGAGGTCGGGTTCCTGCGTTTCCGCGGTCATGGTCTCTCCCTCGGGTCACGGACATCGACGACCGGTGTTCGGGCGGCTCCGCCCTCGGGTGGCGCGCCGGTACCGTGCACGTCCGGCTGCGCCCGGGCCTCGCCGACCCGGTCGTCACACGTGGCAACGGAGGTCAGACGTTACCAGTCTGTGACCTCACCGGCCCTGATGTGCGCGCGTGTCCCCGGGATCTCCCGTTCGACGGACGCCGCGGTCGGGTCCCGTGCCCCGCGAAGCGGTCCGCGGGGTGCCGTGGGCGAGCGGGCCGAGCCGCGGGCGCCCGTGCACAGGCGGGCGCCCGGCCGGGCGGTGGGGCCGCGCTCCTACGGGGCGTCCTCAGGAGAGAGGTGGACGTTCACCCACCGGGCGCCGTCCGGCCCTCGGGAGTCCAGGTCGACCTGCACCAGCCAGCGCCCGGGGCGCAGGGGGATCTCGTCGAAGTGGTCGGCGTCCCCGATCGAGAGCACCCCGGAGCGCAGGACGATGACCGACGCGTGGTCGGCCGAGGCCACGGGAGCGGTGCGGACGTGGACGTTCAGCTCGACGTCGGCGTCCTCGGGCTCCACCATGCGGCTGTTGACGACCTCGATGGTGACCTGGTCCTCCACGGCGAAGAAGGGGCCGCCACCGGTGAGGTGCCCGTAGTCGCCCGTGTACTCCCCGGGGCCTTCGCAGTAGATGCAGCCCCAGTAGTAGTCGCGGACGCTGTGGAGTACGGGATCGGTCGCCATGGCACCGAGTGTGCACTCCCACGGGGACATTGCGCCCCGTGCGGCGCGGAGCCGGGACGTTCCGCCGGTGGACGGCGGTGAGCCCCTCGAAGGCGGCGCCGACGGGCACCGCGGGGGGCCGACCGGCCCCACGGCGGCGCGCCGGTCCCGGGCACGGCGCCTCCGCCCCGCGCCTTCCCGCACGGCGGCCGTTCGCGCGCCCGTAGGGGTCTGGGCAACCGGCACGGAAGGTGTTCTGATGGTCACCCGCCGATCGGAACAAGGAACCCCCATGCCCTCGCCCTCCTCCCCCGGGCCGTCCCCGACCGCCGCCGCGGCCCCCGCGCGCGTGGACGTCCGCACCCTGCGCACCGACCTGCGCCACCTCCTCCTGGACGCGTCGGTCGCCCTGGCGGTCACCGCCGCCGTCTTCGCCCTCCTGCGGCACCGCATCGTCGAGGGGACCTCCCAGACCCTCGCCGTGATGCCGTACCTCGCCGACGCCGACCGCTACCTGCTCTACTGGCTGTGCCAGGCCTTCGGCTGGTCGGGGCTGCTGTGGGCGTGGATCACCGTCATGCTCGGGCTGCTGCGCGCGACCGCGCCGGGGCGGTGGACGGTGGTCTCGCACGCCCGGATCGAACGGTGGCACCGGGTCACGTCCATCACCACCATCGGGCTGATGTTCGCGCACGCCCTGGCCTTCTTCCTCGAACTCCTGCGGGAGAACGCCGACGGCCTGGGGACCGCCGCCCTGCTCTGGTCGGCGTTCGTGGACGTGTTCGTCCCGGGCGGGTACGACTCGGGCACCGGCCGTGTCGCGATCCTGCTCGGCCTCATCGCCCTCTACCTGGCGGTCCCGCTGGGGCTGTCGTTCTACGTGCGCTCCTGGACCGGGACCCGGCTGTGGCGGGTGCTCCACCGGTTCGTCATCGTGGTGTACGCCCTCAGTGTGTGGCACACCCTGCTGTACGGCACCAACGTGTGGTTCGACGGCTGGTTCCGCACCGCCGTGTGGGCGCTCCAGCTGCCCGTGGCCCTCCTGCTGCTGGCCCGCCTGCTGGCGCCGCTGCGCCGGGAGGAGCGGCTCGCGGTGAAGGACCTGCGCCGCCCCGGCCCCCTGCTCCGGCTCGCCGGACGGGTCGTCACGGCCGCCGGGGTGGTGGTGCTCCTCCTGGTCACCGTCACCGGCCGCGACGGCGGGCGGACGCCCGGGGCCGAGGGCGGCGACATGCTCGTCACGCAGCCGATGGTGTGGGGCGCCCTCGCGGTCCTGCTGACCGTCATGGGCGCGGTGGCCCTCGCCGTACGGCGGGACCGCTCCGCCGCCCCCGCCGGGTGAGGGCCCGGCCCGGTACCGGGGGCGGAGGCCGCCGGTGCCGGGCGGGCCGCGGGAGCCGTCCGGCCGCCGCGTCCGGGGCGCCCGCCGGGTGGCGGCGGACGGTGGACGCGGCCCCGCACGTGCCCGCAGCCGTCCCCCGGGGCGCGATCCGCCGCGGGCCGGGGCCTCCCGGCCGAGTCGATGCGCTCCCCCGGAGACCCGGATGCGGCCGGGGGCCTCCCGGCCGGGCGCCCGGGGTCACACGGGCGGCATCAGGTCGCTCTCGCTGACGGTGTACGCCAGCGGGGGGTAGGTGAAGTCCGTTTCGTTGTTCTCGCGGCGGCGCATCCGGTAGAACTCGACCCTCTGCTCCTCGTCGGCCGGCGTGAGGCGGACCCCCTGCGGGAGGTACGCGTGTCCGTCGCGGAAGCGGACGCGGGTCTTCGACGTCCGGAAGGTCACCCCCAGCCACTCGGCGTCCCCGTCCCCGGTCCCGCCGGACGCGTCCAGCACGATCCTGTGCTTGAGGCGCCGGTTCGACGCGACGGAGAAGGCGACGATCCCGTTGTGGACGAGGGGGACCTCGAACCTCTCGGCACCGCCCCCCTTGGACTCGAAGACCAGTTTCCTCAGCGGCCCCGCCCCGGGGTCCCGGTAGCAGGAGAGAACGGCGATGAACGACCCCTCGGCCAGGTCGAGGGCCTGGTCGGAGTGGGCGCCCATGGTCCTGTAGGCGTTCGTGTAGCTCTCGACGAGGGCGTTGTCGAAGCCGACGGGGACCGCCGCGCGTTCGCGGACCCGTCGCGCCAGCCGTTCGTGCACCTCCCGGAAGCGCTGCGCCGGGAGGCCGTACCGGGTGGTGGTGCGCACCAGGGGCACCCCGCCCGCCTCGTCGACCCTGGCGAGCACGGCGCCCCGCCGGCCCTTCCCCAGGTCCTCCCAGCGGACCGACGCGGACAGCTCGGTGAAGAGGTCCTCCCCCGCCGGAAGGGCGCAGGAGACGACCTCATCCGAGATCGTGGATTCGGGGGGCAAGGTAGTCTCCCGTGTTCATACTGAAGCGGAACCGGTCGCCGTAGTCGATGAAGGACGAGGTCCTGTTCTCCTCGGCGTACAGCCTGCGCAGCTCGTCCATGCCCTCCGGGGTGGGCGGCTCCAGCGCCACCGGGCCTCCGGGCGCCTTGAGGAACGTGCGGCCGTCCCTGTGGACGGCCTCGGTGTCCGAACAGCGCACCACGTACCCCAGGCGGGTCGGGAGCAGGGCGGCGTCCAGGGACGAGGGCCGGATCTCGTGCGTGTACAGGCGGTTGGTGGACAGCGGCATGAAGAACACGGAGCCGGGATACAGGGTCAGCGTGAACTGCGGCGGGAGCGCGTCCCCGCCGTGTTCCGCGGCCGGCTCCTTGAGGCGGAAGCGGAGCCGCGTCAGCCCGCTGGTGGTCTTCACCCCGCGGTCGAAGGCGTCCCCGGCCAGGGGCCGCAACCCGTCGAGCCCGTCGTAGAAGGTGCAGAAGGCCATGATCCCGTTGACGGGCATGTCCTTGGTCTTGTCGGCGTGGGAGGAGATCCTGGCCTTGGACTGCTTGCGCCCGGCCGCGGCGGCGGTGTTGTGGTAGATCTGCGCGAGGACGTGGTTGAGCGGCGCGTGGCCCCGGAAGACGGCGGCGGCCTCGCGGTTCAGGGCCCCGACGACGGCCGTGTCGGTCGGCCCGAAGTCCTCGGTCGGCCCCGACAGGTTCGTGGAGCACCGGAGCAGGCGGAAGTGCAGTTCGTCGCCGCTCCCGGTGACGGGTGTCAGGTAGATCCCGCTGCGGTGGGCCGTCCCCGGCTTGGTGGACTCCGTCAGGGACTGGAACGCGTGCTCCGCGCGGATCCGCCCGAAGTGGTCGGCGCCCGGGTCGAAGAAGCGGCGGTAGTACACGCCGGCGCCGTGCACGCGGACGGGGACCCGGCCGGGGCCGACGGTGGTCCAGGGCCCGTCGGCGTCCCCGTGGCGACCGCGCTCCGGGTCCCGGACGGCGAACACACGGTCCGCCTCCCGCAGCCGGTCGGCGCCGGCGGCGGACACGTCGCCGTACAGGTAGACGGTCTTTCGCGCGGGGTCGAACGCCCCGGAGGCGAGGTCCTCCGGCGTGATCACGGTCCCGAAGAAGTTCCCGGCCGGGTCGTCGTCCCGCGACGCGGCGGGGACGACCAGGACGTTGTCCGCGTCCTCGAGTCGGGCCTCCCCCGGCCCTGTCGTGCGCATCAAACGGACCTGCCATTCGCTGATGTCGAGGGATCGCTCGGAGCCGTGGACGGGAGAGCGGCCCGGGTCCTTCCCCTGCCACGGAGGAACGTGGAGGAAAGGGGGCGGACCATGGGGGCCCGATGCTCTCACGGGGCCGAACAGAGGACAACGGATTATGCCATACCGGGGCACGGAGCCGACCGGTGTGGTTCCGGGGCCCGAAGCCGCGCGGAGAGGCCGCGACCGGGGCCAGGCCGAGACCCCCTGAGCCGGGGTGTGATGTGATCGGCCCCGTCGGCTGTACCGAGGGCGCCCGGCGCCACCCGCGCTCAGCACTATGGGAGAACAGGCCGCCGACGGCTGCGGACCGCGGCGGCCCGTGGGGCGGACGGTTCCGCATTGCCCCCGGAAAGGCGGCTGCGTAGGCTCTTGGCCGGATCATCGCGGGTTGCGAGCCGACGGGAGAGACCGGGCCGTGAAAGCAGGAGCGACACCGGAGCGGACGGTGGGCGGGCGGTACCGGCTGGTCGAACAGCTCGGGTCCGGCGGCTTCGGGCGGGTGTGGAGGGCCCATGACGAGGCCCTCGGGGTCGAGGTCGCGGTCAAGGAGATCCTGCTGCCACAGCGGTCGGGAACAGCGGAGCACCGGGAACAGGTGGCCCGAGCCACCCGCGAGGCCCGCAACGCCGCCCGCCTGCGCGACCACCCGCACGTCGTCGCGGTCCACGACGTGATCGTCGAGGACGGGGTCCCGTGGATCGTGATGCGCCTGGTCCGGGGGCGCTCGCTCGAGGAACGCCTACGCGAGGAGGGGGCGCTGCCCTCCGCGATGGTCGCCCGGGTGGCCTCGGCGCTGCTGGAGGCACTCAGAGCCGCGGAGGCCGCCGGGATCGTGCACCGGGACCTGAAACCGGCGAACGTGATGCTCGCCGAGAACGGACAGGTCCTGCTCGCCGACTTCGGCATCTCCGTGCACGAGGCCGACACCCGCCTCACCGCCACCGGAGGGGTGATCGGCTCCGTCGAGTACATGGCCCCCGAGCGCCTCAACGGTGCCGGGGAGCACATCTCCGCCGATCTCTTCTCCCTGGGCGCGACCCTGTACAGAGCCGTCGAAGGCGTCTCCCCGTTCCACCGGGAGACCGCCACCGCCACCATGGCCGCCGTGGTGCTGCACGACCCTCCCCCGCCGCGGCGGGCGGCCCCCGCACTGGCCGCGCTCATCACCTCCCTACTCGCCAAGCGCCCCGAAGACCGGCCGACGATCGACGGCCTCGCGGCCCTCCTCGACACCATCGTGCCCACGATCGCGGTACCGCCGCTCTCGGGACCGCCCGCGCCGCACACCCCGACCCTGCGGGCCCCGGCGGTACAGGCGTCGCGGTCCGTCCGCGCGGGACGCCTGGCCGTCGCGGCCTGCCTTTTCACGTTGGGGATCGGCGGTATCGCGTTCGGCTGCTACATGTACATCACCGAGGGCGGCTGGGCGGGCGCTTATCTCATCGGCACCGTCGGCGCCGCTTTGTCAGCGTTGTGCCTGGGCCTGGCGGCGATGTTCCAGCGCTGGAGGGACCGGGCCGGACCGCCCGTACGTGTCGTCCTGGCGACCTTCCTGTCGGTCTTCCTGCCCGTGGCGGCGGGTTTCGCCGTGTGGAACACGGTGCTGCTCGCGTAGCGCCTCCAGCCGCCCTCCGAACTCCTGCGGGCCGCTGGCGGTCGCGGGCCCGGGGCGGTCGCCCGGGGCCGTATTCGTCCGCGTGTCGGCTCTCGTTCAGGCGGGGGACGGAAGTTCCGGATAGAAACCGTGGGTGACCACTCCCCCACAACGAGGAGCCTCCATGGTACGCACCCACCTCTCGCGCCGGTCCGCCCTCCGCCTGGGCGCCGCGGGCACCGCGAGCGCGCTCCTGGCCGGGGGCGGGGCCGCGCCCGCCCTCGCCCAGGGCCGGAACCGCCCGGTGCTGACGCACGGCATCCAGCTCGGCGACCCCCGCGCCGACGGGGCCGTGGTCTGGACGCGGTCCGACCGCCCCGCGCGGATGGTGGTCGAGGTCGCCACCCGGCCCGACTTCCGCGACGCGCGCACGGTCCGCGGGCCGCGGCTCACCCCGGCCGCCGACGGCACGGGGCGGGTCCGCATCACCGGCCTCCCCCCGGGCCGGGAGGTGTACCTGCGGGTGCACGCCGAGAACGGGCGGTACTCCAGCGAGGTCCTCGAAGGCGGCTTCCGCACCCCCGGGGGCGGCGGGGGCGACACGATCCGCTTCGTGTTCTCCGGAGACGTCGCGGGCCAGGGCTGGGGCATCAACCCCGACATCGGCGGCATGCCGATCTTCGCCTCCATGGCCGACCGCGACCCGGACTTCTTCCTCCACCTGGGCGACGCGGTCTACGCCGACGGCCCGCTCCAGGAGAGCGTCGTGCTGCCCGACGGGCGCACGTGGCGCAACGTGGTCACCGAGGAGAAGGCGGCGGTCGCGCAGACGCTGGCCCAGTTCCGCGGCCAGTACGCCTACAACCTGCTCGACGGGGCCCTGCGCGACTTCGCCGCCCGGGTCCCGCAGATCGTGCAGTGGGACGACCACGAGGTCGTCAACAACTGGTACCCGGGCGAGATCCTGGACGACCCCCGCTACACCGAGACCGACGTCGACCTCCTGGCCCGGCGGGCCCACCGGGCCTTCCACGAGTGGATGCCCATCGTCCCGGCCGAGGCGGTGGACGGCAGGATCCACCGCAAGCTGTCCTACGGCCCCGACCTGGACGTCTTCGTCATCGACATGCGCCCCTACCGGGACGCCAACTCGGCGGGGACGGCCGCCTTCGAGCGCGTCCTCGGGGCCGCCCAGGCGCGCTGGCTGGTCGAGGAGGTCTCGGCGTCCACCGCGACCTGGAAGGTGATCGCCTCCGACATGCCGCTCGGCGTGATCGTGCGCGACGGCGAGGGCATCGAGGCGGTGGCCAACGGCCTGCCCGGCGAACCGCGCGGGCGCGAGGCCGAACTCGACGGGGTGCTGCACGGCCTGCACCGCCGGGGCGCGCGGAACGTGGTGTGGGTGACGGCCGACGTCCACTACACCGCCGCGCACCACTACTCCCCCGACCGCGCGAGCAGCCGCGAGTTCACCCCGTTCTGGGAGTTCGTGTCCGGGCCACTGCACGCCGGCGCGTTCGGGCCCAACGCGCTCGACCCCACCTTCGGGCCCGAGGTGGTGTTCCAGCACGCCCCGCCCGTGGCGAACACCTCGCCGCTCGACGGCTACCAGCACTTCGGCGAGATCGAGATCGACCGCGGGAGCAAGGAGCTCACCGTCTTCCTGCGGGACGCCAACGGGGACTCCCTCTGGACGCGGACCCTCACCCCCGAGGGCCGCTGACGCCGACCGGTCCCGGCCCCGGCCCTGCTCCGGGGCGGGGGCGGGGCCGGGCCAGGGGCGGACCGCCGCCGGCGCGGAAATCGGCCGCGCACCTCCCGGGCGGCGGCCCGGTGGTGAGAGGGTGGAGCGACCGGCGCACAGGACGACGGCGGACACGGACGGGGCGGGCATGGACGAGACCGAATTCGACGCGGTGGTGGTAGGGGCCGGGCCCGGTGGCGAGGTCGCCGCGGGAAGACTCGCCGACGCCGGGCTGAGCGTCGCGATCGTGGAGGCCGACAAGGTCGGCGGGGAGTGCTCGTACTACGCCTGCATGCCGTCGAAGGCCCTGCTGCGCCCGGGCGAGCTGCTGATCGAGGCCCGCCGGGTGCCGGGGGCCGCGGCCGCGGTGACCGGGCCGGTGGACGTCGGCGCCGTGCTGCGCCGCCGCGACGAGATCATCGGCGGGCGCGGAGAGGACGGCGGACTGCGCGACGACGGCCAGCTGCCGTGGCTGGAGGAGCACGGGATCACGCTGTTCCGCGGGCGGGGGCGGCTGGTCGGCGACCGGCGGGTCGCGGTCGGCGACACGGTGCTGCGGGCCCGGCGCGCGGTGATCCTGGCCGGGGGCACCCGGGCGGCGCTGCCGCCGATCGACGGGCTCGCCGACGCCCGGCCCTGGACCAACCGGGAGGCCACGACCGCCCGGGAGGTCCCGGGGTCGCTGGTCGTGATCGGCGGCGGGGTCGTGGGCACCGAGATGAGCCAGGCCTACCGGTCGCTGGGCGCCGCGGTGACCCTGGTGGCCGGGAACCGGGGGCTGCTGCCCCGCGAGGAGGCGTTCGTCGGCGAGCAGGTCGGCGCGTCCCTGGTGGAGCAGGGCGTGGACCTGCGCACGGGGCGGCGGGCGGTGTCCGTGCGCCGCGAGGGCGAGCGGGTGACCGTGGTCCTGGACGACGGCGCGGAGCTGCACGCCGACGAGGTGCTGGTGGCCGCCGGCCGGGTGCCCCAGAGCGCCGGGCTGGGGCTGGCGGAGGTCGGCGTCGAGACCGAGGGGTTCGTCAAGGTCGACGAACGGATGCGGGTGCCCGGCCTGGAGTGGCTCTACGTGATCGGCGACCTCAACGGGCGCGCCCTGTTCACGCACATGGCCAAGTACCAGGCGGCGGTCGCGGCCTCCGACGTCCTGGGCTCCGACATCGTGGTGGAGCACCTGGCGGACGGCCCCGGCGCGCCGCGGGTGGTCTTCACCGAGCCGCAGGTGGCCTCGGTGGGGCACACGGCGGCCAGCGCGCGGGAGGCGGGGCTGCGGGTGCGCGTGGTCGACGTGCCGACGGACGGGAACGCGGGCGGGGCGTTCACCGGCGCCACCCGGGGCACGGCCCGGTTCCTCGTCGACGAGGACGCGGAGGTGCTGGTGGGCGCCACCATCACGGGGACGGGCGTGGCCGACATGCTCCAGGCGGCGACGATCGCGATCGTCGGGGAGGTGCCGGTGCGCAGGCTGCGGCACGCGGTCCCCGCGTTCCCCACGCGCAGCGAGGTCTGGCTGCACCTGTTCGACGCCCTGGGCGTCTGACCCCCGCAGGCGCCCCGGGCCCGGCCCTGGGCGCCTGCGGGCTCCCGGGCCGGACGCCGGTGGACCGCCGGTCTCCTTCCGGCCGATCGGCAAGAGGGAGCCGCACGGGCTCGCCCTGCTGGAAAGCGACCTGACCACGGAGCGGGAGTACCGCGTCCGCTGGGACTGAGCGCAGGCCGTCAGGCGCCGGCGTCCTCGAGGGCGGCGGCCCAGGCCGGAAGGGGCTCGCGGCTCGCCCACCACGGCTCCGGCGCACCGGCCGCACCGGTGCGGGCCGCCACGACGCCCCCGGCGATCGCGCAGGTGGTGTCCCGGTCGCCCAGGCCCGCCACCGTCGTCCAGAGCGCCTCGGCCAGGTCGTCCGGATGGCCCGCGGCCGCCCAGAGCGCGAACGGCACGGTGTCCTGGGCCGACATGAGGGTGCCGTTGCCCAGCATCGCGGCCGCGTGCTCGGGCGCGGTGCCCGGCGCCAGCCGGGCCGCCCGCTCCAGGCCCGAGCGCACCCGGGAGGGTTCGAGCCGTCCGGCGACCGCGCGGAGGAAATCCGCGCGGTCGGGCGCGGGGTCTTCGCGGTGGCGCGCCGCCAGGGCGGCGGCCAGGGCCACCGCGACCGCGCCGGCGACGGCCTCGGGGTGGGTGTGGGTCACCGTGGCGGACAGGGCCGCCTCCTCGGCGACGCGGTCGAGGTCGTCGGCGAAGTAGGCGCCCAGCGGGGCCACCCGCATGGCGGCGCCGTTGCCGTGGGAGCCTTCACCGCCGAACTGCCCGGCGGCGGCCGGGCGCCACGGCTCCCCGTCGGCGATCCGGCGCAGCAGCCGGTTCATCGACGGCCCGTAGCCGCGGCCCGGGTCGTACCGGGCGGCGAAGTCCGCGGCGAGGGCGTCCTGGTCGATCCGCCCGTGCCCGATGAGCACGGCGAGCACGGAGAGCGCCATGGCGGTGTCGTCGGTCCAGGGCCAGACGGGCTCGGCCGGCCACCGCCGCCGGCCGACCGCCTGCTCCGCCTCGTCCGGCGGGAGGAAGTACCGGTCGCCGAAGGCGTCCCCGAGCGCGAGCCCGCCCAGGCTCCGCACGGCCCGCCCGATCCGCTGCTCCGGCATCCGCCGCCTCCGTCCGCCGTGTCGCCGCCCCCATCATGCCCGGTACCGTCGCGGCCGCGCCGCCCGGGCCGGGCGCTAGCCTCGGCGCATGCACGTCATCGAACGCGGATCGGGCACGCCGGTCGTCCTGCTGCACGGTTTCGGGGTCGACCACCGGCTCCTGCTCCCCCTGGACCCGGTCTTCGAGGCGCAGGGCGGGTGGCGGCGGCTGTACGTCGACCTGCCCGGGACCGCCGGCACGCCGGCCGGGGCGGCCGCGGGCACCGAGGACGTGGTCGCCGCCGTGGAGGATGAGATCGGGCGGCGGCTGGGCTCGGAGCCGTTCGCGCTCGTGGGCAACTCCTTCGGCGGCATGGTCGCCCGCCGGGTCGCCCACGACCTGCGGCCGCGGGTCCTGGGCCTGGCGGTGCTGGCCGCGGTGTTCGTCGCCGACCACGCGGAACGGGACGTGCCCGCGCGCACCGTGCTCGTGGAGGACCCGGCGGCGGTCGCGGGCCTGGGCGGGGCGGGCGGGGAGTACGCCGAGATGGCGGTGGTGCAGTCGGCCGACAACGCGCGGGCGTTCGCCGAGCACGCCCTCCCCGGGCTGCGCTCCGCCGACGGGGCGGCGCTGGAGCGCATCGCCCGGCGCTACGCCCTGGACCGGGAGCCCGAGGAGGAGGCGCCGGAGCCGTTCACACGGCCGTCCCTGTTCGTCACCGGCCGCCAGGACCAGGTGGTCGGCTACCGCGACGCGTGGGCGCGGGTGGAGCACTACCCGCGTGCGGCGTTCGCCGTGCTCGACGCCGCCGGGCACAACGTGCACCTGGACCGGTCGGCGCTCGTCGCGGCGCTGGTCGCCGACTGGCTCCGGCGGATGCGCACCGTTCCCTGACCGGGTTCCCCCTCCGCGCGGCACGGAGGTGCGGGCGGGCCCGGCCGGTGCCGCGCGGCGTATCGGCGCGGGCCGGTCCCCGCCCACCGGCCCGGCGCCGGGCGGTCTCCGCCGGAGTGCGCGGTCCCCCGGCCGAGGGCCCGCGGTCCCCGCGCGGTCCGGGTGCCGCGGGCCGCGGCGGCGGTGTGCGCACGCCGCGGTCACCCCCCTTGGAACACGGGGCCGCGGCGGCTACGCTACAGCCGCGCCCCGTCCGGGGCCGGTCGTCCCCGCGCGGTGCGCGGGCGACGGCGTGCGGGGCACGGAAGGGGAACACGGTGAGCGAAGCCGTCCTGTCGGTGGGTCTGCACCCGAGCACGGTCGACTTCGACCGGTACCCGGGTGTCACCGAGGAGATGCTGCGGGCCAGGATCGCCGAGGGCGACAGGGCCGTGCGCGACGCCGGGTTCGACGTCGTCACCTGCCAGGTCACCGCCGACCCCGACGAGGCCGAGGCCGCGCTCCGCGCGTGCCTGGACGGCCGGCCCGTCCGCGTCGTGATGATCGGCGCGGGGCTGCGCATGGCCCCGGAGCACACGCTGCTGTTCGAGCGGGTGGTCAACCTGATCACCTCCCTCGTCCCGGGCGTGGTGTTCTGCTTCAACACCTCGCCGGACACCACACTCGACGCGCTGCGCCGGTGGGTGCGGCCCGACCTCTGACCCGTGGCCGGGGTTCAGGGGGTGCGGAGCGCGGCGAAGAAGGCGCGGATGTCGGCGGCGAGGACGTCGGGCACCTCCAGGGCGGCGAAGTGGCCGCCCCTGTCGAACCGGCTCCAGTGCACGATGGCGGAGTTGTCGCGCTCGGCGAGGACCCGGATGGTCTGGAAGTCGTCGGCGAAGACCGCGACGCCCGTGGGCGCCCTGTTCACGCGCGGCCCGTCCTGGGCCCGCGCGTTCTCGAAGTAGGAGCGGCCCATCCCGGAGGCGGCGTTGGCGAACCAGTTCACGCTCACCTCCAGGAGGATCTTCTCCAGCGGCACCAGCGAGGTGCCGTTGCCGAAGGAGTTGAACAGCTCGCTGTAGGCGAGCAGGCCCACCGGCGAGTCGCTGAGGCCGACCGCGACGGTCTGCGGCCGCGAGGCGTTCATCGTGTTGTAGCCGCCCACCGACTGGAACCACCGCATGTGCTCCAGGCCGGCGTGGTCCCGCGGCTCCATGCGCTCGAACTCGGCGGGGTCGCCCGAGGGGAACGAGAAGAGCTGCAGCACGTGCAGGCCCAGGAACCCGTCGGGCTCCAGCAGTCCCAGCTCCCGGGCGACCATCGCGCCGTTGTCGGAGCCGTGCACGCCGTAGCGCTCGTAGCCGAGCCGGCGCATCAGGGTGTCGTAGGCGGCGGCGACGCGGGCGGTGGTCCATCCCCCGGAGGCGAGCGGCTGGGAGAAGCCGTAGCCGGGCGCGTCCGGGATGACCAGGTGGAAGGCGTCCTCGGCGCGGCCGCCGTGGGCGACGGGGTCGGTGAGGGCGTCGATGAGGTCGAGGTAGTCGACGGAGGAGCCGGGGTAGGTGTGCGCGAGCAGCAGGGGTGTGGCGCCGGCGTGCGGTGAGCGGACGTGGACGAAGTGGATGTCCTGGCCGTCGATACCGGTGGTGAAGTGCGGGACGGCGTTGATGCGCGCCTCGGCGGCGCGCCAGTCGAAGTTCCGCCAGGCGGTGACGGCCTCGCGCAGGTAGGCGTTGGGGGTCCCGGCCTCCCAGTCGTCGGCCGGGGAGGGCTGGGGCAGCCGGGTGCGGGCGAGCCGCTCGTGCAGGTCGGCGAGTTCGGCGTCGGTGACCGCGACGGTGAAGGGTCGGATGTCGGTGGCGGCGGAAGCGCTGGTGTTCTCCATGTCTCCGACGCTACGGTCCCATCAGGAACGTTCTGTTCCTCTTTGAACATACGGCCTGTGAAAAAATCCCCGGGGGTACCGGATGTCCGACACGGCGGCCAGGCTCCTGGCCCTGCTGTCCCTGTTGCAGTCGCGGCCCGACCGGTCCGGCCCCGAACTCGCCGAGCGGCTCGGGGTCAGCGGCCGCACCGTCCGCAAGGACGTCGACCGGCTGCGCGGTCTCGGCTACCCGGTGGAGGCGTCCCGCGGCCCGGCGGGCGGGTACCGGCTCGGACCGGGCGGCCGGATGCCCCCGCTGCTGCTCGACGACGAGGAGGCGGTCGCCGTGGCCGTCGGCCTCCGTGCGGCGGCGGGCGTCTCGGGGGTCGCCGAGTCGGGCGGCCGGGCGCTCGCCAAACTCGAACAGGTGCTGCCGTCGCGGCTGCGCCCGACGGTCGACGCGCTGCACGGGGCGATCGAGCACGCCCCGGAGAACACCGCCACCGACGCGCCCGACCCGGAGGTCGACCCGGGGGTGCTGCGGGCGGTGGCGCGCGCCGTCCGCGACGGCGAGTGGCTGCGGTTCGACTACGGGGGCGACCCCCGGCTGGTGGAGCCGTACCGGCTGCTGGCCTGGCAGCGCCGCTGGCACCTGGTCGCCCGCGACCCGCGCGACGGGGCGTGGTCGACCTACCGGGTCGACCGGATGGAGCCGCGGACGCCGACCGGGCGGCGCTTCGACCCGGTGCCGCCTCCCGGCGGCGACCACACGGCGTTCGCGATGCGGACGATCGCGTCGCAGGGGTGGAAGGTGCACGCGCGGCTGCGGGTCCACGCGTCGGCGGAGCGGGTGCTGGAGCGCATCAACCCGGCGGTGGGGGTGGTCGAACCGGTGGACGGGGGGATCTCGGTGCTGGTCACCGGCGCCGACAGCCTGGACACGGTCGCCGTGTACGCGGGCATGCTCGGCATGGACTTCACCGTGGAGTCCCCCGCCGAACTGGTGCCGCTGCTGCGCGCGCTGTCCGAGCGCTACGCCCGGGCGGTCGCGGGCTCCCCGGGGTGAGGGCGTCCCTGAAGTGAGAACGGGGACCGACGCCGGGCGCGGCCGGCCCGCAGGGGCCGGCCGAGACGCGGCCGCGCCGTGCGTTGCGGCGCTCCAGCCAGATCGCCAGCCGGCTCAGGGCGATGTTGATGATGATGTAGA
>NZ_JBEXTT010000039.1:0-28415 GCF_040614155.1 Nocardiopsis sp. NPDC006139
TCGCCGGCGTAGGCGACCACGTCCAGGGTGGACATGACCAGGCCCGCACCGTTACCGATGATGCCGACCTCACCGTCCAGCTTGACGTAGTTGAGTCCCCGCTCGGCCGCACGGGCCTCGCGTTCGTCGGTGCCGTGCGGGTCCGCGAAGCCGCTGCGCTCCGGGTGCCGGAACAGGGCGTTGTCGTCCAGAGTGACCTTGCCGTCCAGGGCGATGACACGGCCGTCCCCGGTCAGCACGAGCGGGTTGACCTCGACGAGCGTGGCGTCCTCGCCGGAGGCGACGTCCCACAGGCGCGCGATCACCGCGGCGACGGCGCCGCGGGCGCGGTCGGGTATCCCGGCGGCCCGGCAGATGTCCAGGGCGTCCGAGGTCGTCACCCCCGTGGGGTCCACCGGGGTGCGCACCACCGCACCGGGGTCGGTCTCGGCGACCTCCTCGATCTCCATGCCGCCCCGGGCGGAGCAGATCGAGAGGAACCTGCGCTCGGCCCGGTCCAGCAGGAAGGAGAAGTAGTACTCCTCCGCGATGTCGGAGGCCTCTTCGACCAGGACGCGGCGGACCGTGTGGCCCTTGATGTCCATGCCGAGGATCCGCTCGGCCGCGGCCCGGGCGCCCTCGGGGCCCTCGACGACCTTGACGCCGCCGGCCTTACCGCGGCCACCGGTCTTGACCTGGGCCTTGACCACGACCTTCCGGCCCAGGCGGCCGGCCGCCGCGGCGGCCTGCTCCGGGGTGTCGGCGATCTCGCCGCGGACCAGCGCGACACCGTACTCGCCGAAGATCTGTTTGGCCTCGTACTCGTAGAGATCCAACACTCCTCCTCTGTACGCTTCTCGCCCCCTCTCACAGGGATACCTCATACTGTATGCAGTATTCAATAGGCATCCGCCCGAAGTCTCCTCTTCACAAGCCACACCTCATTTTGCATACTGCATACAAGGAGGTGCCGCCATGTTCCCCCGCCACCTGCCGGAGCCACCGGCCCGTCGCCCCCCGCCGCCACCGGCCCCCGTCGCCGCACCCGCCGCGGACGCCTCGGACGTCCGCGACTGGCTGGGCAGGCGGTACACGGTGGGCCCCTCCGCCCGGGAACTGACCGGCCTGTCCCGGCCCGCCCTGCTCCTGCGCATCCTGCTCGCCGCGGCGGCCGTGGGCGTGCTCCAGTTCGGCTACGGGGCCGCGGTGCCCGTGCTGATCGCGGCGCACGGCTGGTCCCCCGCCCAGGCCCTGGTCCCGTTCCTCGTCTGGGCGCTGGTCCAGGGCTCCTTCGCGCCCGTCCCGCGCCTGCTCGGGGCACGCGGCCCGGCCGGCCCGGGTGCGGCGATCCTCCTGGGCACGGCGCTGTGCGCCGCGGCCCTGTACACGGTCGGCCACGCCTCGGACCCCCTGGCCGCCGCCGCGGGCTACGGCCTGCTCGGCGGCGCGGGCGCGGGGCTGGTCTACCACTCCTGCGCGGACCTGGTGGAGGGCTGGTTCCCGGACCGCCACACCGTACGCCTGGGCGCCGTGGGCGGGGCCTTCGCCCTGGGCCCGGTCCCGCTACTGCCCGCGCTGGTCCTGGGTCTGTCCCCCGAGTCCCTGGCCGCGGCCTCCACCGCCCTGGCCCTGGGCGTGCTCGCCCTCGGCGCCGCGGGCGGGATCGGGCAGCGCGGCGCCCCGGCGCACTGGTGGCCCCCGGAGCGCGACCCGCGCGCGGCCGCGCTGCGGCGGAGCGCCGATCCCCCGGCCGCACGCGACTTCAGCGCGGGCCAGGCCTGGGCGAGCGGGCGCTCACTGCCCGCCCTGCACACGATCGTGGCGCTGTCCGGGGCCGTGGGGCTGTTCACCCTCGTGGCGCTGCCCGCGCTCGCACTGGGCCTGGGCCGCGACCCCACGGAGGTCGCAACGGTGATCACGGCGTTCGCCCTGGCCAGCGGGCTCGGCCGGCTGGCCGCGAGCGTCGTCGCCGAGCGCGCCGGACGGCGCCGGACCCTCGCGGTGCTCCTGGCCGCGACCGCGCTCGGCCAGGCCGGGCTGGCCGCGGCGATCCAGGACGGCCCGCTCCCGCTGCTGGTCTGCCTGGGGCTCGTGGTGGGCGTGGGAACCGGGTCCTGCTACCCGCTCACCAGGGCGATCACCGAGGGGCACTTCGGCGCCGGGCGCCACGGCGGCCCGGGACGCCCGGCCGACCTCCCCGGTCTCGTCCACGGCTCCAAGGCGGTCGGCGGCCTGCTCGGGGTGGGCGGGGCGATCGCGCTCCTGTCCCTGCTCCCGGCCGGCTCCCACGCCGCCGGCCTGGCGGTCTCCGCCCTGCTCCCGGCCTCGGCCGCGGTCCTGGCGGCCCGGCTGCGCAGGCCGCTGCCGATCCGGACGCTTCCCCACGGGGTCTGGACAGCGGGCCGCCGGAGTGCTCCAATGTGATGCACACGGTATACAGTATCCGAACTTCAGACTCCCCCGCACCCAACGGCGAAGCACACCAGTCCTCTCCCGCACGAAAGGGGTCGTCGCACCGATGGCCGACGGCAAGGTATCCACCGAAACCAACAGCGAAAACACCACGATCTCCGGTGGCCACCTGGTGGCCAAGGCGCTCAAGGCCGAGGGCGTCGACGTGATCTTCACGCTCTGCGGCGGCCACATCATCGACATCTACGACGGCTGCGCCGACGAGGGCATCGACGTGATCGACGTCCGGCACGAGCAGGTCGCCGCGCACGCCGCCGACGGCTACGCCCGGATCACCGGCAGGCCCGGCTGCGCAGTCGTGACGGCGGGCCCGGGCACCACGGACGCGGTCACCGGCATCGCCAACGCCTACCGGGCCGAGAGCCCCATGCTGGTCATCGGCGGGCAGGGAGCCCTCAGCCAGCACAAGATGGGGTCCCTCCAGGACCTGCCGCACGTGGACATGATCAACCCGATCTCCAAGTTCGCGGCCACCGTCCCGCACACCGAGCGGGTCGCCGACATGGTCTCCATGGCCTTCCGCGAGGCCAACAACGGCGCCCCCGGGCCGGCCTTCCTGGAGATCCCCCGCGACGTCCTGGACGCCAGGGTCCCGGTGGAGCGGGCCCGCATCCCGGCCGCCGGACACTACCGGGCGTCCACGCGCCAGGCCGGCGACCCCGCCGCCATCGAGCGCCTCGCCGAGCTGATCGTGCGCTCGGAACGGCCCAGCATCCTGCTCGGCAACCAGGTGTGGACCACCCGGGCCACCGACTCCGCCGTCGAGCTGGTCCGCGCGCTCAACATCCCCGCCTACATGAACGGCGCCGGGCGCGGCACCCTCCCGCCCGGGGACCCGCACCACTTCCAGCTCTCCCGGCGCTACGCCTTCACCAACTCCGACCTCATCATCATCGTCGGCACCCCGTTCGACTTCCGGATGGGCTACGGCAAGCGTCTGTCCCCCGACGCCACCGTCGTGCAGATCGACCTCAGCTACGCCACCGTCGGCAAGAACCGCGACATCGACCTCGGCATCGTGGGCGACGCCGACGTCGTCCTCTCCTCGGTGCTCCAGGCGGTCTCCGGGTACGGCGACACCGGGGCCCAGGCCCGCAAGGGCTGGCTGGAGGAGCTGCGCACCCAGGAGCAGGCCGCGCTCGACAAGCGCGCGCACCTGCTGACCTCGGACTCCACCCCGATCCACCCCTACCGCCTGGTCAACGAGATCAACAAGTTCCTCACCGAGGACTCCGTCTACGTCGGCGACGGCGGCGACATCGTCACCTTCTCCGGACAGGTGGTCCAGCCCAAGTCCCCCGGCCACTGGATGGACCCGGGCCCGCTCGGCACGCTCGGCGTCGGGATCCCGTTCGTGATGGCGGCCAAGTACGCGCGGCCGGACAAGGAGGTGGTGGCGCTGTTCGGCGACGGCGCCTTCAGCCTCACCGGCTGGGACTTCGAGACCCTGGTCCGCTTCGACCTGCCCTTCGTGGGGATCGTCGGCAACAACTCCTCGATGAACCAGATCCGCTACGGGCAGATCGCCAAGTACGGCGCCGACCGGGGCGAGCTCGGCAACACGCTGGGCGACGTGCGCTACTCCGAGTTCGCGAAGATGCTCGGCGGGTACGGCGAGGAGGTCACCGACCCGGCCGAGATCGGCCCGGCCCTGCTGCGCGCCCGCGAGTCCGGCAAGCCCTCCCTGATCAACGTCTGGATCGACCCCGAGGTGTACGCCCCGGGGACCATGAACCAGACGATGTACAAGTAGCCCGGAAGGAGAGTCATGGGCAAGGCACTCGACGGGGTCCGCGTCCTGGACATGACCCATGTCCAGTCGGGGCCGTCCGCGACCCAGATCCTCGCGTGGATGGGCGCCGACGTCGTCAAGCTGGAGGCGCCCTCGGGCGACATCACCCGGCGCCAGCTCCGGGACAAGCCCGGCGTGGACAGCCTGTACTTCACGATGCTCAACTCCAACAAGCGGAGCATCACCCTGAACACCAAGAGCGCCGAGGGCAAGCGGATCTTCCTGGAGCTGGTGCGCCGCAGCGACGTCCTGGTGGAGAACTTCGCGCCCGGCGCCCTGGACCGGATGGGGTTCACCTGGGAGGTGCTCGCCGAGACCAACCCGAGGCTCGTCTACGCCTCGATCAAGGGCTTCGGCCCGGGCGCGTACGCCGACTTCAAGGCCTACGAGGTGATCGCCCAGGCCATGGGCGGCTCCATGAGCACCACCGGGTTCGAGGACGGGCCGCCGCTGGCCACGGGGGCGCAGATCGGTGATTCGGGCACCGGAATGCATACAGTAGCCGGTATCCTCGCCGCCCTGTACCAGCGGGTGCACACGGGCCGGGGCCAGCGCGTCCAGGTCGCCATGCAGGACGCGGTGCTCAACCTGTGCCGGGTCAAGCTGCGCGACCAGCAGCGGCTCGCCCACGGGCCGCTCTCGGAGTACCCCAACGACGACTTCAGCGACGAGGTCCCGCGCTCGGGCAACGCGTCCGGCGGCGGACAGCCCGGCTGGGCCGTGCGCACCGCGCCCGGCGGCCCCAACGACTACGTGTACGTGATCATCCAGCCCGCGGGCTGGGAGCCCATCACCCGGCTGATCGGCCGGCCCGAGCTGGCCCAGGACCCCGAGTGGGCCACCCCCGAGGCCCGGCTCGACAAGCTCGACAAGGCCTTCGCCCTGATCGAGGAGTGGTCCCGGGAGCTGCCCAAGTGGGACGTGCTCGCCGCGCTCAACGCGCACAACATCCCCTGCGGGCCGATCATGTCCACCCGGGAGATCATCGAGGACCCCACCCTGCGCGAGAACGGCGTGATCACCGAGGTCGACCACCCCGAGCGCGGCACCTACCACACCGTGTCCTCGCCCATCCGCCTCTCCGACTCCCCGGTGGAGGTCGACCGGTCCCCCCTGCTCGGCGAGCACAACGCCGACATCTACCGCGACGAGCTGGGCCTGACCGACGAGGAACTGGCAGAGCTCTCATCGAACGGAGTGATCTGAGCGCATGGCCGTCTACACCCCCGAGCGTTCCGACCGGGATCCCGCCCCGGTCCGCGAGGTCCTCGACAGGGCCCGCGCCGAGGGCCGGTCCGCCCTCACCGCCCCCGAGAGCCGCGTCCTCGCGGAGGCCTACGGCATCCCCGTCCCCGGCGAGGCCCTGGCCCGCACCGCCGAGGAGGCCGCCGCCCTGGCCACCGGGCTCGGCCTGCCCGTGGCCGCCAAGATCGTCTCCCCCGACATCCTGCACAAGACCGACGCGGGCGGGGTGGAGATCGGGCTGAACAGCGCGGAGGAGGTCGCCGCGGCCTTCGAGCGCATCACCGCCAACGCCCGCGCCCACGACCCCGACGCGCGCATCGACGGCGTGCAGGTCCAGCAGATGGTCCAGGGCGGCCTGGAGGTCCTGGTCGGCGCCACCACCGACCCCACGTTCGGCAAGGTCGTGGTGTTCGGGCTGGGCGGCGTGCTGGTGGAGGTCCTCAAGGACGTCTCCTTCCGCCTGGCCCCCGTCAGCCGCGAGGAGGCGCTGGCCCAGGTCGCCGACATCAGGGCCGCCGAGGTCCTGGACGGGGTCCGGGGCGCCGAGGCGGTGGACCGGGGCGCCCTGGCCGACCTGCTGGTGCGCCTGTCCGAGCTGGTCACGGACTTCCCCGAGATCGCGGAGGCCGACCTCAACCCCGTGTTCGCCTCGGCCTCCGGGGCCATCGCCGCCGACCTGCGGTTCGTCCTGGACTTCGCGCCCGCCGAGGGGCCCCGCAAGTTCGGGCGGGAGGAGATCCTGGCGTCCATGGAGCGCATCTTCAAGCCGCGCTCCATCGCCGTCATCGGCGCCTCCAACGAGGCCGGCAAGATCGGCAACTCCGTCATCCGCAACATCGTGGACGGCGGCTACGAGGGCGCCATCCACCCGGTCAACCCGAAGTCGGCCGAGGTCAACGGCCTCCCCTCCTACAAGTCCATCGCCGACGTGCCCGGCGAGGTGGACGTGGCGGTCTTCGCCATCCCGGCCAGGTTCGTGGCCGGGGCCCTGGAGGAGGCCGGGCGCAAGGGGGTGGCGGGCGCCATCCTCATCCCGTCCGGCTTCGCCGAGACCGGCGAGCAGGAGCTCCAGGACGAGGTGCTCGCCGTGGCCCGGCGGCACGGGGTCCGCATCCTCGGGCCCAACATCTACGGGTACTACTACACGCCGCAGAAGCTGTCCGCGACCTTCTGCACGCCGTACGACGTGGCCGGGGGGACCGCCCTGACCTCGCAGTCCGGCGGGATCGGCATGGCGATCCTGGGGTACAGCCGCAGCACGCGCACGGGCGTGTCGGCGATCGTGGGCGTCGGCAACAAGGCCGACATCGACGAGGACGACCTGCTCACCTTCTTCGGCCAGGACGAGCACACCAACGCGGTCGCCATGCACCTGGAGGACCTCAAGGACGGCCGGGCGTTCGTCGCCGCCGCCCGCGAGGTGGTCCCGAAGAAGCCCGTGGTCGTGCTCAAGGCCGGCCGGACCTCCGCGGGGGCCCGCGCCGCCGGGTCGCACACCGGCGCGCTCGCCGGGGACGACAAGGTCTACGACGACATCCTCCGCCAGGCGGGCGTGGTCCGCGCCCCCGGGCTGACCGAGCTCCTGGAGTACGGCCGCGCCCTGCCGGTCATGCCCGCCCCCCGCGGCGAGAACATCGTGATCATCACCGGCGCGGGCGGCTCGGGCGTGCTGCTGTCGGACGCGGTGGTGGACAACGGGATGTCGCTGTACGAGATCCCGCCGGACCTGGACGAGGCCTTCCGCGCCTTCATCCCGCCGTTCGGGGCGGCCGGGAACCCGGTGGACATCACCGGCGGCGAGCCGCCCTCCACCTACGAGAAGACCATCCGCCTGGGGCTGGAGGACCCCCGCGTGCACTCGCTGGTCCTCGGCTACTGGCACACCATCGTCACGCCGCCGCTGGTCTTCGCCGACGTCGTGATCGACGTGGTGGACAAGGCCCGCGCGGCCGGGATCGACAAGCCGGTGGTGGCCTCCCTCTCGGGTGACACCGAGGTCGAGGCGGCGAGCCGGAAGCTGTTCGAGCACGGGATCGTCGCCTACCCCTACACGACCGAGATGCCGGTGAAGGTCCTGGGCGCGAAGTATCGCTGGGCCCGCGCCGCCGGACTACTCTGACCGGGTGCCCGGTCGGAGCCGACCGCTCCGGCCGGGCCGCCACGACACACGACAGCCACCGAACCGCAACACGCGCCATACCCGCCCGGCGGCCCTGGAGCCGCCGCCGCAAGGCCGCCGGGCCCGGTCACCGCCACGACAGCCACGTCCGGCCACGGTGATCCGTCCGCGTACCCGACACGGCAGGGAGGTGCAGCACCACCCGGGGGCGACATGCGAACCACCGACTCGCATTCGCGCACACACGGAGTATCGCCTTGGATTCCTCACCCCCCACCCCCCGTCCCTCGGAACCCCCGGCTTCGCCCGAGACCGGGGGAGCCCACATCCCGGCGCAGCGCCGGGCCCACCCCTCCGAGTCCGGTCCCCCCGCCGAACCGGTGACCGCCGACTCCGCCACGACCGGAACCCCCGCCGACCCGCCGGCCGACGGCGCCGCGCCCCCGCAGGAGGAGCGGTACTGGAAGGCGGGCCGGCTGGAGCCGATGCCCATCCGGAGCCTGCCCAAGGCTCCCCCCTCCATCCACATCCTCGGACCGACCGTGTTCCTCGTCGCCCTGGGCGTGGGCATGGGCGAGTCCTACATGTGGCCGCGCCTGGTGCTGATCTTCGGCCCGGAGATCCGCTGGCTGTTCCTGATCGGCCTCTCCCTCCAGGCCGTGGTCATGCTGGAGATGTCCCGGTACGCGATGGCCACCGGGGAGAGCATCTTCTACGGCGCCGCGCGCGTGTTCAAACCGCTGATGTGGTTCTTCTTCGTGACGGCGATGCTGGTCTACATCTGGCCCGGCCACCTGTCGGCCGGGGCGTCCGCCTTCGAACGGGTGACCGGCATCCCCTGGCAGGCCACCGCGGTGGCCGGCATGATCCTCGTCGGCGTGGTCTTCACCCTCGCCAAGGTCATCTACGACCTGCTGGAGAACGTGCTCTCCATCTGTATCGGCCTGCTGGTGGTCGGCACGTCGGTGGTCGCGGCGATGGTCGGCAACCTGTCGGACCTCACCTCCACTCTCACCGGGATGTTCTCGTTCGGGTACCTCCCGGACGAGGCGATGACGGCGGCCTGGTTCCCCATCATCGTCGGCGCGATCGCCTTCGCCGGGCCCTCCGGCATGCAGCAGATGTGGTACACCCTGCACCTGCGCGACAAGGGCGCGGGGATGGGCGTGCACATCCCCAAGATCCGGGGCCTGCGGCACGCCGGCGAGCAGGAGGCCATGCCCTCCCACGGCTACATGTTCGACACCTCCGACCCCGCGGAGATGGAGAAGTGGAAGGGGTGGCGCCGCTGGGTCACCTTCGACGCCCTGGTGCTGTTCTGGGGCATCACCATGCTGGTGACGGTCTCCTTCACCGTCCTGGCCCAGTCCGCGGCCCGGTTCGACCCGCAGGTGACGGAGCTGATCCGGGCCGGCGACCGGGACGCGTCGCTGGACGCGATGGCGGGCGCCTTCTCCGCCGCCGGCAGCCCGATCCTCGGAACGGTGTTCTTCCTGTTCATCGCGCTGATCGGCCTCAACGCGACGCTGGGCCTGTTCGACTCCTTCTCTCGCGGCCAGGCCGACATGACCTACAACTTCGTGCCGGGCGCCAAGCGGTTCGGGCTCTCGAAGCTGTACGGCATGTTCCTGTGGGGGCTGATCGCCTTCGGCATCGTCATCCTGCTGTTCGGACCGGCCGACGGGCCCGCGGCCATCCTGGACGTGCTGGCGTTCCTGTCGGCCTTCGCGATGGGCGCGTACTGCGTGGTGCTGCTGCTGGTCAACAACATCACGCTGCCCAAGCCCATCCGCCCCGGGATCGTCTCCAACGCGATCATCGCGTTCGCGGCCGTGTTCTACCTGGGAGCGCTCTTCTACTCGCTGTTCGCCTTCGGGGTGGTGGTCGACTGATGCCCGCCTCGTCCGCCCTCCGGCTGGGAGGGAGCGCGGCCGCCCACCTGGAGGTGGCGGTCCCGGGAGCGGCCATCGGCGCCGTCGCCGGCCTGTTCGCCACGGGCCTCGGGATGGTGGCGGGGCTGTCCCCGGCCCTGACCGGCACCGTCGGCCTGGCCCTGGGCCTGCCGCTGGCCGTCCTCGGTGCCGCCTACAGCGTGCTGCTGGCACGCGGGGTCTTCCCGATCGGCGCGGTGGCCCCGCTGGCCCTGTACTGGCTGCTCGGGTTCCCCGCCGCCCGGCTGTTCGACGCCCACATGGTGGCGTGGGTGACCGGGGGCACCGCGCTGCGCGAACCGCTGCTGTCGTTCCTCGCGCTGCAGGCGATGCTGAGCTTCGGCTTCACCATCGGCTTCCTGTGGCTGCACGAACGGACCATGCCCCACTGGCTGATGCGGGTGCGCGGCCACAACCCGGTGGCCGAGTCGCTGTTCCAGCGCTACCTGGAGCACGCCGCCCACCTCCACCGCCGGCGCGGTGCGGGCGGGTCGCGCCGGAGGTCCCGCGGGCGCGGGCGTCCGGACTGACCCGCACGCGCCCGCGCGGCGCTCACAGGACCGACGGCCCCGGGCCGGGCACCCGCCCGCCGGGGCCGTCGGCCGTCCGCCCGACGCAGGCGGGCGGCGGAGCAGCAGTATCGGAGAAAGCCGACGACGACTCCCGGCCACCGCCACAGAAAAGGCGATGAACTTTTCAGGAAATATCCGAACAGCCCCTCCCTGGCGAATACCACGAGCGCCCGGGGCATGCTTGAAAAAGCATCCGGAATCCGTATCATGTCGCCATGTTCACACAAAGGCTGCAGGCGGCGGCGCTCCTGCTCGGCCCGGTCATATTCTCCATTTCTCCGTTCTTCTGGAACAATGGCCACTACGGCGCCACCGGCGGCATGCTGATCGCCCTGTCCATGCCACCCTGGGTGTACGGCCTCATCGGAGAGTACGGCCGACTCCGCGAACACCTCCCCCGGATCTCCGGAATCTGGCTTTTCATGCTCCTCGTGGGAATGCTCGGAACCGTCTCCTTCGGCCTTCAGGGATTCTTCGAGGAATCACTGGGAACGGTCGGCGACATATCCCTGGCGAGCTTCTCGGACTATCCTCCCCAGAGCATCCCCCTGCTGTGGCTCCCCGGCCCGGTCTTCCCCCTCTCGCTTTTCATTTTCGGCCTGATGGCCGCCTGGACCCGGATCGCGCCCCGCTGGGTGGCCGTGTTCATCTGTATCGCGGCCGTCGCCTTTCCGGCGGGCAGGGTCCTGCGCCTGGAGTGGGTCGCCTACGCGGCCGATCTGCTCGTGGTGCTCCCGTTCGCCTACCTCGCCTGGCACGCCTGGCACCGGGCGGAGGACGGTCCCGGGAGCGCCCGGGCCTGATCCGGGCGAAGGGCCGCCCCTCGCCCGGCCACCGTCCCGGGCGCCGGGCGGCCCTCAGCCTCCCGGCGGGGCGAAACCGGCCCGGAGGGCGATGTCGAAGGCCGCCTCCACGTCGAGGGACCCCGGGGGGTCGTCGTCGTACTCCAGCGAGCGGTTCAGGTCGCCCAGGAGTCCGTCGAGGACCTCGCGGGTGCAGCGCCGCCGGGACGCCGCCTCGAACAGGGCCTCGACCGCCCGCCGGCTCCCCTCCCCCGCGTCCGCCTCCACGAGCAGCCCGTCGCCCAGCGGCCGCATCGCCTCCTCCAGGGCCCGCCACTCGGTGAAGTACCGGCCGGCGGTGCTCTCCAGGCCGTCGTCCCGGAGCTCGGGAGGGTAGGCGATGCGCTCCCAGGAGGCGCCGTCGAACCAGTGGACGTGGCCGAGCATGTCGTCCATGGAACGCAGCCGTTTCAGGGGCAGCCACTCCGGCGCGCCGGCGAGCAGGTCCAGCGGGGGCTCCAGCCAGCGGGCACCGCTCATCTCGTGGTCCTCGCCGTAGAGGACCGCGCGCCCCTCGGGGAGGACTTCGAGCTCCCACCAGTTGCCGCCACCGTCCTCGTAGCCGACGCGCTCCCGCCCGGACAGCCAATGGGCGCGGAACCATTCGTCGGTCGCACCGCCCAGGGCCGCGCGGATGAGGACGCAGAAGGCACCGTGCCGCCACAGCTCTTCCGGAAGCGGCAGGCTCGGGGGATGGACGAGCCCGGGGGCACCTGGTCGATCGGTCATGCACGGCATTGTGGCACCCCGGTGAACCCGTCCGCGCGGCGTGAGGGCACGCACTGATCAGCGGTCGGGCGATCGCAGGGGCTTCAGACGGCGAGCCGTACATCCCAGACGGGATCCGCAGGCGCGTCCGTTCGTGGACGCGGTACCGCCGGGTAGGTGCACACCCTGACCAAAAGCGGCCATGTCCAGCTAAATCACGACGCGCACCCCCTCCGGATTGGGACGATGACGCCTCCCCGATCCACGCTTTTCCACCTCAGGAGCGTCCACATGCCAGGCCCCCTCGCGCGCGCCGCCGCCATCGCCGCGGCCGCCCTCACCGCCGCCACCCTGATGTCGGCCCCGGCACAGGCCGCCTCCACCACCGGCGCGCTGATGATCACCCACGTGCGCCCCAACGCCGCCGGCTCGGACACCAACAGCAACACCAGCCTGAACGGCGAGTACTTCGTCATCAAGAACGTCACCACCCGCACCGTGAACGTGGGCGGCTACGTCCCCGACATCACCACCAACACCTACGGCCGCCCCCTGCCGTCCTACAACCTGCCGGCCGGGGCGGTGGCCTACGTGCGCACCGGCAGCGGCACCAACCGGTACGCGAGCGGCGCCCACCAGATCTACCGCGGCTACGGACGCCACGTGCTGCGCAACGACGGCCCCAACAACCCCGACCTGCGCCTGAAGCGGCCCGGCAGCGCCGACAACAACACCGGTTCCGGCTCGATCAGCACCTGCAACTGGGGACGGGCCGCCAACGGCACCACCTACCGCTGCTGACCCCCGCCGGGCGGCGCCGAGTGAGCGGCCGGCGATACCGACGACATGGACGGCGGCCCTCCCCGGAGTGACGGTGGTCGGCTCCCCCCGGCCCGCCCCATCGGCGGCAGGCAGGGACCACGGCCGCGACCGGCCCCGCGAACGCGCGAAGTCCCGTACTCCGGGAGTTCCGGAGTACGGGACTTCGTGGTGCGGCCGGCCGGGCCGCCGACGGGAACCTCCTCCGGGATCCTCTTCGGCCCCGATCACCCGTCTAGGCCGGGTTCTCGTCCAGCTTGCGCCGTTCCTTGTCGTTGGGGTGGCGAACGATCACTCCCCCCATGCCGCCGGACCCGGCGAGCCGGATCAGCGGCGTTCCCGGGAGGCGGTCCGGGGTCGTCCTGTCTCTGAGGCCGCCGATGCCGGGGTCCATGCCCGTGGTGTCGGCGGTCCACCCGTCGGGGATGACGACCGTGACCCCGGAGGTCTCCCCGTAGGCCTCCACCAGGATCTCCCGCAGCCGGCTCCGGACCCGGCTGAAGTCGATCTTCACACCGCCCACACCGCCGTGGGCGATCACGTGGGCGGGCGCCTCCCACCGGCCGGGGCCGCGTACGGCGCCGCTCATCCCGCCCTTGAGCACCAGCGGCGGCAGCTGCTGATCGGAGTCCTGCGGCGCGGGCAGGTCGGCGGTCAGGGCGGCCAGCTCGGCGTGGGTCTTGGACGTCAGCGCCCGTTCCAGGCGCTCGTCCAGCTCGTCGTGGTCGATGCGCCCCTCGGCCGCGGCGTTGCGCAGGCGTTCCACCACCGTGTCCCGGTCCTGGTGGGAGGCCCGCAGCTCCCCGGCCGGAGCGGCGGGGGCGGGGAGAGGGGTGCTGTGGTCGTTCGCACTCATGCTCGTGTTCAACGGACACCGCCCGGCTTGCGCAGGGGCCTGGCGTTCCGCACCGGGAGGGGCCTGGGCTGCTGGTCACGGTTCTTGCGGCGGGGGCGGGGCTGCGCCGGGACGGAGAGGGCCGCCACGGGCGGGCGGGCCTCGGCGTTCAGCAGCCCGGTCAGGTCCAGGCGGAGGGGGGTGGCAGGCATGGAGCGCCTCATTTCCACTCGGTTCGTAGTACTTCACGTGAAGTGGTTTGAACATAGTACTACGGTCAGAGTGGTGTCAAGTCGGTCCGCCGACCCCGGATTCGGTGCACGGGGGCCTCGTCACACCGACTCGGGACCCTTGACAGGCGCGGCCCGGGCGTGTCCTGAGGAGGATCGCGGGGAAGCGGCCACATCATCGAACCCATGGAACTGGGAGACGAGCCGGGCTCTGTGACCGTGCGCCTCGTGGGCGGTCCGTCCTGCTGGGACGGGGTGGTGGTGGAGGGTGTTTTCGACCATGAGGAGATCTACGAGGTGCCCGTGGAGGAACTGGGAGCACTGTTGAGCGTCCCCGGGCGGGCGTCCCCGCGGGCCGTGTACGAGCCCGATCCGGACGGCGACCGGACGGCGTGGCTCTTCCGGGGCTGGGAGGGCCAGGCCCCTCCCCCCGCCGAGGAGACCGGCGACTAGGCACTGTCCTTTGGACGGGTGAGGCCTCGGAGCCGGATCCGGATCGGGGCGACCTGCACGATCCCGTCGAAGATCACGGCCCGCCTGTCATAGCGGGTCGCGACCGCCCGGTCTGCTCGAGCAGATCGATGCACCGCTCCACCGTGTTGCGCGTCCGTCGGGCCCCCGGTCGAGGACCGGGGGCCCAACGCCCGCCGGCCCCTTGCGTTCGCGGTGCTCGCGCCGGCCAGGGGGCCGCCGGCCCCGGGCGCCGTCGACGGCCGCGCCCCCGGGGCCCACCGTGGCGAAGCCCTACCGGGCCGTCACTCCACCGACTTCCCTCGGCGCGTCCTGCGGTCCCCTCAGGGACTCCGGAAGGCCGGCCCGATGACCCCAGCGCCCACTGAGACCCTGCTCACATCCAATGCGCGGCGTCCTCTCCTGGTCCGCGTGAAGTGACAGCTGGTACGGTGGCAGTCGCTGTGATTCGGCGAGATGTGAGGGGAGGTGCTGTGATGTCCCGGACAGCGGACCCGGCGCCTCCGCCGCGCCATCACACGCCCGCCCCCCTCGAAGGCGCGCGCTCCCACGCCCTGGGCGTCCACGCCCGCGTCGGCCGTTCGCGTTTCGCCGAACGACACAAGCCGCCCGTGCGCAATCCCCGCCCCTTGGGCACCAACGGCTACTCCACCTCGTGGGGTACCAACGCCCACGGCGAACTCAGCTCCTGCCCGCCCGGACGCAGCTGACCCTTCCGCCTCGGTCGAGGCGTCTTCTCTTCTCCGTATGACGGTCGCCCCGTGTCCGCGCGCCGTCAGAGACCGGTCTGCCCAAGGCACCGGTACCTGACGTCATCGCCCGCGGTCCTCTTCGGCCTCCGTCCTGCGCGAGGCACCTTTCGCGTGCCCTCTTCCACCTTCGTTCGCTGAACGCCGACCGTGTCGCACCCCTGTGCGCCACGGCCGTCTCCGGCGTGTGCCCGCATGCCCGGAGACCGGCGCGCAACCGTGAAAGGACAGCGGCGTGCTGCTGCTCCTCCTTGCCGTACTCACCGTCACCACCCTGCTCGTCCCGCTGCTGGGACGCCCGCTGGGCCGCGCCGCAGGGTGGCCCATCGCCCTGGTCCTGGCCCTGGCGGCCCTGTGGGTCGGCGTCCAGGGGCCCTCCCTGTGGAACCACGACCGGATCCTGGAAGCGTCCCTGCCCTGGATGCCCGCCCTCGGCGTGGGGTTGCACCTGCGCATGGACGGCCTGGCCTGGCTGTTCTGCGTGCTCGTGCTCGGCGTGGGCGCCCTGGTCATGGCCTACTCCACCCGCTACTTCCCGCCCGGGCGCAGGACCGGCTTCTACGTCCTGATGAGCGCTTTCGCCCTGTCGATGACCGGTCTGGTCCTGGCCGACGACGTGGTCCTGCTCTTCGTCTTCTGGGAGCTGACCACGATCTGCTCCTTCTACCTGATCGGCCTGTCCGGACCGGGGGCCTCACGGCCGGCGGTGCGCACGTTCCTGCTCACGGCCATGGGCGGTCTGGCACTGCTGACCGCGGTGGTGCTGCTGTGGGTGCGCACCGGCACCACCCGTCTCAGCACGACCCTGGGCGACCTTTCCTGGACCCAGGACACCGCCTTCACCGGCACCGTGGCACTGCTCGTCGTCGTCGCGGTGTTCACCAAGTCCGCCCAGTTCCCCTTCCACTACTGGCTGCCCGACGCCATGGCCGCGAGCACCCCGGTGAGCGCCTACCTGCACGCGGCGGCGATGGTCAAGGCGGGCGTCTACCTGGCGATGCGCTTCTCCCCTGCCTTCACCGACACACCGCTGTGGGGCACCACCCTGATCGTCGCCGGTCTGACCACCGCCGTGATCGGTGCCCTGCTGGCCCTGCAACAGCACGACCTGAAGGAACTCACCGCCTACTCCACGGTCAGCCAACTCGGCTTCCTCATCGCCGTCATCGGTGTGGGAACCCCGCAGGCGCTCGTCGCCGCCGTCGTGCACACCCTGGCCCACGCCCTGTTCAAGTCGGCGCTGTTCATGTCGGTGGGCGTGATCGACCACCAGACCGGAACCCGGGACCTGCGCGAACTCGGCGGTCTGCGCCGGACGATGCCCGTCACCGCGGCGGTGAGCGCGCTCGCCGCCCTGTCCATGGCCGGGGTCCCCCCTCTCCTGGGATTCGTCAGCAAGGAGAACGTCTTCGAGGCGCTGTTGCAGGCGCCGGGGCCCGCGTGGACCGGTCCGGTCGCCGGGGCCGTCGCGGTCGTGGCGGCGTCGTCGACCTTCGCCTACGCCTTCCGGTTCGTGCACCTGGCCTTCGGCGGGAGCAGCAGAAGCCATCCCGACCGGGAACCGCCCCGGGAGGCGGGCGCGCTCCTGTTGTCCGCCCCCGCGATCACCGCGACAGCGGGCCTGGTCCTGGGGCTGGGAGTCACGGCGCTCGACCCGGCCGTCTCCTGGGCGGCCGGCGACGCGGCCCTCGCTCCCGCGGACTCCCACCTGGCGCTGTGGCACGGACTCAACCCCGCCCTGGGGATGTCGGCCGCGGCCCTGGTCCTCGGCGCTCTCCTGGCCCGGGCCTCGCGCTCCGGGGAGGAACTCGCCGGGCGCCGCCTCCTTCCCGTCCAGGGCACGGGTGTCTTCGAACGCGCCCACGCGGCGGTCATCGCCCTGGGCATGCGCGTGGGCGACCTGACCCGCACCGACGCACCCACTCGCCACCTGGCCATGCCGTTCGTCATGCTCATCGTGCTCGCTGCCGTGGTCTTCGCTCTGGGACCGGACTACGGGCTCGCGCCCGCTCCCACCTCACGTGCGTTGGACTGGCTCCTGGTGGTGCTGGTGGCGGTCGCGGTGCTCACCTCGGTGGTGACCCGGTCACGGATGGCCGCTCTGGCGCTGGTCGGGGTCGCCGGGTTCGCCACCGCGCTGTGGTTCGTCTTCCTCGGCGCCGTCGACGTGGCGCTGACCCAGTTGCTGGTGGAGACCCTGACGGTGGTCGTGGCCGTGCTGGTGCTGCGCCGGCTCCCCCGCGAGTTCCACCGGGTCCGCCGTTCACGCGCAGCCCTCACCGCGGTGATCGCCGTGGCCGCGGGAACCGCGGCCGGACTGGCCGCCTACCTGCTCACCGGCCGCAGGGAGCCCTCCGGGGTCGGCGACTACCTGCTCTCCCACGCCCCCGAGGACACCGGCGGCACCAACGTGGTCAACACGATCCTGGTCGACTACCGGGCCCTGGACACACTGGGCGAACTCACGGTCCTGGGGGTGGCCGGCCTGATCATCATCGCCGTCCTGCGATCGTCCGGTCTCATCGCGAACGGCGAGGCCTCCCCTCGCGTGGCCAGGACCAATCCGGTCTGGGACGCCGACGACAACACCGTCATCATGCGCACCGTGGCGCGCTGGCTGATCCCACTGCTGGTGCTGTGGTCGCTCTATCTCCTGCTGCGGGGCCACAACGCCCCGGGCGGGGGCTTCATCGCCGGGCTGGTCGGCGGTTCGGCCTTCGCCCTGGCCTACCTGGCGGCGCCCAGCGCCTCGGTGGCCCGCATCCGCCTGGCCTACCCGGCCTTCATCGCCGCGGGCGTCCTCACCGCCGCGGCCAGCGGGCTGCTCGGCTACGCCGACGGGTCCTTCCTGCGGCCCCTGCACGCCGAGATCCCCCTGCCCTGGGGCGGTCACTACCACTTCACCAGCGCGCTCGTCTTCGACGTGGGTGTCTACCTGGCCGTGGTCGGCGTGCTGCTGACCGCGCTCAACCAGCTCGGGCTGCTCCGGGCCGGCCGCAAGAACCCCCCGGAGCCCGACGCGCACCACGCACCCGACCCCGTCCGGCACGGGCCGGCCACCGGAGGTACCCGATGACCCTGGCCATCACGATCGGCGTCCTGACCGCCGGAGCCGTCTACCTGATCCTGCAACGCGGCATGGTCCGCGTCGTCCTGGGCTTCGTCCTGCTCAGCCACGGGGTCAACCTCCTGCTGCTGTCGGCGGGCGGCGCCTCCCGCCGAGGCGAACCCCTGCTGGGGCGCGACACCGGCTCCGCCATGGCCGACCCCCTGCCCCAGGCGTTCGTGCTCACGGCGATCGTCATCGCCTTCTCCATCACCATCTACATGCTCGCCCTTGCCGCGACCGGTGGGAGCGACGACACCGAGGACGCCTCATGATCCCCGTTCTCCTGCCCGTGCTGGTCGCTGCTCCCCTCCTGGGCGCCGCGCTGCTCATCCTGCCCCTCGCACGTGTGGTGGCCCGCACCCTGTTCCTGGGGACCAGCGCCCTCGCCCTCGCCGCCGGAGCCGTCCTGCTCTGGTGCACCCGAGAGGGAGAGGTGCACGCCCACCAGGTGGGCCTGTGGCCCGCAGGGGTGGCCATCCCCTTCGCCGCCGACACCTTCAGCGCGCTGATGGTCACCACCACCGCCCTGCTGGTGCTGGTGTGCTCGGCCTTCGCCGTCGCCACCGGCGAAGCCGACCGCCGCTTCTTCCCCACCCTGGTCCTAGTGCTGTCCGCAGGGGTGTACGGGGCGCTGCTCACGGGAGACCTGTTCAACCTCTTCGTGTTCGTCGAGGTGATGCTGCTGCCCTCCTACGGGCTGATGGCCATCGCCGGGACCCTGCGAGGCCTGCGTGGCGGACGGACGTACGTCGCGGTCAACCTGTTGACCTCGACCGTGTTCCTGGCCGGGGTCGCCCTGGTCTACGGCGCCGCCGGAACCGTGCAGCTCGGCGAACTCGCGGGAGCCGCCCAGGAGTCGCCCGCGGTCGCGGTCGCCATGGGCGTGGTGCTTCTCGCGATGTCGGTCAAGGCCGCCGTCGTACCCGTGCACGGCTGGCTGGCACGCACCTACACCGCGCCCTCCCCGGCGGTGACCGCCCTGTTCTCCGGCCTGCACACCAAGGTCGCCATCTACGCGATCTACCGCCTCTACGCGGTGGTCTTCGGCGGCGAGTCCTCCCTGCTGTGGGTGGGCCTGGTGCTGTTCGGCGCGACCATGCTGATCGGGGTCCTGGGGGCGGTGGGGGAGGACACCACCCGCTCGATCCTGGTCTTCCACATGGTCAGCCAGATCGGCTACATCCTCCTCGGCGTGGCCCTGTTCACCGAACTGGGACTGATGGCGGGCATCTTCTACCTCATCCACCACATGGTGGTGAAGGCGTCCCTGTTCCTGTCCACCGGAGCGATCGAGCACGTCCACGGCACCGGCGGACTCGACCGGCTGGGAGGGCTGGCCCGCCGGGAACCGCTGCTGTCCCTGGCCTTCCTGGGCGCGGCCCTGTCCCTGGCCGGACTGCCGCCCTTCTCCGGCTTCGTCGCCAAGCTCACCCTGGTCGCCGCCGCCTTCGACGACGGGCAGTGGGCGGTCGCCGCCGTCGCCATCGCCGTCAGCCTCATCACCCTGATGTCGATGCTCAAGATCTGGGGCTCGGTGTTCTGGGGTCCCGACCCGGGCTCCGGCCCCGAATCCACGGGCGGAGGAGCGGCCGACAGGGGCGCGACGATCACCACGGCCCCGGCCGCCACGAGGATGCGCGCGGGCCTGGTGCTGCCCGCGGTGGTGTTGACCGGTGTCACTTTGGGCGTCGGCCTGGGAGCCCAGGTCCTGCTCGACCTGAGCGCCCAGGCCGCGGGCCACCTGCTGGACACCTCCACCTACGTCGAGGCGGTGACGAACCGATGACCCCTTTCCTGTACAGGATTCTGCGGACGGCGTGGTTCCCGTTCTTCTACGGCTCCCGGGTGGTGACGTCCACGCTCCGGGTCGCCTGGGACATCCTCACCCCCGGCAGCGCGTCCGTGCCCGCCCTGATCGAAGTCCCGTTGCGCTGTCGCACCGACCTGGAGATCACGGCCCTCGCCAACATGGTCTCCCTGACCCCCGGAACGGTGACCGTGGCCACCCGCACCGACCCGCCCGCCCTGTGGGTGCACGGCATGTACACCGCTGACGAGCAAGCCTTCCTCGACGACATCCGACAGATGGAGGACTACCTGTTGAGCCTGACACGCCCCGGACGGACGAAGGCCGCGCCCCGGGGGGAGGAGACCCGATGAACCCCGTCGACATCGCGCTGCTGCTCCTCGGGACGTCCATGGCCGTGGCCGTCCACCGGATCCTCTCGGGCCCCGACCGGGCGGACAGGGCGGCCGGGGCCGACGTGGTCTTCTTCGGTTTCGTCGGCCTCGTGGTCGCCCTCGGCCTTCGCGTCGACTCCGACCTGGTGGTCGACATCGTGCTCGTGTGCGCCCTCGTGGGATTCCTCTCCGCCCTGTCCCTGGCCCGACTGATCTCCGGAGGCAAACGATGACCCCGTTCGAGATGCTCGCCGTGGCCTGTGTGATCGCCGGCGCGTCCGTCTTCGCGGTGGGAGCCCTCGGCCTCGTGCGGCTGCGCGACTTCTACGCCCGCCTGCACGGGGTCTCGGTCTCGGCCGGACTGGGGACGGCCCTGCTCCTGCTCGGTCTGCTGCTGTGGTTCCCCTCGATGGAGAACGCGCTCAAGATCGGCCTGGCCCTGCTCGTACAGCTGGCCACCGCGGCTGTCGGCGGCAACGCCCTGGCCCGGGCGGGGTACCTGGCGGGAACACCCCTTTCCCCCGCCACCCGGCACGACGCCCTCGCCGAGGCGGACACGGACCGTTCGGAGGAGGGCTGAGCCTGTTCCGTTCCGGTGGCCTGTCACCGCGGCCACCGGAACGAGGAGGTGGCGACTATGGATGACATGTTCGTCGGTGGATCGCGGACCGCGTTCCAGCTCCTGGCCCTGCTGGCCACCGTGCTCAGCGCCCTCCTGCTCGCCCGGGTGCTGCGCACGCGCGCACGGTCCACGAGGATGCGCCGCTCCCGGACGCCTCCGCTGCGGGACCTGCCCCGCTCGGGCACCCCCGTGCTGGTCGACGGGAACGCGGTGCCGGGCCCCGCGGGGCCGCTGGTCGCCCCCTACTCCGGCACCAGGTGCGTGTGGTACCGGATCGAGGTGTGGGACCATCGCCCCGCCGAGGACTCCCCCTACGAGCGCCTTCGCATGACCCTGGTCCACGCGGAGCAGAGCGAGGCGCCCTTCCGGCTCCAGGACAGGACGGGGAGCGCGTGGTGCCACCCCCGTGGAGCCGTCATGGACAAGGTCGCCCTCACCCATGACTCCTTCGTGGTCGATCCCCTGGCGGAGGGTGCTCTCGGCAGGGCGGAGACCAGGCGGGAGCTGCGGCCCGAGCACTCCCATTCGAGCGCCGGCCGTTCCTACCGGGAGTGGGCCGTCAAGCCCGGGACCCGTCTGCTGGTCAACGGAACCGCCTACGAGTGGAACGAGGACACCCTCATCGCCAGCTCCTCTGACGGCTACCTGCTGCTCTCGACACGCACCGCCCCGCAGTTGTACGACGCCCACCTGACGAGGCAGGTCCTCGCCGGCGCCGCCTTCCTCGGCTCGCTCACGGTCACCCTGTGGCTCCTGTGACCGCTCACACCGGATTCCCGGAGGCGGCAGCTCAGGTCCGCGCGGTGGTATCCAGCGTTGTCGAACCGCCGGAACCGACACGTGACTCGACCCGTGAACGGCCCTGCGCGACCTCGTCGTCCGCGCCCCCTCAACCCCTGCCCTGGACGGCCTCGTCCTCGTCAGAGCCCTGGTCCGTGAGCCCCACCCTCTGGCCGTCGCTGGTGCGCCCGGCCCTGCGATATCGACCGGGGCCGCGGGCGCGCCCGTGCCGGCGGGGTGGATCGCCCTGCCCGGCTGCGCCGCCGCGGTCCGGTTCGCGCGTAGCGACCCCTGACCGCCGGGCGGCGCTACCGCCGGTCTCCGCCGCCACGCGCCGCTACGCGGAGTCCCGGCCACCCGCCTCGGTGTCCTCGACCCCCGAGAGCGGTCGGCGCCCGAGGAGCCCTCCACGGGCGTCCTCCATCACGATCCGCTCCGCCGCCTCCGCGTCCCGGTCCCGCAGCGCGCGGACCAGGGCGCGGTGGTAGCCGTAGCGGTCCAGCGCGGACAGGTCCCCGGCCCGGATGTGCTCCAGCAGCCGGGTGCGGCGCTCGGCCCGCGAGAAGACGCGCGTCTGCTCCACCAGGCCCACCAGGACGGGGTTGTGCGCGCAGGCGTTCACCGTGTCGTTGAACTGCTGCATGGTGTCGAGCAGGGCGCCGATGTGGTCGTCGACAGGACGCTGCTGCGCGCTCCGTTGCTGGATGAGGATCAGCAGGTCGTCGGCCTCATCGAGGATGCCGTCGAGCCGGTCCAGCTGGGCGCCGGTGCCGTGGCGGGCGGCGAAGCGCGCGACCAGGCCGCGCAGCGCGACCTCGACCTCGGCCAGGTCCTGGAGCGCGCTGTCCTCCAACGCCGAGACGACGATGGTGCGGGGGCCGGTGCGGTCGAGCAGGCCCTCCCGCTCCAGCCTGCGGATGGCCTCGCGCACCGGCGTCGGGCTCACGGACAGGCGCTCGGCGAGCCCGCGTTCGGTGATCTTCTCCCCGGGGCCGAGTTCCCCGGATCTGATGGCGTCGCGCACCGCCCGGTACGTGCGATCGGCGAGCGTCTCAGTGGTCAGGGTGCGCAACTGCCGGCCGGTCATACCCCCGACGATACCGGACTCCGGCCCCCCGTTGGCGATTTTGCCACTTTTGACAAACTTGCAATAGCAAAACTAGAGTCGGCGTGGCCGGGGTCACACCGCCCCGGTCAGAAGGCCCGCGGAGGATGCCGATGACAACTCTGAACACCGCCGCCGAGCGGTCGGCGGGGCGCCGGATCACCTTCTTCGTCGCACTGGCGGTGTTCGCCCAGGAGTCGACGTGGAGTTTCTACGACGCCCAGGTCCCCCCGCTGCTGCGCGAGTACCTCGCGAGCACGGCGCTCGTCGGATTGATCATGGGGATGGACAACCTTCTGGGCATCTTCGTCCAGCCGTGGATGGGCAACCGCTCGGACAACACACGCACCCGCTGGGGTCGGCGCATCCCCTATCTGGTGGTCGGCATGCCGGTCGCGGCGCTGCTGTTCGCCGCTCTGCCCCTGGCGTCCTCGCTCCCGGTGCTGATCGCGGTGATCTTCGCCTACGCGCTGGTGGCCAACAGCTTCAAGCCCGTCACCGAGGCCCTGCTCCCGGACTTCATCCGCCCCGAACGCCGCAGCCGGGCGGCGGCCGCGGTCAAGATCGCCACCAGCCTGACGATCATCGTCTCCGCGCTGATCAGCGCCTTCATGATCGACTCCCACCCGGTGCTCGCCTTCTGGGTGCCCTCGGCCCTGATGCTCGTCGCCGTCACCGTGCTCGTCGCGAACATCCGGGACAGTGACTCGCCCGCCTACCGCGCCGTCGAGGCCGAGGAAGCACGGACAGCGGAGAACGCCGAACACAGCGAGGCGGCCCCGGCCTCCACGAGCGTGTGGGCCGTCGTCGCCGACATCGCCCGCGACCGCAACCGCGACCGGCTGCTCATCCTCGTCGCCATCCTCTTCTTCGGCGGGGCCTGGGCGTCGGTCCGGGCGCTGATCACCCCGTACGGCATGGAGGTCCTGGGCCTGTCGCGCGGCGACGCCGGCGGCCTGACCCTGTCCAGCGGCGTGGTGTTCATCCTGGTCGCGCTGCCGGCGGCCCTGCTCTCCGAGCGCATCGGGCGGCTGCGCGTGATGGGCCTGGGCATGGCGCTGTTCGCCGTCGCGATGGTCGTGGGCACGGTGTTCGCCACCCCCGCCGGAACCCTCGTCATGCTCGGGCTGACCGCGGTCGCCGCCGCCGGGTTCATGGTCAACGCCGCCGTCATCCTGTGGAACCTCGCCCCCTCCGCCCGGGTCCTGGGCACCTACACCGGGCTCTACACGGTCGGCTACGCCGGCGGGAGCTTCCTCGGACCGGCCCTGGTCGGCGCCCTGGTCGACCTCACCGGGTGGCGCTTCCTGCTCTTGGACGCCGCGCTGCTCGCGGCGCTCGCCGTGGCCGCAGTGGTGCCCGTCGAACTGCACCGCCGCCGCAACCCCGACGCGGTCGCGCTGTGAAGGACCGCCGACCACGCCCACCTTTTCGCGTTCCGAACAGAAGGAGCACCACGTGAACGACACCTCCGTACGGGTCCTCACACCCGCCGGCATGCTGGGCGCCGGGTTCCCGCCCGAGACGATCGACCGGGGGATCGCCCTGGGCGCCGACGTCATCGCGATCGACGGCGGGTCCACCGACTCCGGCCCCTACTACCTGGGCTCGGCCACTCCCAAAACGACGCGGGCCCAGGTCGAACACGACCTGCGCATCCTGCTCCGGGCCGCGGCAGGCGCGGGCATCCCGCTCATCGTCGGCTCCTGCGGCACCGGTGGCACCGATGCCGGCGTCGACTGGGTCGCGGGCATCGTCGAGGACGTCCTGGCCGCCGAGGGCCTGGACCTGGACGTCGCCGCGATCTACAGCGAGCAGAAGGCGTCGGCCCTGGCCGAGCGCTCGGCCGCGGGCGGCATCCACCCGCTGCCGCCGCTCGGCGACCTCACTCCGCGGATCCTGGAGGACTGTACCCACATCGTCGGCATGATGGGGCACGAGCCCATCGAGGCCGCCTTGCGCGCCGGGGCCGACGTCGTGCTGGCCGGGCGCGCCACCGACACCGCCGTGGCGGCCGCCTACCCGCTGCTGCGGGGTCTGCCCCCCGGGCCCGTCTGGCACGCCGCCAAGATCGTCGAGTGCGGCGGCCAGTGCACCACCGACCCGCGCCGCGGCGGGGTGCTGGCCACCATCGACCGGGACGGGTTCACCATCGAGCCGCTCGACCCGGCCGTCTCCTGCACGCCCACCTCGGTGGCCGCGCACATGCTCTACGAGACCGCCGACCCGTTCCGGATGCGCGAGCCCGCCGGCACCATCGACGTGACCGGGGCGACCTACCGCGCCGTCGACGACCGGATCGTCCGCGTCGAGGGATCGCGGTTCGAACCCGCCGAGCAGCACACCATCAAGCTCGAGGGCGCCCGGATCAGCGGCTACGAGACCCTGTCGTTCACCGCGATCCGCGACCCGCACATCGTGGCGAACATCGATGACTGGGCCGCCCTGCTGCGCGAGGTCCTCGGCCAGTGGGTGGAGCGGACCCTGCGTCTGGGCCCGGACGACTACGCCGTGGACATCCGCCTCTACGGGCACAACGCCGTCCTCCAGGAGCGCGACCCGGCACAGGGGCCCGCGCGCGAGGTGGGCGTGATGCTGCTGGTCCGCGCGCGTGACCAGGAGACCGCCACCGCGGTCGCCAAGGTCGCCAACCCGCTCATGCTGCACCTGCCCACCGCCGACATGGACTACCTGCCCAGCACCGCCTTCCCGTTCTCGCCCGCCGAGACCGAGCGCGGCCCGGCCTACGAGTTCGTCCTCAACCACGTCGTGGACGTCGACGACCCCGCCGAGCTGTTCCGCACCGTCCACCGCGTGCCCGTCCACCGAAAGGCCGCCGCCGATGCCTGAGTCCCCGACCACCCCGGTCACCCTGGCCGACCTCGCCCTGGAGGTCCGCTCCAAGAACGCCGGGCCGTTCTGGACCACCCTGGAGCTGTTCATGCGCGACGAGCGCGGCTACGCGGCCGCCGCCGACGCGGACTTCCTCAACGAGGACGTCGTCTCACGGCTCTACGGCGCCCCGGCCGAGCAGGTGCGGATCTTCCGCATCCCCGAACTGAAGGTCGTCAAGATCTCCTTCCCGCGGCAGGTGCCGCAGGGCGGCTTCCGGGACCGCGACGTCCACTCGGGGCAGCACCACGTGCCCCTGGCGTCCCTGGTCCCGTCCGTCACCGCACGCCCGGAGGAGAACCCGTGACCGCGCCCGACCCCGCCGCGCTCGCCGGGTGGGACACGCCCGCCCTGAGCAACGCCCTGCGCCGCACCCCGGCCGGGGCTGACGGGCAGCAGTACACCGACGGCTCTATCCACCGGATCACCGGCGGGACCCTGCTGGGCACCGCCGTCACCGCCACCATGCGGGCCCGCCGCCCGGGGGACGACGCGGTCCCCGTCTCCGAGCTGCACCGGGCGGTCCTCGCGGTCGAGGGCCCGGTGGTCGTGGTCGTCCAGGACCTCGACGACGAACCCGGCGCCGGAGCGTTCCTCGGCGAGGTCAACGGGACGCTGCTGGACGCGCTGGGGATCTCCGGGTTCGTGACCAACGGCCGCGTGCGCGACCTCCCGGACCTGCGAGGGATGGGGTACGCCGTGCACGCGGCGGGCCCCTGCGTGGCCCGCGCCCACATGCGGCTCACCGCGGTCGGCGTCCCCGTGCGGGTGGCGGGCCTGGACGTCGCACCGGGCGACCTGCTGCACGGCGACGAACACGGCGTGCTCAAGGTCCCCTCCGGGACCGAGGGGGAGCTGCCCGGCCTGGCCGCGGAGATCCGCGAGGAGGAGCAGCGGATCGTCACCTGGGCGCGGTCCGCGGAGTTCACCCCCGAGGGGCTGCTGGCCCTCAAGCGGGTCCGGCATTGAACGGCCCCCGGGAAGACGGGACGGACACAGCGGGTTTCGGCCCCCGCTTCGCGCTGCCGGTCCTCCTGGGGCCCGCGCTCAACTCCGTCAACACCACCATGATCGCGGTCGCGCTGGTACCCATCTCCCGGGCGACCGGCACCGAAGCGTCGGACGTGATCCTGCTGGTGACGGCTCTGTACGCGGCGAGCGCGGTTTCCCAGCCGGTGCTGGGCAGGCTGGTGGACCGGTACGGGCCCAAGCGGCTCTACGTCGCCGGAATGGCCCTCGCCGCGGCCGCCGGACTGGTCCCGCTCCTGGCGCCGACGTTCGCCGGGGCGCTGGTGTCGCGCGTGGCCGTCGGCATCGGGACGTCCGCGGCCTACCCGGCGGCGATGACGGCGATCAGGAACCGGTCCGTGCGCACGGGGCGCGAGCCGCCCCGCGGGCTGTTCTCCGCGCTCTCGGTGTCGAGCCTGGTCAGCGCCGCCGTCGGGCCGGTACTGGGCGGAGTCCTCGTGGAATCCTTCGGCTGGCAGGCGATCTTCGTCGTCAACACCCCCTACGCGGTGGTCGCGGCGGCGTGCGCTCTGGCCGGCCTGCCCTCCGACCGGACCCATCAGCGGCCGGAGGCCCCCGGGGGACGATCGCGGCGGTTCCCGGTGCTGCGCGTGCTCGCGGCCCGTCCGGAGCTGCTGCGCACCTACGGGCGGATGTTCCTGGTGCACGCGTGCACGTACCTGGTCGTCTACGGGCTCACGCCCTGGATGCAGGCGGCGGCCGGGTACACGGCCGACGCCGCCGGGTGGATGCAGCTGCCCGGGGTCGTCCTGGCGGGGGCGGCCGCCGCGCTCGTCTCCCGCGTCCGCGGCGTCCGTGTACCGCTGGTCGTGGCCGCGGCCGTCCCGATCGCGGGCGGACTGCTGCTGACCCGTGTCGATGCCGACGCGTCCGTATGGCTCCTGCTGGCTGTGATCGTGCTGTTCGGCCCCCCGCAGGGGCTCGCCGCGGTGTCCAACCAGGTGGTGCTCCACCGGCAGGCGCCCGCGGGGCGGATGGGGGTGGTGTCGGGTCTGTCGCGCACCGCCGTGCAGCTCAGCGCGATCGCGGCCTCAGGGGTCATCGGCCCGGTCTTCGGGGCGACACCCACCGACGCCGGACTGCACGCCCTGGGCTGGATCATCGCAGGGCTCGGTGCGGCGGCACTACTGCTGACCGCCGCCGACCCCGGGCTGCGGAATCGCTGACCCCTCCGTCGGGACGGAGCCACCGGCCCTGGTGGCGCCCACCGCGCGGCCTCCACCAGGGCCGACGCGGTGGGCGCCCGGCGCGATCATCGCAGTCGACGGACGGAGCCACCCGCTCTTCGCCGCTCCTCTTCGGCTACGGTCTATGACAGCTCTACGCAGCGCGGGTCACGGCCTCCCGCGAGCCCGGCCCTCTCGCATCCGCGGCCATCGTCGCGGTGTGGGCGTTGAACACGCCGGGAGACCCGGTGACACGGCTCCTGCCCGCCTGCCGGTACAGGGTGTACCCGGCGGCCGGGGCCTACGTGATCGCCCCCGTTGGACCGTGGCGGGCCCCGATGTCGTCGCGCGCCTGGCCGCCCCGGTCGGCGGCACGCCCTTCGGGATCGTCGGAGCCCTGTCGGCGGTTCCGAAGCGGCAGGTCGTAATAGGTGATCGGACCGGGGCGGCAAAGGTCCTGCGCCCGGGTGTGCGTGGCACCCCCTCCCGGGAGGTCTGCACTTCGTAGGACGAGTCGACCGGACGGCCCCGTCGCTTCCGCGGTACCGCGACTCCTGAAGTGCACTCTGCACTTGTTATGCTATGGCAAATTTCAAACAAGAAGCATATGTGCGACCCTTGGCCCTGCGGGCCCGTCGCCTGTGCTCTTCACCGCTCTTTCGGAGGATGATGCATGGCAGGCCGGGCACTGGTGCAGTGGGAGGAGAACCGCCGCAACGCGCCGGAGGCGCTCACGGTGGACGTCTACGCCGGGGGGCCGGCGCCGG
>NZ_JBEXTT010000040.1:0-27862 GCF_040614155.1 Nocardiopsis sp. NPDC006139
CCACGACCGGGGCCGCCCGGAGGGCGGATCAGCGTCCGGCGTTGGTGGCGACGTACTCCTTGTCACCCGCGTCGGGGTTGGCGTCGTACTGCTCCTGCACGCCCTTCATCCGCTCCAGGTCCGCCTTGAGCTGCTCGGCGATGGTCTTGACCGCGTCCATCGCCTCCATCAGCTGCTGGGTGCGGCCGACCACGGACGCGCCGACCTTGCCGTTGGTCATCGCCGCGACGACGGTCTCGGTCGTGGACACGTTCGCGGCGGAGGTGTTGACCACGCCCTGGGCGAAAGCCAAGGCGCCGTCCAGGCCGATGGCCTCGGTGGTGGTGGTGCTCATCTGGGTGTCCTCCTCGGTGGTGGTGCCGCCGGTGGCGACGCTCTGCAGGTCCGGCTTGGGTGCCGGGTGGGTGGTGGTGTCGGGGCCGGCGGCCGGGGCGGCCTCCAGCTCGGGGTAGACGATCTCGGCGTCGACGATGTCCTCTTCGTCCTGGTCCGGGGCCGGGGTCGGGTCGGGGGTGACGGTGGTCGTGGGCCGGGACGAGGCTTCGCGTTCGGCCCGGTCCGCCCGCTCCTGGGCGCGCTTGGCGAACTCCGCCGCCGTGCGGGCCGTCTCCTGGGCGCGCCGGGCGCGCTCCTCGGCCTCGCGCACCCGCTGCTCGGCCGAGCGCTCCCGGCCGGTGGCGTAGGGGCCCGGGCCGGGGTGCCGGATCCAGGTGCTGCCGTCCTTGTCCCGGTGGAAGAACCCGTCCTCGCCGTTGCGGTAGGTCTCGCCATCGGGCATGGTGCCGTCGGCGTTGGGGCGGATGTACTCGGTGGTGCCGTCGTCGGAGGCCCAAGCGAACCCGCCCGCGGTGGCGTGCCGGCGGGCGTCCTCGGCCTGGCGGGCCGCCGTCGCGGCCGCCGCCCGGGCCTTGGCCGCCTCCTCCCACGCCCGCGCCGCCTCCTCGGCAGCCCGGGCGTGGGCCTGGCGCACACGCTCGCGGCGGCGCTGCTCCCACCGGTTCTCCGCGTCGTCCTGCACGCCGTCCCACCACGCCCACCTGCGGCGGGCGTACTCGGCCTTCTTCTCGGCCTTGTCGGGCCAGCGCTCGCGGTGGCGCTCGGCCGCCGCGTTCCAGGAGTCCACCCAGATCAGCCGCGCCCAGCCCCTAAAGCCCTCGGTGCGCGCCAGATCGCGGCGGGCGGCCTTGGCCTCCCGCTCGCGGATGCGCGCCATCCGCTTGGCGTGCCCCGGGGGGACGGTGCCCTTCCAGGCGTGCACGACGGCCTCGGTGCCCTTGCCCAGGGCGATGGTGAAGACCGCCCATGCGAAGACCAGCTCGAACATCCGTCGTCACCGGCCCATCTGCGACAGGGCCGACTCCACACCGGTGCCCAGGCCGCCGACCAGGTCCCAAGCGACCAGGAACGGACCGGCCGCCAACAGGAAGAACGTCGGCGCCAGGAAGCCCACGATGACGTTGAACTTCTTGATCCCCTTCTCCTGGAAGTCGAACCAGAGCAGGACGCTCGCGATCGACGCCAGCACCAGGTTGACGGCCACCCACGGGGCGACCTGGTCCAACGTGGCCAGCAGCGGGCCGCCGAACTCGGCGATCGGGTAGGCCACGGAGAACCCGGCGATGACGGCGGCGCCGAGCATCACCCGGTTGAACTTCTTCTTCATCCACAGACCGATGAGCACGCCCAGCGCGATCGCGCCGAGCACAGAGAACGCTCCCCACATGGCGGGACTCCTTTCTTCGAGAAAAGCGTGTGTGCAGGTCAGGGGGACATCAGGCCCAGCGCGGACCAGGACGCCGTCAGCGGCCAGGCCGGGATCCGCACCAGGAACCCGACCGCCTCGGGGATGTAGGGCACCTGGTAGGCCAGGGAGATCAGCACGAGGGCGACCACCCACCGGGAGGGCCGCTCCCCGATCCACTCCAGGGCGTAGGCCGCCACGCTGGTGGGGAAGGACACCGCCCAGAAGCAGACGATGGCGGCGGTGCGGTGCCAGCCCTTGGCCGGGCCCCACAGGCCCTCACGGGCGTAGCGGAGCTGCTTGGACAGGCTCGGCCGGTCCGTCGACCAGATCTCCGGCGGGGTGAACGACGCCCGCGCCCAGGCGCCCAGGCGCTCGCCGATGCCGGGGCCGACCTTGACCGGGCCCTCTTCGCCCTGGTCAGCGGCCCCCCGGTCGGCGGCCGCCGGGACGGGCGCCTCCTTCTTCTCCTTCTTCTTCGCCGTGGGGGCCGGGGCCGGTCCGTCGGCCTCGGCGGGAACCTCAGCGGTGGTGGTGGGGTCCCCCCACAGGGAGGGGGCCCGGGACGGGTCACGGCGGGTCATGAACTCTCCTTTCGGCCTAGGCGGCCAGGTCAGCAGGGGTGGCGCACCCGGTCCCGGGCGGGCAGGTACGCCCCAGCGACGTGGGCAGGCAGTACTCGTGGACCAGCCCGCAGGAACGGCAGGTGTGCCGCGCCAGCAAGGCGCGGGCCAGCGCCCGCTCGCGGGCGGGGGTCATCGGCCGCACCGGCAGGGCGGCGTCGATGCGGTACAGCCAGGCGATACGGACCCCGCCCCGGCTCCCGCCGGCGCGCGAGCGCCACATCAGCTGGGCGGCGGGCTCCTGCCCGCCGGGCCGCAGCCCCTGGGCACGGAGCTGGCTCTTGGTGGCCAGCCCGGCGGGGGCCAGGTGGCGCGGGAAGGTCGGGATCCCGTAGCGGGACCCGTCGGGGTCGTAGTACTTGCTGGTCAAGGGCACTCCCTCCGGTGCGGGCCGGGCCGCCGCCCGTGGTGGACGGCGGCCCGGCCGCGGGGTGCGCACCACCCGGAGGGCGGGGCGCGGGACAGATGGAATCGGTGGTGAATCGGCTCCTCCTCTTGCAGGTCGGGGGCGGACAGGGGGCATGGCGGGCGTCTGCGGCCTCCGACTCGCCCGGGAGCGGCTCCCGGTGGCATCGGCGGTCTCGTGCGCCCGACCTCGGAGTGGTGAGCGGACCCGCCCGCCAGGACGGCGGCGGGAGGGCCTGCTCACCCGCCGAAGCGGGGAGGCGCCCCCCGGGGGGCGCGATCAGTGTGGGAGGGGGCATCCGCAGGTCAGGGCGGGTGCCCCCTCATCGGGGCGGGCGGGTCAGTGCTGCCCGCCCAGGGCGGACACGTCGTGCCCGGCCTCGGCCAGGTCCGACCGCCACCGGCGGATGGTGCGCGGGTCGACCGCGAGCGTCCGGGCGGCGCCCTTGACCGTGGCCTCCGGGCCCGCCTGGGTGACGTAGGCCAGCAGCCGCTCCGGGCCCGACAGGGCCTGCGCCTCCCGGGGGGCGCGGGGGGAGGCGGCCGGGGAGGCGCCGGGGGGCACCCGCAGGTCAGCGGGGGAGGCGCCCCGCGCGGGGCGGGGCGTCTGCGGGAACCCGAACCCGGCAGTCGGAACGCCGCTCCCGGCGGGCGGGAGGCCGTCCAGGCCCGACGGGTCGTCGGGGATGCGGGTGCCGGCGCCGATCTCGGTCGCGGTGTACACGGGCTCGGCCAGGCGGATCCGGTGCGCCAGCTCGGCGCGGCGCACGTAGACCCGGGCGGTGGCCTCGTCGGTGGCCATCTGCATGTCGGCGTCGCGGTCGATCTCCGCCAGGCGGAGCTTCTGCGCAGCCTTGGCCTTGGCCTCCTCCAGGGCGACCTGCTTGTCGGCCTTGGCCGCGATGTAGGCGGCTTGGCGCTCCAGGTCGGCCAGCTCGGCCTCCTCGTCCTCGGTCAGGGCCGTGGACAACCGGGCCGCCTTGGCCTCGGCCTCGGCGCGCGCGGCCTCCTCCTGCTCGGCGGCGCGGGCCTCGGCCTCGGCGGCCTGGGCGTCCCCGGCGGCCTTCGCCGACAGGGCCAGGTGCCACAACGCCTTGGAGATGAGCGGGACGGCCGCCATCAGCGCCAGCGCCGGGCTGATGCCCCAGGAGTGGAGCGCGATCGCCGCAGCCGCCACGGCCGCGATGAGCCAGGAGGCGACCTGGGCGGGCCGGGCGATGGCCGGGGACACCCACGCGATCGCCACCGCCGCGACCAGAGCGACGTCCAGGGCGATCCCGGCCGCCAGCGCGACCGGCAGCGGGGCGGGGATCATGTCCGCCACCGACCAGGCCGTCCACGCCAGGGACAGCACCGAGGGGATCGTCGCGGCGATGAGCAGGGGCCGCGTGCGCGGCCCGTTCGAGGTCGTGGTGTTCATCGGTCAGCCCTCCTCAGGGCACGTCGGAAACGGAAGAGACGGAGTCGGGGTCGGAGACGGGGGGTGGGGAGCGGGCGGTCGGTGTAGACGCTGGGGCCGGCCAGGGCCAACAGCACCCCGGTGGTGCCGCAGACCAGGGCGAGCCCGCCCAGGGCCAGGACGGTGCCGATCACCGCAACCACCCCCACAGGGAGGGCCAGGGGCCGCCCTGGAGCCAGCGCAGGGTGGCGCAGTCGGCACCCCGCTGGCAGGCGGAGCAGTTCTGGATGTGGAACTCGATGTCGGTCATCGCGTCCTCCCGCAGGTCCAGCACACGTAGAGGCCGCGGAAGACGTCGAAGTCCATGGGGGCGGCGTTGCAGCAGCGGGGGGCGTGGCCCCGCGCGATGAGGCGGCGGATGCTCAGCACCGGTCCACCCCCGCCCCGTCCTCCAGGACGTCCTCGTCCTGGTCGTCGACCAGGGCGATCGCGGCGGCCAGGGCCGCCACCACCGCGGTCTCGAAGGACAGCGTCGCGAGTGCGGCGAGCATCAGGGCCAGGCCCACCAGGGCCAGCGGGTCGCGCGTCATGCCGCGGCCCCCTCTCCGGCGGCCAGCGCCAGCGGGGCGGGCCGGTCCAGGACGTGGGCCACGGCCAGGATGAGCAGCCGCTCGGACAGCGGCCCCAGCAGCTCCCGGTACTCGACCACCAGGCGCTGGATGCGCACCCGCTCGGGCAGCGTCGCGTGCTCGGTGACCCGGTGGGCGGCCTGCTCCAGCTCCGCCACCACGGCGGAGTCGGACCAGATCTCCCAGTCGCACCCCTGGCAGCCGCGCACCACCGGGGCGGCGACCGGGCGGAGGGTAGGCTGGTTCTCGTACATTCGGTACTCCTGTTCACGGGATGGATGTGCGGAGCCCGCCCGGGGGACCATCCCGGGCGGGCTCGTTTCATGAGGTCAGATGGGGTGCGGCTGCTACTTCTTCTTGCCCTTGGTGTTGTCGGTGACGGTCACGGTGACGTTGTCGCCGACCACCGTGGTGCCGGAGAAGGTGTTGGATCCCCCGAGGTTGAGGATTCCGTGGTTGTCGCGCAGCTGGGCGACGGTGCTGTCGTTGACGTTGCCGGTGCTGTTGTCCTGGCTGGCCATGCTGTGCTCCTCATCAGGGGGTTGCGGTGGTGGACCCTGGTGGTCCCCCGGACCCCGCCACCGCGCGGGCGGTGGCGGGGACGGGCACCCCAGGGGGTTCAACGGGCGGTGCTCGCGGCCGCCGCGGGGACGGCGACCACCAGCACCAGGACCAGGACGGCAACGGCGATGAGGGCCTGGTGCTCCTCGCTCACGCCGCCTCCTGGTCCTGAGCGGCCTGGGCGCGGGCGGCGTCCTCGATCAGGTCCAGATCCTGCTCGGTGAGCCCGTAGCGGGCGATGACCTGTTCCCGGGCCTCGCGCTCGGTGCCGTAGGGCTCGGCCTCCTCCCCGTCGACCAGCCACCGGGTCCGCCCACCGTCGAAGACCGCGACGATCTCGGGGTTGAAGAACTCCAGCGGCATCACCGCCACGGCGGCCGCCACCGTCGCCTGGGCCGCCGCCCCGGGGCGCGCCGAGTACTCGGCGGCGTCGCCGAGCGCGGCCGCCGCGACCCGCCGCCGGCGGCCCGCCAGCACGCTCTCGGCCCGCTCGTAGGCGTTCAGCTCACCGGCCAGCCCCTCCGCGTGCTCGCGCCACGTCTCCAGCTCGGCCTCCAGCTCGGCGACCTGCTGCTCCAGGGAGTCGGCGTGGCCGTGCTCCTGGCGGCACAGGTTCTCGGTGTCGGCGGCCCGCACCCGCTCCCGCAGGTGGCCCAGCTCGACCTCGGCGAGGACCGCGGCGTGGCGCAGGTCCGCGCGCTCCCGGGTGACCTCCTCCAGCTCCTCCTCCCGGTGGTCCAGCAGGGCGTAGACCCGGTCCAGCTCCTGCTGGCACTGGCGGTGGATGAACCTGATCATGCGGCGCTCCTCAACGTGGTGGTGGTGTTCAGCGGCAGGACGATGTCGGCGCCCTCGGACCAGGCGCTGACGTGGGTGCGGATCAGCGCGGCGGCCTGCTCGACCCCGGCGCGGATCCCACCCAGGCGGGCGTCATCGGCCAGGTCGACGACCTCCAGGGCCCGCACCAGCGGGGACAGGACCTCGTGCTCGGTGTAGGTGGAATCGGACATGGCTGTCCTCTCTCAGGTGGTTTCGGGTGTGGTGCTGCTGGTCAGGCGGCGAGGCCGTAGGTGTCGATCAGGTGCTGGGCGCGGGCCCGGCGGCGCTCGGAGCCCCGCTCGGCGGCCCGGCGCAGCAGGCCGGCCAGGCCCCGGCGCAAGGCGTGGGGGGCGGCCCACCGCTGCACCAGGCGGTCCACGGTGGCGGTGTTGTCCTTGGTGGCGCCGGTCAGGGCCGCGATGCCCGCCCAGACCAGGACCCGGTGGCGCTCGTCCTGGTCGCTCTCGTCGGGCCCGTCGTGGGGGTGGTGCGGGGAGATCCGGTTCGGGCCGTCCGGGGCGGTGTCCTCGGAGTAGACCGTGATCTTGGAGTCGTGCTTGGCGCGGGGGTTCGTGGGGGCGGGGGTCTCGGCCGGGGCGCCGCTGTCGCCCCAGACCTCGGCGACCATTTGGGCCCGGCCCGCGGTGCGCATCAGCTCGTAGGCGTTGCGGCCGCCCGCGGCCTCGATGGCGTGAGCGATGGCCCAGTCGGCCTCCGTGCTGCCTCCCCGGGTCGCGACCCGGAGGATCTCGGTGTGAGTCGCGCCGGTGGCCTCCGCGACCTTTGCAATGATGGACATGGCGGGCCGCCTTCCCAGTTGGTTCGCCGGTAGAGGGCCCCGACGCGGCGGTTTTCCAGGCCGAGCCGCGTCGGGGTCTCGTCGTTCCAGACCCTTGATTAGTTCCGGAACTATTTGAGAGTATGCACACCCCGAGTGGACCTGTCAATAGTTCCGGAACTAAGATGGCCATGAGAGAGTTCAGAGACCGTGGAGAGGAGGTGCCAACCTTGGTGAACCGCTACGAAGAGGTGGCCCAAGACCTGCGAGAAGCGATCAACCGTGGTGACTACAAACCCGGTGAGACCATCCCTCACCAGCGCAAACTTGCGGAACAGTACGGCGTGTCCCTCTACACCGTGAGGGAAGCCGTAAGCCTGCTCCAGAGCGAAGGGCTGATCACCCCGATCCGACGCAAGGGCACCGTGGTGCGTGATCGAACCACTGTGCGGATCCCCCTGACCCGGTACAGCAAGGTGCTGGCTCCAGGCGGTGCGAAAGGGCCGTGGGAGCAGGCATGCGCTGATCAAGGCGTCAGCGGACACGCAGAGGTCGTCTCGGTGGAGCGCATCGCCGCAGAGGAGTCCATCGCGGAAGCACTTGATGTCGCCCCGGGAACGCCCGTGGTGTACCGACAGCGCCACATGTGGGCGGGGCCCCAGGTCGCACAGATCCAAAAGGCATGGATGCCGCTCGCGCTGGTAGATGGGACCCCTCTTGCAGAAGAAGCCAAGGTCGAAGGTGGTGTCTACGGAGCACTGATCGCCTTGGGGCATTCGCCCACTGCAACCACGGAGACCGTCACTGCTCAGCAGCCAACGCCAGAGGACATTGAGGTCATGAAGCTCGCACCATCCACACCAGTGCTGGTCATCGAACGCATCACCTACGGCGAAGACGGCAGGGTGCTGGAAGTTCTGCGCTCCATCGGTGATGCCGACCGCGTACAAGCGGTCTACGACCGGCTGCCGCTGAACAGAGGGTGAGGGGGTCATGCCTGTGAGCTTGGCTTGCGCTCTTTTTCTGCGCGAGAGGCAGTTGGGGGACACAGGCGTGCCCCCCAACTGCCACCTAGACACCAACAGTCCAGGCTGAGGAGTGTGAAGGCATGACTACCTCGATGGCCCCGTGGGCGCGGCGGATTCGACGTGAGCGTGATCTCCGGAACTGGACCCAGCGCGAATGCGTGCGCCGGCTGCGGTACGAGACCATCCAAGAACTGCCCGACGAAGCCACGATGATCAACCAGTGGAAGAGGTGGGAATCCGGGCGTGTCATGCCCAGTCCGGAGTACCAGCGGATGATCGCGTCCCTATTCGGAACCGTCAGCGGCGCTATGTTCGCTGCCCCCCGCAGCCCGCGCGAGATCATGGCCGCGGCCGCCCCGGACGCCGACACACCCAACCTGATCGCACGTCTGCGCAGGTCGTCGGTGGACACCGCGACGTTGGACGCCCTCAGGCTCACCGTGGACAGGCTGTGCTCGGACTACCCGCTAGTCGACGCACACCAGCTCCTGACCGAGGGCCGGGCCTGGCTCGCACGACTCGCGGACATGCTCGACATGGGGGTCAGCCTTTCCCAACACCGGGAGATCCTCTCCATGGCCGGGATGCTCGCTCTTCTCGTCGGTTGCCTGGAACAGGACATCGGGCTCAGCACGACGGCAGAAAGCACGCGCCGGTCCGCGCTGACCCTGGGCTCTGAAGCCGATGACCTCAGCGTTGTGGGGTGGGCACACGAGATGAGCTGCTGGTTCGCTCTCACCCGAGGCGACTATCGGAGCGTCTTGGCCGCTGCCGAAGCAGGCATCCACGCCGCTGGCGACCGATCCGTCACGGTGCAGCTCTATGCCCAGCAAGCCAAAGCCTGGGCCCGGATCGGGGACCGGCGACGAGTAGAGGTTGCCCTAGACAAAGGCCGCCAGCTCCTCGAATCACTGCCCTACCCGGACGACCCGAGCCACCACTTCCAAGTAGATCCGGCGAAGTTTGACTTCTACGCCATGGACACCGCCCGTTTGGTAGGAGATGACCGAATGGCAGGAGCGCTCGCGGATGAGGTGCTCAACAGCTCCACAGACTGGAGCGGCCGCATGGTCGCACCCATGCGGGCGGCCGAAGCTCTGGTCACCAAGGGCGTGATCTCGGCTCGCAGTGGTGATCTGGAAGCAGCGGTCGACTACGGCCGACGTGCCCTGGACAGCGATCGTCAGTCGGTGCCATCCCTGGTGATGGTCAGCCGAGAACTCGGCCAGATCGTCGCTGAGCGGTACAAGGACGAACAGGAAGCGGAGGACTACATCGAAGAACTACGGTCCCTCGCGGACCGTGCGGCCTAGCAGCAAGACCAAAGCCCGGACAGTTCGCCCGTCCGGGCTCTTTTCAGGCCGCACATGTGGCTGAAGCGGCCTCTGAGCGTCACAAGCTCTAAGGTCAAGGGCATCAACCAAGTAAAAAGGCGGGGCCCCGGTTGCCCCCGGGTTCCCCGCCTCCGCAGATGAGACTGGCCGATGCTGCGACCAGGACACTCCCACCGAAACGCTATGCGCTCATCGTACCCAATGGGTTCGGTGGGCATGCGGGAGCGTCCTGTCCTCGCGGTGTCGCCTAGGAGGCGATCGACCACCGTGAACGACCCGAAACGCCAGTACAGCACCGTTTTGATGCGTGCACCCTTTAGCGGGGACGGCCACACCATCGTGGCGAACCGCATGGTGCGTGACCGGCGGCTGAGCTTCAAGGCCCGCGGCATCCTGACCTACCTCGGCTCCCACGTCGAGGGATGGGAGACCAGCGAGGAGCGCCTGGCCGAAGAAAGCACCGACAAGCTGCACGCTGTCCGCTCAGGCCTGGCCGAACTCGAAGAGGACGGCTACATGCTGCGCTTCCGCGAGATCCTCGCGAACGGCACCCGAGCGGGCGCCCTATGGATCTTCTCCGACAACCCGGCCACCCTTCCCGGGCACGCCCAGGCCATCCTCGACCAGCTCGCGACCGAAGGGCGCCGGTTCACCCCGCTGAACAAGCGCACCCGCGAGTCGATGAAGCGCCGCCGTCCCACCCCCCCAGACGGCGGCGTAGGCGCCACCGAGCCAGGATGCGAAAATCCCATCCTGGAGCCCGGAGGGCAAAACCCCAGCTCAGAGCCAACATCGGAAAATCGCATCCTGGCTCCAGCATCTGATTTTCCAAGCTTGGAAAATCCCATGCATAAGAACACCACCTTTGAAGGGGAGGGGGAGGAGGGGGACGCGCGTGCGCGCGCGGGGGGTGATCCCTCTGCTGCCGATGAGCCCGTGTGGGGGGTGGCCGGCGGCGCCGACTTCGTCGCGCCGAGCCTGGCCTCGGCCAACCTGGTCCGGGAGATCGCGGGCCGAGCCCTGCTTCCCGGAGAGCACCTGAGCGCGATCGACCACCAGCGCCTGGCGACGCTCGTGGAGGCCGCCCGACCGCTGGTGGACGCCCAGCCCGGCCTGTCCTGGGACGAGTACACCGCCTGGCTCAAGCAGGGGTGGGTGCGCAAGGACGGCCGGAGGACGTTCACGTCCCTCCCTGGTGCGCTGGGATGGCGCCTGATGCCCGACCAGATCCAGGGGGCAGCGTGGGCGTGGGCGTGCGAACAGCGCGGCGCCCAGGAGGCCTCAGAGGCCCGGGGAGAGCGTGAGGCGCCCCAGGGCGGAGCCAACGTCCACGCGGGCGTGTGCGGCCGCCACAAGGTCGCTCTGACCGACGACGGTGCATGCCTGTGGTGCCAGCAGGAGGAGCGGGCCGAGTGGGAGCGCCTGGAAGCCGAGCGCGCCGCGGCCGCCGCTGCGCAGGATGAGGACCAGGGCGCCGATCCCGAGCCGAAGATCGAGGAGCTGGACCCGGCCCTGCTCGCGGACATGTACTCCTCGCTGACCGGGGTCCCCGCCACGGAGGAGTACAAGAGGCTGCGCGCCGAGATGGAGGCAGAGCGCGCCGCAGCCAAGGCCACCGAAGGGTGAGCCGGGGGTGGCCGCATGGGTGCGGCCACCCCCATCAGCGCAGGTCAGGCCGACCGGTCGTATCTAACCGGTCGGTCCCGGGGCGCCCGGACCCCTCGCCTATACACTGTATAGGCGAGGGGTCCGGGATGTCCTTCGCACTCCCGCTGACCTGCGGCGCGCAAGGGGTTGCACGGGGCAGGCCGGTCCGGGCGTGTCGCGCAACCGATTGCGCGTTCCAGGTCAGCGGGGTGCGGGGTGGGCGTCCAGGGCGGCAGTGATCTGCTCCCACACGGGCAGGCCCAGGTGCGGGCGCGGGGTCCACTCACCGTCCCCGGAGCAGCGGCCCCGCACCACCTGGCCGTCCCACACCCACGTCAGCCCCTCGGTGCGGCCGCACAGCGGGCACGCCACCCGCCCGTCGGCGCCCTGCAACGCCACCCCCGCGACCTCCTCGCTCTCGGGTGGGGTGACGCCCAGGTGTTCGCCGAGCGCGTCGGCGGCTCGCAGCGTGTGCACATGGGGCATCGCCGCCTCCCAGTCCCGGACGGCCTCTTCCAGGAGTGCCCGCTGGTAGGCGGTGGCGGCCTCGGGGAGCCGGTAGGGCATCACGACCGCGCTGCGGTGGGCCCACGGGGTGCCGGCCTCGTACACCAGCCACGCCAGCGCCGTCTCGATGAGGTCGGTGTCGACGTCCCCGTCGGGGTCAACGCCCGGCTGGCGGGCCTCAGCCCTGTGGCGCCACAGGGCGCGGCGTGCGGTGGTCACGGAGATGGGCCAGGACAGCATCACGGACTCCTCCAGCACGCGGGGGCGGACACCGGTGAGTCTGCCAGAGCCCCCCAGGGTGCCCCGGTGGTGACCAGGGGCGGCCGACCGCGGGGCCGGGGGGACACCACCGCCCGCAACGGACGGGCGCGCACGCCCGGGGGGCGGTGGTGTTCACCCGGGGTGGCGGGGGTGCGGGGGCGGCGAGCCCCCGCATGCGCCAGACGGCCACCAGAGGCCCGCTGACGGCCCAAAGGCGGTCCGGGGTGGTCACATGCTGAGTTCGGGTCCGCCGCGCTCTGGGGCCCGGTAGGCCTCGTAGCGGGCGGTCTGTTCGGCGTAGGCGCGCTGCTCCTCGATCTGCTGGCGGCGCAGGTCCGCCTCCAGCCGCTCGCGCTGGCGCCGTTCGGCGTCCTCCTGGTCCAGCTCCCACTGCATGCGCCGGGTGTAGTCCTCGACCTCGCTGCGGCGGGTCAGGTCCAGGTCCAGGGCGGGGTCGCGGCCGTAGTCGGGCACCTCCGGCGCGGCGATCTTGGTCTCGTGCCGGTGGTCGCGGTCCCGGCCGGGCAGGCGGGTGGCCTCCAGGGCGTGGCGGGTGATGACCTGCTGGAGGTGGTGCTCGGGCAGGCGTTCCAGCTCGGCCCGCGTGTACCCCTGGGAGAACCCGATTTTCTGCGCTTTCTCCAGCTTCTGCTGGTGCTGGCGGTCCCTCCGCTCCAGGTCCGCGCGTCCGGCGTCGGCGCGGGCCCGGCCCAGGTCCGCCACGAGGGCGTCCTGGCGCAGCGCGCGGGCCTCCAGGCGTAGCCGTGAGGCTTCGTCGGAGGCGGCGTTGATGCGCTCGCCCAAGGCCTTGCGCTCGGCGGTGGCCGCGCCCTTGGTGGTGCCCTCCAGCAGCAGGGACAGGCGGCCCCGCCCGGCGCGGGTCGCGGCCTGGCGGTACTGCTCGCGCAGGCCCTCCAGCTCCTGCTCCAGGGCGCCGGCGCGTTCGATCCGCTCCTGGATGAGCGGGGCCGCCGAGCGGGCGGCGGGCCCCTGGCCCTGGCGGGCGGCGCGCTCGGTCAGCGGCTCCCACGGAGTGGGGGCGCCGGCCCGCTCCCGCTCCTTCTCCTGCTGCTTGCGGGCGGCCTCCTGGGCGGCGCGCTCCTCCAGGGCCCGCTCCTGCTCCTCGCGGCGCTCGCGGCCGCCCGCCAGCTCGTCCAGCACCATGCCCTCGGGGCCGTCGGTGAGCGTGTTCGCGTAGGCGGAGATGACCCGGTGCAGGCCCTCCTCCGCGGTGCGGGCCTCCCCGAGCCGGGCCCGGACCGCCTCCGGTTCGATCTGGGCCGCGGGCAGGTACAGGTCCACCCGCTCCGTGGCGCGGGACATGGCCGGGTAGAGGGAGTGGGCGTCCGCGCCCAGGCCGTGCACGTGGGCGCGCTGGGTGGTCAGCCCCTGCGCGGAGGCGATGGTGATCGCGTACCCGTGGGTGAGCGCCCCCCGGCTGATCCGCTCGGGGTCGATCCAGGCCTGTTCGGTGCGCCCCTGGGTGCGCCACTCGATCAGCGCCCCGCGCCGGGCGTCGACCTCGCGGACCACGCCGCGGAACCCGTTCAGCACATCCGGCGCGCCGGCCTCGCGGCGGGAGCGGTAGTCGTTCTGGCGCACCCGGATCTGGTCTCCGGCGGCCAGCTCCAGGGTGCGCCCGCCCCGCATCCGGTAGGACACGTCCTCCCCGGACAGGTACCCCTCGGTGCGGGCGGCCGCCCGGATCCGGGCGTTGAGGGCGTCGACGTCGGCGTTGGTCGCGGCCATCACCACCAGCCGCTCCACAGCCGCGTGCCCCTCCTCGGGGCTCCCGGTCGGGTACGGGAAGGTCTTGCGGTCCCTGGCCCAGGCGGCGGTGATCTGGGCGTGGGCGGCGTCCACGTCCACGGGGGCGTGGACCATGCCCTTCTCGCCCCACAGGGCCAGGGCGGAGCGGCGGCCCCCCTCACGCCAGGTCTGGAGCGCGCGCCGGTCGACGGCGTGGCGCTGGCGGCGGTTCTCGGTCAGGACCTCGCCGCCCACGATCTCGTGGATGCGCGCGAACCCCCCGCCGGCCCCGACGGCGCGGGCCTGGAGCGGGTCCCCGATCGCGACCAGCTTCGTTTTGGTGCGGTTCGCCTCGGTGACGATGGCGGCCAGGGCGCGGTCGTCGATCGTGGCGGCCTCGTCCAGGACCAGGACGTCGACGCCGTCCAGGCCGGGCCCGTCCGCGATCCTGCGCAGCAGCGAGGCGACGGTGCCCGAGTCGATCCCGGCCTCCGCCCGCAGACCGGCCGCGGCCACGGCCGCGTTGGCCGCGCCCTCCACACGCAGCCCGCCCGCCTCCCAGATGGTGCGGGCCGCCGACATGATCGTCGTCTTGCCCGCCCCCGCGACCCCGACGACGGTGTCGATGCCGTGGGGAAGGAAGGTGAGCCGGAAGACGACCTTGCCCTGCTCGGGGGAGAGCCGGAACCCCTTCTTGCGCTCCCACGCGGACTGGGCGCGCCGGATCGTCTTGAAGTGCACCGACGCGGAGTAGTCGTGCATGCGGCGCCGGGCGGAGGTCTCGATGACGGTCTCGGCCGCGACCAGGTCGGGGCTGGTGTACCGGTCGGCGTGCGTCATGTGGGAGGCGCCCGAGGCGGGCAGGCGCACGGCCCGGCCGTGCTCCAGCACGGCGTCGGTGAGCACCGCCAGCTCCTCCCCCGAGGCCAGCCCGTGCTCGCAGGCCTCCGCCACCGCCGCCATCACCTTGGCGCGCGTGACGGTCTTGTCCTTGCTGGTCACCCCGTGCTCGGGGTCCCACACCCGCGCGGCCAGGGCGCCGATGTCGGGCGGCTCCCCCGGGCCCGGCCCCCGCCGGGGCCGGGCCGCGGCACCGGCGCCGGGCTCGCGGCCCTCCAGGGCGGCCCGCACCAGCACCGGCGGTGCGAATCCCAGCTCCCGCATCCGCCCCGCCCACGCCTGCGCCTCTTCGGCGCGGGTGCTGTGGACCTTGGCCTGGGCGGTGCGCCGCGCGGCCGCCCGCTGGGCGGCCGTGTCCGCTCCGTCGCCGGCCTCGGCGAGCACCTGGGCCTGGCGGCGGGAGAACGCGTGCTTGACCTCGTCGGGGATGCCCACCAGGTCCCACCGGCCGGTGACCTCGTCCCGGGCGAAGGCGAACCCGAACTCCTCGGTGAGCATGCGGCGCTCCAGGGCGCGCTGCAGCTCGCCCATCGTGGCCACGTGCCGCATCAGCTCCCGGCCGCCCGACCCGATCGTCCGCCAGCGGCCGTCTTCAACGGAGCGGCCCATGACCGAGATCATCACGTGCGTGTGGGTGTGCGGGTCGCCGGGGCCGTCCCCGACCGGGCGGGCGGTGCGGTGCTTGGTCGCCGTGGCGATGATGCCGGTGGTGTCCACCCGCTCCGCGGACCGGCCGTCGCCGTGGTGCCCGGTCAGCGAATAGGCGATCCACCGCTCCACATGGCGCATGGTCTCGGCGACGGCCTGGTCGTGGATCTCCTCCATCCGCCGTGCCAGCGCCGGCGCCGCCTCCCGCGCGGCCGCCTGGGCGAGTTCGACCTTGCGGGGCCGGTCGAACACCACATCGGTGGCGCGGATCCCGATGTCCACCCGGTCGTCGGCGTGGGCCAGGGCGTGGGCCAGCTCGCCCGGCTCGTAGACCGCCTCCAGGTCGATCCCGGCGGCGGCGGCCACCCGGCCCAGGTCGCCGACCGGCGCCCGGTGGTGCTCCCCGTCCCGGAGAAGGCCCCGCTCCAGACGGGCGAACCGCTTCGTCGACCAGCCGCTCGCCTTGAGGAGCGCGGCCGGGGAGGTGAACCCTTCGGCTGCGGCCGCCCGGACCGCGTCCACCAGCGGACGCGCCGGGAGCTGGGCGGCGGGGGCGACCGCCTGCTTGAACGCCACCAGGCGCTCGCCGGTGCGGGGATCGCGCCCGGCCATGATCCGGCGCACGCCCTCGATGTCGGCCGGACCCTCCAGGGCGGTGCCGGCCTCGTGCCCGAACTCGGCCCAGCCCGCCCCGAGGCGGATGATCGGGTCGCGCCCGTCGGTCTCCAGGCGGTAGTCGACCGCGACGTCGGCGGCGCGGATCTCGTCGGCCCCGCACTCCTGGGAGAGCCGGTAGTCGGCCTGGGCGGCGGTGCGGATGGGGGTCACCATCACGCCCACACGCCCACCTCCCGCCCGTCGTTTTGCGTGGTTTCACCCGGTATCGGGTGGTTCGTATCGCGGCTGCGATACCTGCGTACTCCACTGTTTCAGATCCTAATTCGTAGGATCATCGGATGTATATGTCGGGTCTGCGTTTTCTGGGTTCCTGGATAGGGGTCCTGGGTCTTCGGATTCGCCTGCGTGGGTGGTCGGATCGGTGGCAGTCTCGGTCCCATGAGCGAGACGACCTCCCACCCCCAGACCGCTGCCGAGACCGTGCCCGTGCGCCTCCTGGGCGGCCCGGACGACTGGCACCGCCGGGTCCTCACCGACCTGTACACCGACGCCGACCTGTCCGGCCCGCGCGAGCGCCTGGGCACCTACCTCATCAGCTCGGGCGTCCCCGCGGACCACCCCGACCCGGGCGCCCGCGCCGTGTACGAGCCCGATGCCGAACCCGCGCCCAGCGATCTGTGGTTCTTCCGCGGCTGGTTCCCGGCCGGTCCCACGGATCCCGAGCACCGCACCCCCGACCGCGAGATCGACGTGGCTGTGGCCGTGGACGGTGAGGGCCTGCCGACGGCGCTCACCCCCGTCGGCGGTGAGACGGTCCCCGTGGACCGGGTGCTCGCGCACTGGGAGGGCACGGGGGAGGACGACCTGGCGCCCGAGGCGGTGTGGCACGTGGCCACCCCGGCCGGGGTCGACTGGTGCCTGTCCCGGCACCTGGGCGACCGGTGGACCGGCGGCGAACTCCCCGCCGTGCCCCCGGCCCAGGAGCACCCCGACCTGAGCTGAAGAGCACGACAAGCGGGGCCGGAGGCGTGCTGCCTCCGGCCCCGTTCCCCGTGCGGCCCACCTCTCTGGCCAGCTGAACCTAGGTGCCTAGGTGCGCGCGGACACGCCTAGGCGTACACCTGCGTGCGCGTATGGGCGTGCCCGCGCGAGGATAGGCGCCATGACGAAGAAGATTGCGCTCGCCAACCACAAGGGCGGCGTCGGCAAGACCACCATCGCGATCAACCTGGGGGCGCATCTGGCGTCCCTGGGCAGACGGGTCCTGGTCATCGACATGGACCCCCAGCACAACGCGACCCTGGCCCTGGACCCGGTCATCGGCGACTACGCCCTGGCCGAAGTGATGGACCTGGACACGGCGACCCAGCTGCCGGTGCCCGGGTCCGCGGCCGCCGCCATCGTGCCCGCCTCCCCGGCCTGGCCCCAGGGCCTGGACCTCATCCCCGGCACCCTGGCCTCGGCCAGCCGCGAGAGCGAGCAGAGCGAGGCGCGCGAGCACCGGCTGCGCCTGGCCTGCGAGGGGGTGCTGGAGCCCTACGACTTCGTCTTTTTGGACCTGCCGCCCGCGCTCGGCCAGCTCACGGTCAACGGCCTCACCCTGGCCGATGAGGTGTGGCGCCCCACCCAGCCCGCGATCTTCTCCGCGCACGGCCTGGGCCTGCTGATGGGCACCATCGACCGGGTGCAGCGCTTCTACAACCCGAACCTGGTGGTGGGCCCCCTCCTGGTGAACAACTTCGACGGCCGCACCACCGAGGCGCGCTTTCGCCTGGACAACCTCCGGGAGGCCTACCCCGGGGAGGTCTACGACCCGCCGTGCCCGACGGCGACCGTGATCGAGAAGGCCGCCGGCGCCCAACACCCGCTGTCCGCCTACGGCGCTGAGGGCGCCCGGGTCGGCTCCTGGTACGCGGGGCTGGCCAAGGACCTGCTGGGGGTGGCCGCCTGATGGCTCCCAAGCCCAGCCCCGTGTCAGTGGCCAGGACCGGTGTCACGCCGCGGCCACCGGCCAAGCGGACCGACGCCCACCCCCTGGACCGTGGCCAGAAGGCAGAGGCACAGCGTCCGGAGACTCCTCCGGCGCCCGCCGTCCCCGAGCCCGGGGTGGCCACCGCCCCGGTGGCCGGCACCGGCGCCCCGGACACGCCGCCGACCGTGGCCAGCGTCCAGGGCACGCCCGCCTCCGAGCGCCGCCAGCTCAACGTCGGCGTGCCCAAGGACCTGAAGCTGCACCGGCGCGCGGGCCTGTACGCCGAGGACCACGGCCTGTCCCGACAGGACCAGGTCGCCCTGGCCCTGGACGCGTGGCTCCGCGAACGCGGCTACTGACCTGCTCAACCTAGGTGCGCGCGGACACGCGTAGGCGTCCCCGCGCGCACCTAACCCCCTACTCGGAACGGAACACCGTGAGCATCGACAACGACATGTCCCCCCTGGAACAGGTCCGCCGCACCAAGTTCCTGAAAGAACTCCAGCAGTCGGTGGCCACCACGCTGACCCATGCGGGCCTGGCCATCTTCCCAACGCAGGAAGAAGGAGAGGACCCGGGCGGTGCCGTGGTGAACGTGGACGCACGCAGGCACGGGGTGGCTGTGGGCTGGTTCACCTCCGATGCCCTCATCGACCAGGACCCCGGTGAGGGGTTCGTCCAGGCCTGCGAGGCCGCCATGGTCAACGCGATGGCGACCATCCTCGTCTCGGCGGGCATGAGCGTGTCCCTGTGCCCCTGGGAGTTCGACGGAGACCGGGGAGGGATCAGCCTCTTCATCGGCCTGAACAGGGATTCCTAGGTGCCTAGGTGCGCGCTCAGGTAGGTGAACGCCTAAGCGTGTGCCTACTGAGGCGCGTAGGCGCGAACCTAGACACGACGTTGGCCCGCACCCCTCGGGTGCGGGCCAACGTGTTCCCCGTGATCAGGGTCAGGGGGTTCGCGGCCGCCGGTGCGCCCAGGCGGGGTTGGGCTGGGCGAAGTCGGGGTTGGTGGCGATGCCCCAGGCGGCGAGGTCGCGGCTGCGCCACAAGAAGCTGCTGCGCTCGCCGAACTTGCCCGCCTCGGTCGCCGAGCGGCGGATGACCCCCCGGGGCCCGCCCTCCCCCGCCAGGGCCTCCCATCCCTTGGACAGGCCGCCGTGCCGGGGCCGGTAGCGGCGCACCTTGCCCCGGACCCGGCCCTGGTGCAGGAGGATCCAGGTGTGGGCGTCGGCGGGGCCCTCGCGGCGCAGGGCCCACCCCGGGCCGATCCGCTCGCCCATGTCGACCGTGACCTCCGAGCCGGGGGCCTCCTGTGGGGTGGGGGCGGGGTCGACCTCGTGCAGGGTCTCGCTGGTGGGGTCGGCCCACAGCGGGCCCGGGCGGGCCAGCAGCGCCCACACGGCGTCCTCCCGGGTGCCGCGGGTCGTCCGCGGCGGGTGGACCTGCCCCGGGTGGGGTTTGGCGTTGGCGGTGGCCTCCCACGATCGGTCGCGTTTGGCGTAGGCCAGGCGGCGCACGGTGCCCACCAGGTCGCCGGCCACCCGGATCTCGTACACCCTGTTCCCCTTCTCGGAGCCGGGGGCCTCGCTCACGCGGACGGCGGCGAGCTGGGCGTCGGTGTAGGGGCACATCGGCCGGGTGTCGAACGGCTTGCGCACGCTGCGCTTGGCATAGGCCTGCTCGGACAGCCAGGGCGGGGGCAGCGGCGCGTTCAGGTGCGCCCACAGCGCCGCGACCGCCTCGCCCCGGGTGGGCCAAGGGCCGCCCAGGACCGGGCCGGCGGGGGTGTGGGCGGTGTGTCCTCCGCCGGGGGCGTTCTGGAGCCAGCCGTGGCAGGTGCTGCCGGTGTAGATGTCGTACCGGCCCGGGACGCGGCCGCGGTAGAGCTCCCACCGGTCCATGCCCTGGGGGCGCACCTTCAGGCCGGTGTGGTAGCCGCGCAGGGACCCGATGGACACCCCCTCCTCCAGGACCTGGGGGAGCAGCTCCCGGGCGGCCGCGGTGGGGTCGGTCAGGGTGGTGACCGCTTCCGGGGGGCGCCCGCCCAGCTCGGCGTCGGACAGGGTGCGCCGCTCCTCGTCCGTGGGCCGGGAGTAGTACGCCCACCCCTCGACCAGGTCCCAGGAGCGACGTTTGCCCAGGTGGCCGATGCGTTCTCCGTCGACGTGCACCCACAGGTAGGGGTGATCGGCGTCGGGGTCGCCCGTGAGCAGCACCGTGACCGCCCTGGCCTCGGTGTCCGCGCTGCCGCCCCGGGGGTCCGGGTGGACGGTCTCCTCCCGAGCGGTGAGGCTCTCGGGTTCAGGGGCCGGCACCTCGACAGGGGGTGTCGTTTCGGGAACCGTGCCAACGGTCTCGTTCGAGGTGTCGTTTCGGGAATCGGGGTGGTCGGCGGGTGCGGGGAACGTCGCCTGCCAGGCGGCGGCCACCGCGGCGACTTCGGCGCGGTAGGCCACGCCCAGGGCGTTGCGGACCGCGCCGGCGGCCGGGGGCGGCGCCCAGGACGGCGGCAGGGTGCCGCGTTCGGCCTCGGCCAGGACCGGGCGCGAGCACGCGATCCCGGTCCCGGGCGGGAGCTGGGCGCGCACGGCGTCGGCCGCGGCGGCCAGGGTCAGCCCCGCGCCGATGCGCAGCCCGGCCAGGCCGGTGGGCAGGGCGCCTTCTTCGACCAGGTCGCCGACGCCCACACCCACGGCGGCCGCCAGCGCGGCCAGGCGCTTGACCTCGGGCCGCTCGGCCCCCTGCTCGTACTGGATGACCTGCTGGCGGGTGGTGCCCAGGTGCTCGGCGAGCTGGCGCTGGCTGAGGCCGGCGGCGGTGCGGGCGGCGCGCAGCCGGGCCGGGTCCAGGGGCAGGCCCTGCCCGCGCGCCATCAGGCGTCCTCGGTGGTGGCCGGGTCACTGATCTCGCGCTGCTCGGCCTCGGTGCTGTGGCGGGCATCGAGCAGGAGGTAGGGGCGGCCCTGGTGAGTGAGGCCGGAAGGGGCGCCCCAGCGGAAGGTGAGCCGGTCCACGGCGGCGCGCACCACGACCAGGTGCTCGATGATGTCGGGGTCCTCGCCGTCGATCACGCTGGCCCGGAGCGGGGTGTCGTCGGGCAGGTCGGCCAGCAGGGCGCGCAGGTCCCCGGCGGTGAGCGGTCGGTCTGCGGACATGGGGCGGGTCCTCTCGGGTCGGGGGTGAACCCTTCCATCCTAAACCACACGTGTCTTTTAGGTAAGGCGATTCCGCGACTCCGCCCGTGCGGTTTAGGTAACGCACGATCCGGTTCCGTCGCTCCCCCACCCGGGGGTGTGGTTTAGGACGGAGCGGGGGTGCACCCGAGGTCCGTCGGGGCGCCGGGAGCCCCGCTCCGGTGTCCGATTTTCCTAAACCTGACTCACGATAAGTGGGCGATATCATGTTCTAGACCTTGTCTCAGTACGAAGGTGGGCACAAAAAAGGCCCCCGCGCGACGTCGCGTCGCACGGGGGCCTCGTGACCGTCCTGTGACCGGGGGCGGGGGTCTACCGCCAAATCCTGTAGCGATCCTCCTCGACCCCCAAGATCCGCACGAGCCTCTCCTCTCTACCGGTCCACGACCGGGCGGGTCAGGTGGCGGGTGTCGAGCTGCACGTCGACGTCCTCGCGCCCGTCCAGGCGCTCGCACACGGCGCGGGCCACGGTGGGTGCCCGGTGGCGGCCGCCGGCGCATCCGATCGCGATGACGACGTCGGCTCCGGCGGGGCCGGAGGCCATGGCCAGGGCGGTAGTGGTGATCGCGTCGACCAGGGCGCCGATGCCGGGGGTGGCCAGGACGTGGGCGCGCACCCGGGGGTCGACGCTGGTGAGCGCCCGCAGCTCCGGGGACACGTGCGGGTCGCGGAAGTGGGTGCGCAGGTCCACCACGACGTGCGCCTCGGGCGGCGGGGCGCTGTGGAGGAACCCGAAGGACACGAGGCGGACCAGGGGCGGGAGCGGTTGGCGCTGCATGCAGATTCTCCTCAGGAAGCACGGCGGCCGCCCCTCCCATGGGAGGGGCGGCCGCGGGGGTGGATGCGGTCAGCGGACGGGGGAGGGGGCGGCCTGGGCGTAGTCCAGGACCGCGGCCAGGTCGGCCGGGGCGGTGGTGATCATGCCGAGCATGTCGGCCATGTACACCCACACCGGCTCCATGCCGGGGGCGGCCTGCCAGTCGGCCTCGGCCAGGCGGCCGTGGACGTAGGCGATGGTGCGCTCGGCCAGGTGCTGGAGCTGGCGGGGGGTGCACCAGTGGGTCGCGCGGACCTCGTCGGGGGCGGCCGCCACGGTCCCGGACCAGGTGCGGGCGCGGTAGACCATCCACTCGTGGCCGCCGTGCGGAAGCGCCGGGACGTCCGCACCGCACCTGTTCGGGAGCCACCGGTGCAGCACCAGGTCCAGGTCGCCGGGGGCGACGGTGAGCCCGTACTCCTCCAGCGTTTCGCGCACGGCGGCGTCCAGGTGGGTGGCGCCGGGGTGGACGTCGTCGACGTGGCCGGCGGGGCCCAGGGCGATCCCGGCCGGGGCGGTGGCGCGGGTGTGCGCGAGCAGCCTCCCCGCCTCGTCGAAGATCAGGGTGGCGGTGCTCTTGCCGTCGCAGATCCAGGTCATCGTCAGCTTCTCCTTCTCGGGTGTGCGGGGGTGGTCAGGCGTGCAGGGAGGGCGGGGTGGCGGCCAGGCGCTCGATCGCGTCCAGGTCCTCACCTGGCAGGTCGACGTGCCCGAGTTCGAAGAGCCACTGGCACCAGACCGGCTCCAGGCCGGGGTGCTTCGCGTACTCCTGGGCGGTGATGAGTCCGGCGGCGTGGTCGGCGGTCCGCTCGGCGAGGTGCTGGATCTCGCCCAGGTCCCACCACCCGACCCGGGCGACCTCGCGCTCGGAGGGGGCCAGGTCGCCGATGACGGTGGCGGTGAAGATCCTCCAGGTGTGGCCGCTCGACCCCTGGCGGCGGCACCGGCCGGGGTGGCGGCCGCCGACCGCGTGCGGGGTGAGTCCGGTGACCTTCAACCCGACCTCCTCGGCGACTTCCTCCCGGGCCGCCGACTCGTAGTCGGCGTGCTCATCGAGGGCGTGGCCAGCCACCGGCGCGATCCCGGCGGGGAGGGTGCCGCGCTCGATCATCAGCAGCTCGGTGCGGTCGGGCGACCAGATGAGGACGCCGACGCTGGTTCCACAGCAGGGCTTGCTCGACATACTGGGGGTACTCCTTCGTCGCAGTAGGAGTGCGGCCCGCCCCGGGTCCTTGGCCGAATCGGGGGCGGGCCGCGTGCTTTTTCGTCACACGCACTTCGCGTGACGGCGGACCGGGCGGTCCCCCCGCCGGCCCCGCGGCGTGCGCAGGGCGGGCAGAGGCACCGGCCGGTCAGGGCTGGCGGATGGGCATGACGATGTGGGTGTAGCCGGTCTCCTCGTCGTCGTCGGTGCGCACCAGCAGCGGCCGGTCCACCGCCCCCAGGGACAGGCGCATCCGCTCCCGGCGGGGGGCGGTCAGCGCGAGCAGCAGGTAGTCCGGGCGCACCGCCAGACGGATCTCGTCCTGCTCGGTGTCGACCTCGGCGGCCACCTCCTCGCTCGCGGTGCTCTCGTCATCGGCTCCGGCGCTGACCACCAGACCGCCGGGGGAGATGACGATCCGCACCGCCGTGCCGCGCGCGGCGAACAGGCCCACGCGGCGGATGGCGTCGACCAGGTCGGCGGTGGCCACGGTGATCTCGGTGTCCATCTCGGGCAGGAACTGCTTGGCCCGGTCCCAGCCGACGGTCTCCGAGCCGATCAGGCGGGTGCACAGCCGCAGCCCGTCCCCGTACAGGGCCAGCACGTCCGCGGCGCCCTGCCCCGTGGCCAGGCCGATGCCGAGCGCCTCGCCAGCCTTGGCCATGGCCTTGGCCGCCTGGGCGAGCACGGTCGCGGGCACCAGCGCCTTGTGCTCGTCGGTGTCGTTGGCCAGGACCGGTGTCCAGGGGGCGGTGGCCAGCGCGAACCGGTACCGGTCGGTGGCCGTGGCCATGAGCCCGGTCTCGGACAGGGTCAGCTCGATCCCGCACATGCCGGGGTAGGAGGAGTCGGTGTCGGCGGCGTCCACGACCTGGCGTGTGGCCTCGGCCAGGTCGGCCGCGGCCATGGTGCCGATCGCCTCGGGCCAGGCCGCCAGGGTGGGGAAGTCCTCGGCGGGCAGGGTCCGCAGGGACGCCTGGGTGGCGCCGCAGGACACCGTCACCCGGTCGGCGCCGATGGCCAGGGTGACCATCAGGGTGCGCGGCAGGGTGGCCAGCAGCGACGCGAACAGGCGGGCCGGGAGGACGACCTGGCCGGTGCCGTCGGCGTCGATGTCCAGGTCGACCCGCGCCCAGGTGTCGTAGTCGCCGGTCGTGGCCACCGCCCCCTCGGCGGTGATGTCCAGGTGGACACCGGCCAGCACCGGGACGGTGCAGATGGTCGGTGTGTGGGTGGCCACCCAGCCGATCCGGTCGGCCAGGTGGCCGGCGGAGGCGGTCAGGGTGGTGGCGCGGGTCGCGGTGGCAGTGGCCATACTGGTGAAGCTCCTGTCTATGGAGTGCGGCCCGCCCGGTCCTTGGTAGCTCGGGGCGGGCCGTCTGCGTGTTCGTGGGCCGTGCGGTCCCCCCGGCCACCCCGCCGCGGGGGCGGGGTGGCCGGAGCCAGCGCACGGTCAGGCGGCCAGGGCGTGCAGGGCCTTCACTTCGGCCTCGACGCGGGGCAGCGCGACCTGGGCCGGGGTGACCCCGTGCCGGTACTCGCCGAGGGCGTCGCGGGCCCGCAGCAGGGCCTCGCCCACCAGGTCGATCCCGGGGTGGTCGCCCGTGCGGGCCCGCACGGCCGCCGTCGCGGCCTCCTGCACGGCGGCGACCAGGTCGGGCACGCCGGCGGTCTCGCGTACCCAGTCCAGGGCGGCGACGGCGCACCCGAGGTTGCGCACCCGCTCCTGGTGGGCCTCCTCGGCGACCGCGGCCTCGTACTCGGCGCGGGTGATCTCTTCCCACACCGCCGGGTCCAGGCCGGGCACCGGGGCGGGCCAGCACAGGTGGACCACGTCGTCCACCACGGCCCGGTAGGGCGCCATCCGCCCCACCCCGTCGTCGTGGATGAACGGCATCGCCCCGGGGTAGGGGGCGTTGTCGAGGACGGCCTGGTAGTCGAAGGCGGGCAGGCCGGTGATCTGGTCGTGGAGCATGCGCCCGGTGCGGGTGCGCCGGTCGGGCAGCCACGCCAGCCCGTCCGTCGGGCGGACGGCGTGGGGGTGGGGGCGGCACCCGGCCGGGCGGGCGGGAGCGACGATCACCCAGCCGTGGACGATGCTGTCCCACAGGTACCCGCCCTCACCCAGCAGGGCGCGGTGGCGGGCGGTGAACGCGCTGACGGCGTCGCGGCGGACGCCCATCAGGGTGCGGTGCGCCTCCCGCCAGCGGCGCGAGGCGGTCTGCTCGCACCGGTAGAAGGTGGCGGTCGGCGTGCTGTAGGTGGTCCTCATCGTGTCTCTCCTTCGTTGTGCAGTGGTGCAGTGCACAGGCCCCCGCCCGGGCCGGTGTGGGCCTGGGCGGGGGCCTGTCGAGGTCAGGGCGGTGCACTTTCGGGTTGTGCACCGCCGTTGTGCAGTGGGGGTCAGGCCGCCCGGGGCGGGGCCAGGGCCAGGACGCCGCGGTCGGCTTCCACGACCAGGCCGCGCTCGATGAGGACGTCGCGGGCGTTGTAGACCGCGCGGCGGGAGCGGCCGATCCGGTCGGGGATGTCGCTGGTGCGGGTGACGCCGTCGCGGACCGCCTCCAGTACCGCCGCCTGGACCGGGGTCAGGCCGGAGGTGTCGATGAGGTCCTCGTCGTCGTCGGCCTCCACCGCGACCAGGTCGGCCAGCGAGGGCACGAGCTGGAGGGCGGGCACGGTGAACCCGGACTCGGTCGACACCGACCGGGACACCGGGACGACGGACAGCTCGTCGCCGAACAGGAACTCGTCGATGGGGACCTCACCGCGGCGCAGGGCCGCGATCTCGGCCGCGACCGCCGAGGCTTTGGCCTCGGCGGTGATCTCGTGCCGGCGCCTGTAGGCGCCTGACTGGTACATGTCGATGACGGTGGCCGAGTCCTCCTCCAGCGGGCGGACGGGGTAGCGGGCCAGGTCCGGGGCGAAGTCCTCCTGGTAGGCCGCCCGGAAGGTGGCCGCGCGGGAGTGCTTGGCGCCGGAGGCGTCGGTGGTCTCCAGCGAGTAGGCGTAGCCGCCGTCGTCGGGCAGCTTGGAGGGGTCCTGCGAGAAGTTCGGCAGGATCCCCGCGCTGATGCGGTTCGTGGAGAACATGACCACCCCGTTGCCGCGCAGCAGGGAGCTGCGCAGCGGGCCGGAGTTGCCGAAGGCGTTGAGCGTGGTGTCCTGGCTGGCACAGATGAGCGCGACGCCGACCTTGCGGCCGGTACGCCCGATCAGCTCGGCCAGGGCCGCGTTGGTCATCCCGCCGAACCCGGGGTCCTTCTTGTCCCGGACGTAGTCGTTGAGCAGCAGGTGCGACTCGTCGATGATCAGCACCAGCCCGGGCCGCTCAGGGCTCGGGGTGAACCCCTTGAGCTGGTGGGCCTTGTTGAACATCTGGCGCATCTTCATGACCGCGCACGCCGCCTCCAGGGCCTGGCGGGCCTTGAAGAGGTTTTCGGAGCAGTCCCAGTCGGCGTTGGCGGCCACCAGCGGGGAGCTGGCGCCCTCCTGGCCGTCCAGGTACCAGTACGCGGTGTTGCCACTGGCCAAAAGTCCGAGCGCGATGAGGTTGAGCAGCTCGCTCTTGCCGGAGCCGGTGTCACCGAACACGTAGCCCCCGTAGAGGCTGTTGGGCCTGTACACCTTCCAGGTCTTGACGCCGACCCCGTCGGCGTAGGGCCCCAGCGTGATGTCGCCGGTGGCGGCGTCCCACAGCGGCCGCCCGGCCACCACCGGCCCGTTCGCGTCGTGGGTGATGGGGACCCCGTCGTCGACCGGCGAGTCCACGGTCACCCGCAGCACCGCCCGGGTCGGCCGCCCCGAGGGGTGGCGCTCCAGGCTGATCATCGGCACGTCCACGTCGATCGCCGTACTGATGGCGGTGATCTTGGACCGGAGCTCGGCCAGGCCGCCGCCGCCCGGGCGCAACACCACGGTCCACTGGTGGCTGTGCTCGGTGCGCTCGTAGTCGGCCAGCGACGTACCCGCCAACGGCTTGCCGTCGGCGGCCAGGTTCTCCGCCCACGCCGCCTGGATGTGGCGCACGTCCTCGGCTTCGACGACCGCGGCCTCCAGGGCCTTGACCTGTCCGGTCGGGTAGCCGATCCGGTGGATCCGCCACCAGTGCGCCGACAGCGCCACGAACGCCGCCAACCCGCTGGTGGCCAGGGCGTGGGGGGCGTCGAACCCCACCAGCAGGGAGGCGGTCAACCACGTCCAGGCGGCGGAGCCGACCAGGACCATGCGCAGCGGGTGGGCGCGCAGCCACGCGCCCGCCTCCCGCCACCACCCCTTCGTGCGGGAGCGCACCAGGGCCAGGACCCCGGCGATGAGCGCGCCGGTGCCGGCCGCGCACGCCCACGGACCGACCGCGAGTTCGGCCGCCTGTTGGATCAGGGCCGCGGCCACGATCGCGGAGGCGGCCACCCACGGCTGGTACTGCAGGCGCAGCCGGGCGCGCAGCGCGTCGGCCTCCACCGCCCGCAGCCGCGCCGCGAACCCGCCGCCGTTCTTGGTCCGGCAGTCCGGATCTCCGGCGGCCTGGTCCAGGGCCTGGGCCAGGGTGCGCTCGAAGTCGGCGCGCAGCGCCTCCTCCAGCTTGGGGTCGACCGCCGTCCGGGTGGTCTTCTTCGTCTTCTTCGTGGCGGTCGTGGCCATCGGGGCTTCCTCCTCCAGGGCGCTCTCGCCGGGCTCAGGACACCCACGACACGGCGTCGTGGGGGTGTCCTCAACCCCCGAGATTCGTTACGGGGTGTGACGGTGTGGGGTGTTGTGCAGTTGTGCACTCCGGACCGGCCCGACACCCCCTGAGGGGCCGAATCCGGTCCGAAAATCGGGGCATACCGGACAGTGCACGGGGGTTGTGCACCGCCTGAGGGGGCATTGTGCAGTCAGCTTGTGCACCGACTGCACAACACGCAGCGTGACGATTTCAGGGTCCGGGCGGCCCCACGACCGGGGCCGCCCGGAGGGCGGATCAGCGTCCGGCGTTGGTGGCGACGTACTCCTTGTCACCCGCGTCGGGGTTGGCGTCGTACTGCTCC
>NZ_JBEXTT010000041.1:0-27422 GCF_040614155.1 Nocardiopsis sp. NPDC006139
TTATTAACATTATTCCCCACCCTCACTCTTTTCCTTTTTGCGGGTTACCCTTGGGTGGGGCCCCGCCCCGCCGGGGGGGGGGCGCCGCGCGGCGCCCGCCCCTTCGCGCTCTCCGGCGGATCCACCGGGATCCGCCGGACGCGCCCTAGAGGTCCTTGGCCAGCTCCTGGCTGGTCTCCACCCAGGTCGCCAGGGTCCGCTCGGCGGCACCGCCGTCGATCGCGGCCTCCGCCCGCTCGTACCCGTCGCGCACCGCGTCCACCAGCGGCCCCTCGACCCCGTCGACGGCGGCCAGCGCCGCGCCGGCGTTCAGCAGGACCGCGTCGCGCACCGGGCCGGGGCGGCCCGCCACCAGGTCGCGCACCGCGCGGGCGTTGAACTCCACGTCGCCGCCGCGCAGCGCGTCCGGCGCGGACCGGGGGATGCCCAGGTCGGCCGGGTCCAGCGTCTCGCGCCGGGCCGCCCCGTCGCGCACCACCCACACCGTGGAGGTGGTCGTGGTGGTCAGCTCGTCCAGGCCGTCGTCGCCGCGGAACACCAGCGCCGACGCGCCCCGCCCGGCGAACACCCCGGCCATCACCTCGCACATGCGCTCGTCGAACACGCCGATGGCGGCCGCCGTCGTCTGCGCCGGGTTGGTGAGCGGGCCCAGGAAGTTGAACACCGTCGGCACCGCCAGCTCGCGGCGCGGCTTGGCGGTGAACCGGAACGAGGGGTGGAAGACCGGGGCGAAGCAGAACGCGATGCCCGCCTCCTGCGCCACCCGCACGGTCAGCTCCGGCGGCAGGTCCAGGACCACGCCCAACCGCTCCAGCACGTCCGCCGTCCCGCAGGAGGAGGACGCGGCGCGGTTGCCGTGCTTGACCACGCGGGCCCCGGCCGCCGCGGCGACGATCGCCGCCATCGTCGACACGTTCACGGTGTGCGCCCGGTCGCCGCCGGTGCCGACGATGTCCAGGGTGGGGCCGGGCACCTCGATGCGGACGGCGTTGTCGAGCATGCCCCGGGCCAGGCCGGTCACCTCCGACACGCTCTCGCCCTTGGCGCGCAGCGCGATCGCGAAGCCCGCGATCTGCGCGTCGGTCGCCGAGCCCGACATGATCTCGTTCATCGCCCACGCCGTGTCGGCGGAGCTGAGGGTGGTCCCGCCCAGCAGGGCGGTGATGAGGTTGGCCCAGGTCCGCTCGGTGACGGCGGAGTTCTCTCGGGGCTCGGCGGCGGGGACGTTCATTTCGACTCCAGGGTGACAAGGGCGTGGGGCCGCACGGGCGCGGCGCGGTCACGACCGCGCCGCGGCCCTTCTCAGTGCAGCGGGGGACGGGGGAGGGCGCCGCCACGCCATCGCCCGGTGTCGGCGCCGTGGTTCAGGGCACCGCCCACCGCGCGGCGACGGCGCATGCTCCCCTCGCCGTTGTCACTCGTCACGGAGGTCACCCGCTGAGCGCGGTGAGCCGGCGGCGCATCAGCTCCGCCAGCGAGCCGGCCAGCGCGACCGGGTCGATCGGGTGGCTGACCACCTGCTCCGCCTGCGACCAGGTCGCCAGCCAGCCGTCGTCGCGGCGGCCCACCAGCAGCAGCACCGGCGGGCACCGGTAGATCTCGTCCTTGACCTGGCGGCACAGGCCCATGCCGCCGACGGGGGCGGCCTCGCCGTCGAAGATCGCCACGTCGATGCGCTCGGAGGGGTCGGTCTCCTCCAGCTTGCGCAGCACCATCGGCGCCGTGGCGCACTCGACGAGCTCCACCCTGGGCACGTCCGCGGCCGGTCGGCGGCCGATCGCCAGGCGCACCTGCTCGCGGGTGTCGGCCTTGTCGCTGTAGACCAGCACGCGCATCCGGGCACCCGTGTCCGTACCGCTGTCCACCATCGCGCAACCGTCCCATCGCTTCGGACCAGGGCCGCCGCCGTGGGGGGTGCGGCCGAGGCGTTCGTAGGCTGTGTGCCTCTGACTCTATTGCCTTGGGGTCCCGGTGCCCAGGAGTTCCGGATCCGCCGGTGCGGGGCTGAGACCTTCGACACCACAGGATGCCAGTACCTCCCCGGGGTGCGCTAACCGGCCTCGCGCCGGGCGTTGTGCAACGGTGACCGTTTCGTTGTCCCGCCGTTGGACGAAGGGGATTGAAGGGGCATCCAGGGGGGTACGGAACGCCTTCGGTGCCCGAGGATCGCGTTCGGGGCCGGGCGCGGGCGCGTCGGAGGGCCGCCGGGACGGGCCGAGGCGGTACAGTAACGCCCGAGTCACGGTGAAACCCCTGCCCCGAGGCCGCGAGACGGTCGATACCGGTACCGATCCGCCTCCTTACGGGGGGTCGAGTACGGACCTTCGCGAGATGCCGTAATAATGCTCCCGTGGCGACAGCAACCGCGAAACCAAAAACAGCACCGACACCAGCCCATGGTGCGGCAAAGCGTCCTGACCTGGTGAGCGTTGGCACCATCGTGTGGTTGGCCAACGAGCTCATGTTCTTCGCTGCGCTGTTCGCGATGTACTTCACCATCCGATCGGTGATCAACGGCAACCCCGACCTGGGGGCCTGGCCCGACACGCACCTCAACGTGCCGTGGGCCTCGACGATCACCGTGGTCCTCGTGGCTTCCAGCTTCACCGCTCAGGCAGGCGTCTGGGCCGCCGAGCGCGGTGACGTGAAGAAGCTGCGCATGTGGTTCTTCCTCACGTTCTTCATGGGCCTGTTCTTCGTTCTGGGGCAGGCGTACGAGTACTACGAACTCATCGCGCACGAGGGCCTCACCCTGCAGTCCAGCCCCTACGGGTCGATGTTCTACCTGACCACGGGCTTCCACGGACTCCACGTCATCGGTGGTCTGATCGCGTTCCTCATCATGCTGGGACGTACGTACGCAGCGAAGCGCTTCACTCACCAGCAGGCGACCAGTGCGATCGTCGTGTCCTACTACTGGCACTTCGTCGACGTGGTCTGGATCGCTTTGTTCTTCACCATCTACTTCATCCAGTAACCCGAAACGGGGAAACCGTGAAATGGATTACCGCGCGGCGACGGCATCCCCTTGCGGGGTATGTCGTCGTCATCCTCGCGCTAGCCCTGTTCGGGGTGGGGTACGCCGCAGTGGCGCCCACCTCCGACCAGGCGCAGGCGCAGACCCTCGCCGCTGACGCCCCGTCCCCCGAGGACGTGGACGTCGCCGAGGGCAAGACCATCTTCGACCAGACCTGCGCCTCGTGCCACGGCCTGGACGGTTCGGGCGGCGAGTTCGGCCCGGACCTGCGCGACGTTGGTCCCGCGGCGATCGACTTCCAGGTCAGCACCGGCCGCATGCCGTCCATGAACCCGGACGCGCAGATGCCGCGCAAGCCGATGGTCATGACCGAGCAGGAACTGGCCAACCTGATCGCCTACTACAACGAGTCGATCCGCAACGGCGACAACGGCGCCGAGGTCCCGTACGACGTTCCCGACGTCGCCCCGGACTTCGCCGACTTCGAGCCGCTCCGCAGCGACTTCGACAGCGATGAGGCCTACCACGAGGCCGTCGAGGAGGCCGAGGCCGAGTACCAGGCGGCCCTCGAGGAGTACGAGGCCGAGTACGACGACTACATCTCCGGTGCCGATGACACCGAGATGGGCATGCGCCTGTACCTGACCAACTGCGCCCACTGCCACGGCTGGTCCGGCGGCGGCGGCGCGCTCACCGACGGCCGGTGGGCGCCCGAGATCCACGACTCGACTCCGCGTGAGATCTACGAGGCCATGGTCAGCGGCCCCGGCGCCATGCCGATGTTCAGCGACGGCGTCCTCGCGCCGGAGGAGAAGCAGGAGCTCATCTCCTACGTCAAGACCCTCCAGGCCGAACCGAACGCCGGTGGCATTTTCGACCTCCAGCGGGTCGGCCAGGTCGCCGAAGGCCTGATCGGGTGGGTCGTCGGGCTCGCCCTGATCGTCGCCTGCGCGATCTGGATCACCGCGAAGCAGCGTGCCCATGACTGAGAACAACACCAACAACAACGGTGACGAGACGCCCGAGCGCGTCGTCGGCACCCCCACGGACGACAAGCCCGTCGTGACCGACGGCCCCCGTCCGGAGGAAGAGCACGCCGGCCCGTACCCGGCGTCGGAGACCCACTTCAGCTCCGAGGAGGAGCAGCGGGCCGGAGAGAGGGTCGCCTCCCTCTGGTTCGTCCTCGCCTTCCTGGGCGGGATGGGGTTCCTGGTCTCCTACTTCCTGTTCACCCCCGGCGAGATCGCCGACCCGCAGCTGGGCCAGTACTCGAACATGCTCCTGGGCGGCACGCTCACCCTCGCCATGTTCGGCGTCGGCGCGGGCATGACGGTGTGGGCCCGCAAGGTCATGCCGCACTACGAGGTCTCCTCGCCCTACGACGAGCTGCCCTCCAGCGACCAGGAGAAGGGGTCCTTCAGCGACTTCTTCATGCGGGGCGCCGACGAGAGCGGGTTCACCAAGCGCCCGCTCATGCGCCGCACCCTCATCCTGGCGATGGTGCCGCTGGGCCTGGCCCCGCTCGTGCTGCTGCGCGACACCGGCCCGCTGCCCGGCGACAAGCTGAAGAACACGCCGTGGGAGAACGGCCGCCGCATGTACGTCGAGGGCACGCACCGCTACGTGCGCGCCGAGGACTTCGAGAACGACCCGTACGGGATGATCTCCGCCCTCCCCGCCGTCGACGACGACCACTACCCGCACGGGATCAGCCTCAACGACTCCGCCAAGTCCGTCATCCTGCTCATCAAGATGCCGGCCGAGGACTGGAAGCCGAGCATGGAGGACGAGATCGAGGTCGACGGGGAGGTGGCCCCGCGTCTGAATTGGACGCACAATGGGATCATCGCCTACTCGAAGATCTGCACCCACGTGGGCTGCCCGGCCGCGCTGTACGAGCGCACGACGCACCGCATCCTGTGCCCGTGCCACCAGTCCACGTTCGACGCGTCGGACGCCGCCAAGGTCGTCTTCGGCCCGGCCCACCGGCCGCTGCCGCAGCTTCCCATCGGCGTCGACGATGAGGGCTACCTCATCGCGCGGGGCGACTTCACCGAGCCGCCCGGTCCGACGTTCTGGGATTACGCGAAGGACTAGTCGATGAGCAAGACCACCCAAGCACCCAAGGCGCTGCGCGGCGTCGGCAACTTCATCGACGACCGCTTCCACGTCGCCAAGATGGGCGAGAAGAACCTGCGCAAGGTCTTCCCGAACCACTGGTCGTTCATGCTGGGCGAGATCGCGCTGTACTCGTTCATCATCCTGCTCGTCACCGGTGTCTTCCTCACGCTCTGGTTCAAGCCGAGCATGATCGAGGTCGTCTACGACGGGCCCTACGAGCGCCTCAACGGCGTCGTCATGTCGGAGGCGTACGCCTCGACGCTGCACATCGACTTCGCGGTGCGCGGCGGGTTCCTGGTCCGCCAGATCCACCACTGGGCCGCGCTGATCTTCGTGGCCTCGCTCGTCGTGCACATGCTCCGCGTGTTCTTCACCGGGGCGTTCCGCAAGCCGCGCGAGATCAACTGGATCATCGGCGTCGTGATCTTCACCCTGGCGATGCTCGAGGGCCTCTTCGGCTACTCGCTGCCGGACGACCTGCCCTCGGGCATGGGCGTCCGCATCCTCCAGGGCGTGATGCTGGCGCTGCCGCTGGTCGGCACGTACATCTCGATGTTCCTGTTCGGCGGGGAGTTCCCCGGCGAGGACATCATCACGCGCCTGTACATGCTGCACGTGCTGGCGATCCCGGCGCTCCTGCTGGGGCTCATCGTCGCGCACTTCATGATCCTGTGGCACCAGAAGCACACCCAGTACCCCGGACCGGGGCGTACGGACAAGACCGTGGTGGGAACCCCGATGTTCCCCGGCTTCGCGGTCAAGGCCGGCGGGTTCTTCTTCTTCACCTTCGCGGTGATCGCGGGTCTGAGCGCGTTCGTGCAGATCAACCCGATCCACCTGTTCGGGCCCTTCACCCCGACGTCCATCACCTCCGGGCTCCAGCCCGACTGGTACATGGGCTTCATGGAGGGTTCGCTGCGCATCTTCCCGAACTGGTTCGACTTCCAGATCTTCGGCTACGCCGTTCCCATCGGCGTGCTGGTGCCCGGACTCGTCATCCCGGGCATCATCTTCGGCGGTCTGGGCGCCTGGCCGTTCCTGGAGCAGTGGATCACCGGCGACAAGCGGGCGCACAACGTGGCCGACCGGCCGCGCAACGCCCCGGTCCGCACCGCCGTGGGCGCCGCGGGCATCACGTTCTACGGGATCCTGTGGCTCGCCGGGTCGAACGACATCATCTCGGAGACGTTCTCGATCAGCCTGTACGTGACCACGTACATCTTCCGTGTACTGGCCATCGTCGGGCCGATCATCGCCTTCATCGCCGCCAAGCGCATCTGCCTGGGCCTGCAGCGCCGTGACCGGGACAGCCTGGAGCACGGGTACGAGAGCGGCATCATCCAGCAGCTGCCCAGCGGTGAGTTCATCGAGGTGCACAAGCGCAACTCGGAGGAGACCACGGAGATCCTGGCCAGCAAGCCGGAGATCACCTCCACGGCCCTCACCGAGCCCGAGACCGACGACAAGGGCGTCAAGAACCCCGCGTCGCGCAAGGCCAAGGGCCGCCTCCGCCGCGCCCTCGCCGAGTGGTACACCAAGGACAACGTGTCCCTGGACGGGGTGGAGCCGCACAGCGGCCACCACCTCCACCACTCCGACGAGGTCGTGAAGGAGCACGCTTCCCACCACTGACCGAGGTGAAGCCCCACAGGGACCCGGCCGACGGCCGGGTCCCTGCGTTTTCGGGGGGTGCCCGCCCGGGGCCCTCAGGAGCCCGTTGCCGGGCCTCCGCTGTAGGGGCCCACGGGGGCGGTCGATGGGCGCTGTGGGGCCCGCACCTCGACCGGACGGGCGACCCCATGCCCTTTCAACGCTGTGGTGGGTGACGGGCGGGTCTGTCGGGGGCCGAGCCACTACCGGAGGGCGGATCATCTCCTTCGACCCCAGGGGGTCGGGGTGGACACACCCTCCACCCCGGACACACGGGGGTGAGGGCCGCGCGTACCTGCGGGCCCCGGCCGTAGGGGGTCGTCCACCCGACCGGGAACCTGAGCCACAGCCGGAAGGCGAACCGCTACCCCCGCCGCAGGGGGTTTCCCACCCGTCCGGGGCCCTTGGCCACCGCCGGAGGGCGTCGCGGGGCCTCCGCCCCCGGGTGTGCGCGCCGCCAGGGCGCCCGCTGTCTCGGGCCGGGGAGGCGGTCCTCCCTCCGGTCGTGGCTCGGCCCCCGATCGCCCCGCCCCCGGCCGCGGGTGGGGCCGGTGGGATCGGTGTCCGGTATGTCGGGGGTTTCGGCGGGCCCGAAAAAACCGGTCCCCCTCGAAGAGGAGGACCGGCCGGTGAAGGGTGGAGATCAGCCCGCGTAGATCTCCTCGATCTCCTTGCTCCACTCCTTGTTCACCACGTGGCGCTTGACCTTCAGGGAGGCGGTCATCTGGCCGCTCTCCTCGGTGAAGTCGCTGGGCAGGATCTTGAACTTCTTGATCGCCTCGGCCTTGGACACCGCCTGGTTGGCGTGGTCGACCGCCTCCTGGATGGCCGCGACCAGGTCCGGGTCCTCGGTGAGCTCCGGGATGCCGCCGGTCTTCTTGTTGGCGGCCTTCCACTGCTCGAAGGACTCGGGGTCGATCGTCACCAGCGCGGCGATGAACTTGCGGTTGTCGCCGACCACCATGCACTGGCTGACCAGGGCGTGGGCGCGGATGCGGTCCTCGAGCACCGCCGGGGCGACGTTCTTGCCGCCCGCGGTGACGATGATCTCCTTCTTGCGCCCCGTGATGCTGAGGAAGCCGTCGTCGTCCAGCGATCCCAGGTCGCCGGTCCGGTAGAAGCCGTCCTCGGTGAACGCCTCCTGGGAGGCCTTCTCGTTGTTCCAGTAGCCCACCATGATGTGGTCGCCCTTGAGGAGGATCTCCCCGTCCTCGGCGATGCGGATGGTGGTGCCCGGCATCGGCTGGCCGACGGTGCCGATCTTGTTGAACTCCGGGCTGTTCACGGAGGTCGGGGCGGTGGTCTCGGTGAGGCCGTAGCCCTCGATGATGGTGAACCCGATGCCGCGGAAGAAGTGGCCCAGCCGCGCGCCCAGCGCGGAGCCGCCGGAGACCGCGTACTCGGCGTTGCCGCCCAGCGCCGCCAGGAGCTTGCCGTAGACCAGCTTGGCGAACAGGGCGTGCTTGAGCTTGAGCGTGAGGGGGATGCGCCCGGTGGCCAGCGCCTGGCTGTAGGCGATGGCGGTGTCGGCGGCCGCGGCGAAGATCTTGCCCTTGCCCTCGGCCGTGGCCTTCTGCTCGGCCTTGGTGTACACCTTCTCGAACACGCGCGGCACGGCCAGCAGGAAGGTCGGCTTGAACACCGAGAACTGCTCGATGAGGTCGGGCCCGGTGGAGGGGTAGTGGCCCAGGGTGGCCTTGGCCTCGATGACCATCACCTGCACGAAGCGGGCGAACACGTGCGCCAGCGGCAGGAAGAGCAGGGTGGAGGGGTTCTCCCGGCCGCGCAGGACCTGCTTGGCGGGGCCCTCGAGGGCGCTGTGCGCGATGAAGAGGAAGTTCCGGTGCGTCAGCTGGCAGCCCTTGGGGCGCCCGGTGGTGCCGGAGGTGTAGATGAGGGTGGCGAGGTCGTCGGCCTTGACCGCGGTACGGCGCTCCTCCAGGTCCTCGTCGGAGACCCCGGACCCGGTGTCGCGCAGCTCGGCGAACTCGGGGCCGTCGAAGCGCCAGATCTCCTTGAGCTCGGGGGCCTTGTCGCGGACGGAGGTGATGCGCTCCGCGTGGGCCTGGCTCTCGACGAACACGGCCTTGGCGGCCGAGTCGGAGAGGATCCACTCGATCTGCTCGGCGGAGGAGGTCTCGTAGATGGGGACGGTGACGGCGCCGACGGACCAGATCGCGTAGTCGACGACGGTCCACTCGTAACGGGTGCGCGACAGCAGGGCGACGCGGTCGCCGTGCCCGATGCCGGCGTTGATCAGGGCCTTGGCGTAGGCGGCGATGTCGCCGTGCAGCTCCGCGACGGTGACGTCGCGCCACTGGCCGGACTCCTGCTGGCGGGCGGCGACGGCGCTCGGCTCACCGGCCGCGCGCGCGTAGAGCGTGTCGGTCAGCCGCGCGTCATCGGAGATCTCGGCTTTCGCGGGAGAGCTGTATTCGCGCACGTGATGCTCCTGGACGTGTACGGGTTCTGGATGTTCAAGGACGTGACGACCGTAACAACACCATGCTACTCGTGAGTAGAACGGGTTGCCGTTCGGTATCCAACAGTGATCCCCCGTTGGGCGGGTCGTATGTACGCGGGTGCGGCCTGTGACGTCCGGTGAGCGTGCAGGTCAGGAACCCGTTACGCACGCGAACTATACGCTCGGGTCGTGCTTTGCGCACATCAGTGATCGTTCGCGTCGTGTGTCCGTTTCGTTTCTCGGTGTGGAACATCGGGGCTCCCCTGATCCTTCCCTGATCCCTCCCGGGGCACCCGGCGCGGCGCCCCCGGGGCGGTTAACGTGAAGCGAGAACCGGCCTGTCGAGGAGGACCTGATGGCGGAGAACACCGGCGACATCATCGATGACGCCCTGAGGATCGTTGACGGCCTGCAGCGCAGACTGCTGATCGCCGGGGTCAAGCGCGGTGTCGGCGCGGTCACCTCCCCGCCGCCCAAGGGCGACGTGTGGGAGGAGGCCATCCGCCTGGAGACCGAGCCCGAGCCGCGCCCCCTCGTGGAGGAGGTCCTGGGCATCGTGCGGGAGTCGGCCCCGGAGATCGCCGGGCACCTGGGGCGCGCGGGCCTGGGCATGGTGGGCGCGCTGGGGAGGACGCTGGGGGCGCTGGAGCGCTCCCTGGAGCGCGAGCGGCGCGCCTCCGAGCACGCCCCGGACACCTCCGCGCCCTGGCGCGCCGAGGAGCGCCCCGAGGGGGAGGGGCGCCAGGTCACCTCGTAGCACAGCCGGGGTGTCCACAGCGGTCCGAGCCTGGTTTAATCGAATGGTTTACACCATTTGAAAAGACCCATGCCATGGGCCTGGCTACTTATGTCAGAGTTCGGGCGTAAGTGAGAAGGAGCCGCCCCTCATGCTGACCATCGGAGTGGACATCGGCGGGACCAAGGTCGCCGCCGGGGTGGTCGACCACGACGGGCGGATCCTGGACCGCGTCAAGTACCCCACCCCCGCCAACGACCCCCGCGGGCTGGCCGACGTCGTCGCCAAGGCCGTGGACGAGCTGCGCGGCCGCCACGGCGAGGTCCAGGCCGTCGGGGTCGGCGTGGCCGGGTTCGTCGACGAGGACCGCGCCACCGTGCAGGTCGCCGTCAACCTGGGCCTGCGCGACGACCCCCTCAAGGAGCGCGTCCAGGAGAGGGCGGGCCTCCCCGTCGTCATCGAGAACGACGCCAACGCCGCGGCCTGGGCCGAGGCCCGCTTCGGGGCGGGCCGGGGCAGCGACCACCTCGTCTGCGTCACCCTGGGCACCGGCATCGGCGGCGGCCTGGTCATGGGCGGCCGGCTGCACCGCGGGCGCTTCGGCGTGGCGGCCGAGGTCGGCCACTACCGGGTCGTCCCGCACGGGCGCCGCTGCGCCTGCGGCAACCACGGCTGCTGGGAGCAGTACGCGAGCGGCCGCGCCCTGGTCGCGGCCGGCCAGGACCTGGCCCGGACCGACCCGGCGGCCGGCCGGCGGATGCTGGAGCTGGCGGGCGGCGTCGTGGAGCACATCGAGGGCCACGTGATCACCGAGGCGGCCGGCGAGGGCGACGAGGGCGCGCTCTCCTGCTTCCGCACCATCGGCGAGTGGGCCGGCGTGGGACTGGCCGACCTGGCGGCCATCCTGGACCCGGAGTGCTTCGTGCTGGGCGGGGGCGTGTCCGACGCCGGGGAGTTCATCCTGGAGCCCATCCGCGACTCCTACGCCCGCCACGTCTCCGGGCGCCCGGGCCGCCGGCTGGCCGAGGTGCGCCTGGCGGAGCTGGGCGGCGAGGCGGGCATCGTCGGCGCGGGCGACCTGGCCCGCCACTGACCCCGCGAGGATACCGACCCGCAGGAACGGCGAAGGCCCCGGTGCGCGCACCGGGGCCTTCGCCGTGGCCTATTCGGCGGGGGAGTCCCCGGCGGCCTTCGCGGCCTTCTTCTCCGCCCGGCGGGCCCGGCGCTCCTCCTTGCGGCGCGCCTTCTCGGCCCGGCGGCGCTCCCTGCTGTCGGCGCTCTGCTCCTTGCGGGCCTCGCGCGCCTCCTCCTCGAGCTCGGCCTTGACCGCCTGCGCGTAGCGGTCCACGTACTCCTGGCCGGACAGCTCCATGAGCGCGTACATGATCTCGTCGGTGACGGCGCGCAGGACCCGCTGGTCCTTCTCCATGCCGTAGTACCGCGAGAAGTCCAGGGCCTTGCCGAACTTCACCACCGGGCGGATGCCCAGCTTGGGGACGGTGCGCCCGGGGGGCATGATCTTGTCGGCGTTGATCATCGCCATCGGCACCACCGGGACCCGCGCCTCCAGCGCGATGCGCGCCACGCCGGTGCGGCCCCGGTACAGGCGGCCGTCGGGGGAGCGGGTGCCCTCGGGGTAGATGCCCAGCAGGTCGCCGCGCTTGAGCACCTTCAGCCCGGTGCGCAGCGCCGCCTCGCTGGCCTTGCCGCCGGAGCGGTCGATGGGGATCTGTCCCACGCCGGAGAAGAACGCCCGGCTGGCCAGCCCCTTGACCCCGGTCCCTGTGAAGTACTCCGCCTTGGCCAGGAACGTGATCTTGCGCGGCAGCGGCAGCGGCCCGAAGAAATGGTCGGAGAACGACAGGTGGTTGCCCACCATGAGGGCGGGCCCGCGGCGCGGCACGTTCTCCACGCCCTCGGCGCGGGGCTGCCACAGCACGGCCAGGATCGGCCCCAGGATCGCCTTGACCACCCAGTAGAACATCTCTTCGGATCACCCCTGCACACGCGGGGAGCTCCGGGCAGGGTCTGCCGCGATCCGCTGTCCCGCTCGGCCAGCACTGCGATGAGGATACTCAGTTCGTGCCACGTGATGCGCGACACCCCTCTTTGGGGACGAGAGCGGAACATGGGTGCCCACCCATGACAAACGGTCCGCGGAACGGTTAGCCTCACGCCTGTGAAGCCGGGGTGACCACCGCGGCACCGTCGTCCTGTCACGCGCGCCGCGGCGCCGTACGCATCCCTGGGGGAAGTCCGTGAGACCGACCGAAGACACCGCGCTGATCCCCGGGGCGGAGCCCTTCAGCCACCACGGCTCCGATGTGGGCGTCCTGCTGTGCCACGGGTTCACCGGCTCCCCCCGCTCCATGCGCCCCTGGGCCGACCACCTGGCCGCGGCGGGACTGAGCGTGGAGCTGCCCCTGCTGCCGGGCCACGGCACCGTCTGGACCGACATGGCCCTCACCACCGGCGACGACTGGTACGCCGAGGTCGAACGGGCGCTGCTGGAGCTGTCCTCGCGCTGCTCCGAGGTCTTCGTCATGGGCCTGTCCATGGGCGGCGCCCTCTCCCTGCGCCTGGCCCAGGAGCACCCGGACCTGGTGCGCGGCCTGGTCCTGGTCAACCCCTCGCTGGCGGTCGAGGACCCGCGGCTGCCGCTCATCGCGCCGTTCCGCACCCTGGCGGCCAGGTTCCTGCCCTACACCCCCGGCCTGGAGAGCGACATCGCCAAGGACGACGTCGGCGCCGGTGAGGGGGGCTACGACCGGGTCCCCACCGCGGCCGCCGCGACACTCCCGAAGCTGTGGCGCGCGGTTCAGGAGGGCATGTCCGGTTTGCGCGCGCCGATTCTGGCCTACCGGAGTCCCCAGGACCACGTTGTCGGACCGCGCAGTCTGCGTATCCTCGCTAGGAGAGCGGTCAACACCCGGCTGACGATCCACCTGCTCCACGACAGCTACCACGTGGCGACCCTCGACCATGACGCCGCCGACATCTTCGACGGAAGCCTCGCCTTCGTGCGGGCCCACGCCAGAAGCGGGGAAGGAGCCGACCGATGACGCAACGTCGGGGTAACGGCCTGCTCGCCGACGCCTACGTGCCCCTGATCCTGCTCGCGCCCACGCACGCCGACCTGATGCTGGAGGCGCTGCGGCGCAGCGGTATCGCGGCCTACGCGGTGCCGCTGGCGGAGGACGTCCTGGAGCCCCCCGGGGGCGACGGGGACGACCCGCCCACCGACCACCTGTACGTGGACGCGGAGGAGCGCGTCGCGGCCGAGCGGGTCCTGGGCACCGAACTGCCGGAACTGGGGGTGCGCGCGGTCCCCGAGGCCGAGGAGCGCCGCGAGGAGGCCGACGCCGACGACCAGGAGGCCGCCGTCGGCGGGGACCTGCTGGACGGCCCGCCCGGGAACGTCGACCCGGACGCCCCTCCGGCGCGCTCCGCCGACGAGGACGCGGTGTGGAACGACCTCGTCGCCCGCTTCTACGACGACGACGCTCCGCCCTCCCGCGGCGCCCGGTGGCCCGACGCCGAGAACGCCGGTCCCCCCGCGCCCCGCGGGAGGACGGAGACGCCGACGCCGGGGGACATCCTCGCCGGCGACCCCGACGACCAGGACGACGACGAGGAGGCGCTGCGCCGCGCCGAGGACGAGCTGGAGGGCCACTACGAGCCGCCGCCCCCGCCGCCGCTGCTCCAGGGCGACCGGCTGGGCATCGCGGCCTGGTTCGGCCTGCTGGGCGGACCGGTCCTGGTGTTCGGCGCGGCCTTCCTGGGGCTGACCCTGCCCAACTGGCTGATGTTCATGGCGGTGGTGGCGTTCCTGGCCGGGTTCGTCATCCTCATCCTGCGCATGACCGACGGCAGGCCGCCGGGTGACAACGGCCCCGACAACGGGGCGGTGGTCTGAGCCCTGGGCTTCGACATCCCCCTGTGGCGCGGCATCTCGCTGTTCCGCGCCGCGGCCCTGGTCTATTCGCTGCTGCTGCTCGTCCAGCACCACGAGCACCTGACCCGCCCCTGGCTGGGCTGGACGGTCCTGGTCGCCATGGCGGCCTGGACGGTGGTCGCCTCCTCCGCCTACGCCCGCCCGGAGCTGCGCACCGGGCGGCTGCTCCTGGCCGACCTGGCGGTGGCCTTCGCCTGCCTGTTCGCCACCGCCCTGGCCGCCACGCCCTTCTACCTCACCCAGGCGCCGCCGCTGAGCGGCTACTGGTTCGCCGGGGCGGCGCTGGCCGCCGGGGTCGTCTGGGGGCGCCGGGGCGCGGGCGCCGTGGCCGTGCTCTACGGCGTCGCCGACATCACCTTGCGGGTCGTCATGGGCGCCCCCATCACCCCGGCCACGGCCCGCGGCGTGGTCCTGCTCCTGCTGGCCGGGTTGGCGGTCGGCTACATGGCGCGCGTGGCCGGGCAGGCCGAGGAGAGGTTCGCCCGGGCGGTGGCCCTGGAGGCGCGCCTGCGCGAGCGCGAGCAGCTGGCCCGCTCCATCCACGACTCGGTGCTGCAGGTGCTGACCCTGGTGAGCCGCCGCGGAGCCGAGGCCGGGGGAGAGGCCGCCGAGCTCGGACGCCTGGCCGGGGAGCAGGAGGTCCGGCTGCGCGCCATGATCACCGACGGGCTCACCGACCTCACCGGGGCCCCCTCCGGGCCGGGGGCGGCGCGGTCCGCCGCGGCGCCGGGCCCGGCGGACGCGGGGGCCGGCGGCGACCCCGAGGTCGACCTGCGCGACCCCCTGCGCCGCCTGGAGTCGGTGCGGGTGTCGGTGTCGGCCCCGGCCACCCCGGTGCCGCTGCCCGGCGCCGTCGCGGCCGAGCTGCTCGCCGCGGTCGAGGCGGCGCTGGCCAACGTCGGGCTCCACTGCCCGCCCGGGACCCGCGCCTGGATCCTCGTGGAGGACGAGGGGGACGCCGTCACCGTCACGGTCCGCGACGAGGGCCCGGGCATCCCGGAGGGGCGCCTGGAGGAGGCGGGACGGGAGGGGCGGCTGGGCATCGCCCAGTCCGTGCGCGGGCGGCTGCGCGACCTGGGCGGCACGGTCGAGGTCTTCTCCGCCCCGGGCCAGGGCACCGAGGTGGAGATGCGCTTGCCCCGCTGACCGCGGGGCCGGACCCGCCGGGCGCGCGGGCCGCCAGGGGGCGGTCCGTCAGAGGAGGGGGAGGTCAGAGGGGCGGGCCCTGGCCCGGCTCCTCCTGGTGGAAGAAGCGCTGCTCGCGCCACGCCTCGGCCAGGTTGTGGTAGCCGCGCTCCTCCCAGAACCCGCGCCGGTCGGCGGTCATGTACTCCACCGCCCGCAGCCACTTCACGCTCTTCCAGCCGTACAGGTGCGGCACCACCAGCCGCAGCGGGTGGCCGTTCTCCGCGGGCAGCGGGGCGCCGTCCCGGTGGGTGGCCAGCAGCACGTCCTCGCGCAGGAAGTCGTCCAGGCGCAGGTTCGCGCTGTACCCGTACTCGCCCCACGCCATCACGTGCGTCACCTCGGGCGCGGGCGGCGCGGCCTCCACCAGGTCCAGGGCGCGCACCCCCGACCAGCGCACACCGGGGATGCTGAACCGCATCACGCAGTGGAAGTCGCTCACGCGGTCGGTGCGGGGCAGGCGGGAGAACTCCTGCCAGGTCCACCGGTACGACCCCAGGTCCTCGGTCGCCCCCATGACCCGGAAGTCCCACTTCTGCGGGCGGAAGGCGGGCACCGGACCGTAGTGCAGGGCCCGGTGCCGGGCGGTGCGCGCCGCCTGTCCGGGCGGCAGCCGCCGGTCGCCGTGGTCGTCCAGGTCCTCCGCTGACTCGGACACTCGGCCTCCTGTTCCTCTCGTCCAACCGCCATCCTGCCAGGCGGCAACGAGAGGTAGGTCACGCGCCCCCGTCGTGCGACGACGCCGCGACCGTGCGCTATAGTCACAGCCATGCAGCGGAACTTCTGGCGCTTTTATGGCTACCGGCCCTACACCCCGGTCGCCTGTAAAGCGCTGCGCTGACACAGACGACAGGAGCCCCGGGCCGGTAGCGGCCCGGGGCTCTTTGCGTTCCGGCACCGCGCACCGGGCCACGGCTCTCCCGCACCACATCCAACGACAGGCAGGGAAACCCACATGGTCATCGTGATGGCGCCGGGCGCCACCTCGGACGACATCGACTCGATCGTCGAACTGGTCGCCTCCTCCGGCGGCGAGGCCTACGTCACCCGCGGCGTCAGCCGCACCATCATCGGCCTCGTCGGCGACGTGGAGCGCTTCCAGGACCTGGGGCTGGCCGCCAAGCCCGGCGTCGCCGACGTCCTGCGCATCTCCGCCCCCTACAAGCTGGTCAGCCGGGAGAACCACGACAGCCGCAGCGTCGTCAGCGTCCGCGGGGTGCCGATCGGCGGCGACAACGTCACCGTCATCGCGGGCCCGTGCGCGGTGGAGACCCCCGAGCAGACCCTGGCCGCGGCCCGGATGGCGCTGGAGGCCGGCGCGTCCCTGCTGCGCGGCGGCGCCTACAAGCCCCGCACCTCCCCGTACGCCTTCCAGGGGCTGGGCGAGGCCGGCCTGAGGATCCTCGCCGACGTCCGCGAGGAGACCGGGATGCCGATCGTCACGGAGGTCGTGGACGCCGCCGACGTCGAGCTGGTCGCCTCCTACGCCGACATGCTCCAGATCGGCACCCGCAACATGCAGAACTTCGCCCTGCTCCAGGCGGCGGGCGCCGCGGGCAAGCCGGTGCTGCTCAAGCGCGGCATGAGCGCCACCATCGAGGAGTGGCTGATGGCCGCCGAGTACATCGCCCAGCAGGGCAACCTCGACATCGTCCTGTGCGAGCGCGGCATCCGGACCTTCGAGAAGGCCACCCGCAACACCCTGGACATCAGCGCGGTCCCGGTCGCGCAGAACCTGTCCCACCTGCCGGTGATCGTCGACCCGTCCCACTCCGGCGGCAAGCGCTCGCTGGTGCTGCCGCTGTCGCGGGCCGCCGTCGCGGTCGGCGCCGACGGCGTCATCGTCGACGTCCACCCGCACCCGGAGACCGCCCTGTGCGACGGCCCGCAGGCCCTGGTCCAGGAGGACCTGGCCGAGCTGCGCGACCTCGCCGGGACCCTGGCGGCGCTCACCGGGCGCACGCTCACCCCGGCGCCCGGCCACGAGCTCGCCGGGCTCTGAGACCCCGCGGCCACGACGACGGGGCCGTGCGCGGACCGTGGACCCACGATCCGCGCACGGCCCCGTCGTGTCGGGCCGGCCGGGCCCGCCGGGAGCGTCAGACCCTGACCGCCGCGGCCTTGGCGGGCTCCAGCCGGGCCGGGGCGGCCTCGCCCAGGAAGCTGGGCTTGTGCACCTGGGCGGTGGTCACCAGGTACTCGGCCAGCTCCTCGGCGTCCAGGCGCTTCTCGATCTGGCGCAGGTCGGGGATCTTGGCCGCCGTCTCCACCTGGCGCGGGGTCAGCATGGTGCAGCAGTCCTCGTCGGGCAGCTCCGAGATGGACAGGGTCCCGATCCGGCGGGCCTGGTCCATGATCTCCGTCTTGTCCATGCCGATCAGCGGGCGCAGGATGGGCAGGTCCACCGCGTCGTCCAGCGCCGTGAGGTTGGTCATGGTCTGGCTGGAGACCTGTCCCAGGGCGTCGCCGGTGATCAGGCACTCGGCCTTCAGGTCGTCGGCGAGCACCTCGGCGGTCTTGAGCATGAGCCGCCGCTGGGCGACGATCTGGAGCCGCTCGACCCCGGAGCTCTTGAGCTGCTGCTGGGCCTTGCCGAAGGGGATCACGAACAGGCGCGAGCCCACCTGGTAGCGGTCCAGCTGGCGGACCAGGCTGTAGGCCTTGTAGATCGACTCCGGGCCGGTGAACGGCATCCCGGAGAAGTGCAGGAAGTCCACCTTGAGCCCGCGCCGGATCATCCGGTGCGCCGCCACCGGCGAGTCGATGCCGCCCGACATCAGGACCAGGCCGCGGCCGCTCATCCCGGCGGGCAGCCCGCCCTGGCCCGGGACGCCGTCGGTGAAGACGAACGCCTCGTCCTTGTCCACCTCGACGTACAGCGTGTTGTCGGGGCGCTTGAGGTTCACGGGGTAGCCGTGCGCCTTGACGATCTCCGAGCCCAGGTACCCGGCCAGCTCGGAGGAGGTCATCTCGAAGCGCTTGTCGCGGCGGCGGGCGCGCACCGCGAAGGTGCCCTCGCGGCCCTCCATGGAGCGCACGGCCACGTCGGTGACCGCGGCCAGGTCCTTGGGCACCCGGCGCACCAGGTGCACCCAGACGACGCCCATGACGTTGGCCATGCGGTCGGCGATCTCGGCGACCTCGAGGTCGGAGGCGCCGGGCTTGCGCACGATGATCACGCCGGAGCCGCGCTGGGAGACGCGGATCTCGCCCAGGTCGCGCACGGACGAGCGGATGTTGTTGTGCAGGCGGCGCTCGAACAGCTTGCGGTTGGAGCCCTTGAGGACGATCTCGCCGAGCTTCATGAGCACGCAGAGTTCGCCCAGCCCGTCCCCGGCTCCTCCGACGGGGACCGGCGCGGACTCAAGCGACGCGGACATGGGTGCTACCTCCGGATAGACATGCGTGGGTGCCCGGTTGCCGTGATCGGACCGGCGGTGGCGGGAAACCGGGATCGCCCATCGCCGTACTTCTACCAGTATCGAACATCTCCGCCACCGCTCCATCCAAATTTCGGTCCGGACGGAAGACGACGCACCCGGTTGACCACCGTGCGTATCCGCCGGGGGAAACCTAGGATCGCGGCATGGCCTTGTTCGTCCACCTCACCCCCGCCGCGAACACCGTGCGCCTGCGCCGCTCGGGGGTCCGTGCGGCAGGCCGCGGCCGCGGCCGGGGACGCGGCGTGTACTGCTTCCCGGTACTGCCCTGCTACACGCTCACCCACCAGTGGCTGCGGGAACTCGCACGTGACGACGACCACCGGCGGTTCGTCGCGGTGCACATCCGGCTGGACGACGACCAGCCGGTGACCGTCGGGCACTACGCGAACCGGCCGCTGCGGGTCACCGCGGGGGAGGCGGTGCGGATCGTGCGGGCCCTGCCGGACCCGCGGGGCTGGGAGGTCTTCGTCCCCCGCACCGTCACGGTGCGTGAGATCCACCGGGTGCGCGGAGTGGCCCCGGACGCGGGCCGGCACCCGGAGGGCGCCTTCGACTGCCCCTGCGCCGTCCGGCTCGGCGAACCCGTGCTCTCCTGAGGCGCCCCGAACGCGGCCGCCCCCTCCCGGGAGCCGTGGGAGGGGGCGGTGCGCGGCGGGCCCCTGAGGGGCCCGCGGGGGAGCGTGTTCCGCCGCTCCCCGAGAACTCCGGCCCGGCGCCTGTTCTCTGAACGCCCTCCTGCGCCGCCGGGGGTTCGTGAGGCGCCCGGAGGGGCGGGGGTCCCCGCCCTCAAGGGGCGCCGGGCACGAACCGGGGCGGAGCGGAGGTTCGAAAGAACACGGCCTAGCCGAAGAAGACCTCGGCCTCGGCGTAGCGCTCGACGGGGACCGTCTTGAGGGTGTCGGTCGCCTCGGCCAGGTCCACCCGGACGATGTCGGTGCCCTGGAGGCCGACCATCTTGCCGAACGCCTTGTCGTGCACGGCCTCGATGGCGTTGACGCCCAGGCGGGTGGCGAGCACGCGGTCGAACGCGGTGGGGGTGCCGCCGCGCTGCACGTGGCCCAGGACCACCGAGCGGGCCTCCTTGCCGGTGCGCCGCTCGATCTCGTCGGCGAGGGTCTGGCCGATGCCGCCCAGGCGCACGTGGCCGAAGGAGTCCTTCTCGCCGGTGGCCAGCTCCATCTGGCCCTCCTTGGGGTGCGCGCCCTCGGCGACCACGATGATCGGCGCGTACTGGGTGCGGAAGCGGCTCTCGACGTGCGCGACGACCTCGTCGATGTCGAAGGGGCGCTCGGGGATGAGGATGACGTTGGCGCCCGCGGCCATGCCCGAGTGCAGGGCGATCCAGCCGGCGTGGCGGCCCATGACCTCCACGACCAGGGCGCGGTGGTGCGACTCGGCGGTGGTGTGCAGGCGGTCGATCGCCTCCATGGCGATGTTGACGGCCGTGTCGAAGCCGAAGGTGTAGTCCGTGGCGTTGAGGTCGTTGTCGATGGTCTTGGGCACGCCCACCACGTTGACGCCGCGGTCGTGGAGCTGGCGGGCCACGCCCAGGGTGTCCTCGCCGCCGATGGCGACCAGGGCGTCGACGCCCAGGCCGGCCATGTTGTCCTTGACGCGCTCGACGCCGCCCTCGATCTTCATGAGGTTGGTGCGGGAGGAGCCCAGGATGGTGCCGCCGCGCGGGAGGATGCCGCGCACCGCCTCGACGTCCAGGGGCATGGTGTCGCCCTCCAGGGGGCCGCGCCAGCCGTCCCGGAAACCGACGAACTCGTAGCCGTAGTCCTTGATGCCCTTGCGGACCACGGCCCGGATGACCGCGTTCAGACCAGGGCAGTCGCCGCCACCGGTCAGCACCCCGACGCGCATACGAATCTCCTCGACGTTGTGGGTTCCACGGCGCTTGGCGCCATATGGTCTAGACCATAGTGGTACGGGCGATCCCAGGCCAACCCGGGCCGGTGAACACCGTCCGAACTCCGCCGCGGTCCGCCCGGAACGGGCCCCCTGTACCGCTTTGCGCCGTCCGGAGGGCCCCGTCGCGCGGTCCTTTCGGGGCCCGTCCCCCGACCCGCGCCGGGTCAGTCGTCGAGGCCGCGGTCGATGGCGTAGCGCACCAGCTCGACCCGGTTGTGCAGGTGCAGTTTGGTGAGGGTGTTCTGCACGTGGTTCTGCACCGTGCGGTGGGCGATCGACAGCCGCTCCGCGATCTGCTTGTAGGCCAGCCCCTTGGCGACCAGGCGCAGCACCTCGGTCTCGCGCGGGGTCAGCGCCGGGGCGCCGTCGTCGGCGTCGCGCTCGCGCGAGGACGAGAGCCTGCGGTACTCGCCCAGCACCAGCCCGGCCAGGCCCGCGGTGTAGACGGCCTCGCCCCGGTGCACCCGCCGTACCGCGTCCAGGAGCTCGTCGCGGCCCGCCGACTTGACCAGGTAGCCGGTGGCCCCGGCCTTCACGGCGGCCAGCACGTCGTCCCCGGCCCCGCTCGCCGACAGCACCAGCACCCGGGGAGGCTCGGCCAGGGCCGTCAGGCCCGCCGTCAGCTCGACCCCCGTCATGTCCGGCAGGTGCAGGTCGACGATGGCCAGGGTGGGCCGGGCCGCGGGGGCGATCCGCAGCGCCTTCGCGCCGTCGCCCGCCGTGCCGACCACGGTCAGCCCGGCCTCGTCGAGGTCGCGTGCGACCGCGTCGCGCCACATGGGGTGGTCGTCCACGACCAGGACCCGGATGTCCTCACTGCTCTCCATGGCGGTGACCCTATCCCGCCCCGGTCCGTGACGCCCCCCGCGCGTCCGCACCCGGCCGGGCCCCGGACGCGGGAGGGGCGGCGCTCCGGCGCGCCGCCCCTCACACCTCACCCGTACCGGGTCAGTCGTCGTCCTCGCCCTCGAACGCGAAGGGGGTCGCGGTGAGCGTGATCTCGGTGCCCTCGGGCGCCCTGCCGGTGTGCGACTGCTCCGCGACGATCCGGCCGCCCAGGATGCGCTCCACCTTCACCTTGAACCCGGCCTCCTCCAGCTCCTCCTTGGCGTCGCGGACGTTCATGCCCACGACGTTGGGGATGTCCACCCCCGGCGGACCGGTGGAGACGGTCAGCTCGACCACGCTGCCCGCGCTCAGGGTGGCGCCGGTGTCGGGGTTCTGGCTGATCACCAGGCCCTCGTCGACGCTGTCGCTCTCGACCTCGACGATGTTCACCGTCAGGCCCAGTTCCGTCAGCGTCCGCTCGGCGTCCTCGGCCTTCTGCCCGGCCACCGGCGGGACGTCGATGCCGCGGCTCACCTCGAAGGTGACGGTCGACTCCCGGTCGGCGACCTGCCCGGGCTCCGGGTCGGTGGAGATGACCTGGCCCGGCGGGACGTCCTCGGCGTCGACGACGTTCTGCTCCAGGTTCTCCGGGGCGAACCCCAGCTCCTCCATCTCCTTGAGCGCGTTGGAGATGTCCTCGCCCTTGAAGTCCGGCATCTCGACCTCGCGCGGCCCCTTGGACAGGCTGATGGTCACCTCGTCGCCGGGGGAGAGCCGCTCGCCGGCCTCGGGGTCCACCGCGCCGACGGTTCCCGCCGCCTCGTCGCTGTAGACGGCCTCGTCGGCCACCAGGCACTTCAGCCCCGCGTCGCGCACCGCGGCGCAGGCGGCCTCCTGCTCGGCGCCGACGACCTCGGGCACCTCCTCGAACCGCCCGACCAGGAACCACCACCCGGCGACGAACACGATCAGGGCCAGGGCCGCGGCGCCCGCGCCCAGCAGCACCCCGCGGCGCCGGCCCGGGGGGCCGTCCCCGGGGTAGTCGTCCGCGTAGTCGTCGTCATCGCGGTAGGGGGCGCCCGGGCCCATCTCCACGACCATGGTGGCGTTCTCGGTCCCGGGCCCGGCCCCGCCCGCGATGAGCTGCGGGGCGGTGACGGCCGCCGTCGCGGCGGCCGCCGGGGCGACCGGGGGCAGCGGGCCGCCCGTCTCCGGGGTCTGCGGCAGCCGGTGCAGCACCTCCAGCACCTTGGCCAGGAACTGCCCGGCGTTGCCCGGCCGGTAGCGGGGGTCGCGCTCGGTGGCCTTGGTGACCAGGGCGTCCACCTCCGGCGGCAGGCCCGGCAGGAAGTGCGAGGGACGCGGGACGTCCTCGTTGACGTGCTGGTAGGCGATCGCGATGGGCGTCTCGCCGGTGTGCGGCTGGCTGCCGGTGAGCAGCTCGTAGAGCATGATCCCGGCCGCGTACACGTCGGTGCGCGCGTCGGCGGTGCCCCGCTCGATCTGCTCCGGCGCCAGGTAGGCGGCGGTGCCCATGAGCGTCCCGGTGCGGGTCAGGCCCTGGGTGGACTGCTCCACCGCGCGCGCCAGGCCGAAGTCGGCGACCTTGATCCGGCCGTCCTCGGTGATGAGCACGTTCTCGGGCTTGATGTCGCGGTGCACCATGCCGGCCTGGTGGGCGGCGCCCAGCGCGGCCAGCACCGGCGCCATCACCTGGAGCGCGTCGCGGGCGGACAGCCGCCCGCGCTCCTTGAGCAGGGCGCGCAGGGTGCGCCCCGGCACGTACTCCATCGCCAGGAACACGTGCCCCCGGTCCTCGCCCTGGTCGAAGACCTGGACGACGTTGGGGTGGGAGAGCTTGGCGACGGAGTGCGCCTCGTTGATGAAGCGCTGGACGAAGGTGGGGTCCTGGGCCAGCGAAGGGTGCATGACCTTCAACGCCAGCCGGCGGTCCAGCCTCAGGTCGTGGGCGACGTAGACGGTCGCCATCCCGCCTCCGGCGATCCTGGACTCCACGAAGTAGCGTTGGTCCAGAGTGGCGCCCACGAGCGGGTCGGAAGTCGTCATGTCCACGGCGGAGTAGTGTCCTTGCTGCGGGGAGCGCGGGCTGTCGCGGTCGGTGGCGCGTACCCGACACCGGGTGTCGAACCGACACGATAGCGGAAGCCCGTCCCGGGTCTGCCCCGCGGTTCACGGCCGCGCCGCCCCTGCTCCACGGGGGGTGGGGCGTGCGGTCCTGGGTCGTCCTGGGGTGCGCCGGGCCCCGCTTCCGGGCGGTGCGCACCCCTCTTCACGGTAGGGGATGGGGGCAACGCCGCGGTGCCGCCGCACCGGTGGCCTTCCCGATGGCCCCCGGTCAGTGCTCTGACCAGCGATGACGCCGTGTGCGGCCGGGTCGGTGCGGTGCGCTCCGGCCTGAGCCGGACCGCCGGTCGGTGACCGCGTCCCCCGTGTATCTTCGTCGCTCGCCGAGCGCATTCGGTTCCGGATCGCTCGCATGATCACGGAAGGGACCCGGTCCCCACGTGTTCGAGGTCTCTTCCGGCGGGCCCCGCCTCGCCGGAGGCGGGGCCCGCGCGCATCGGGGTTCCGCTCAGTCGGCGGCCGGGGAGGAGGCGCGGGCGTGCCGCCGCACGGGGATGCGCCCCGCCAGCCGGGCGGCGCGCCCGGCGCGGACCGCGTCGCGCATCGCCCGGGCCATGAGCACCGGGTCCTCGGCGCGGGTCACCGCGCTGGCCAGCAGCACCGCGTCGCAGCCCAGCTCCATGGCCAGGGCGGCGTCGCTGGCGGTGCCGATCCCGGCGTCCACGATCACGGGGACCCCGGCCTGCTCCACGATCAGCTCCAGGCTGTGCGGGTTGCGGATGCCCAGCCCCGAGCCGATCGGCGCGGCCAGCGGCATCACCGCCGCGCAGCCGACCTGCTCCAGCCGGCGGGCCAGCACCGGGTCGTCGTTGGTGTAGGGCAGCACGGTGAACCCCTCGTCCACCAGCCGCTCGGCGGCCTCCAGCAGCTCCACCGGGTCGGGCAGCAGCGTGTGCTCGTCCGCCACGACCTCCAGCTTCACCCAGTCGGTGTCCAGCGCCTCCCGGCCCAGCCGGGCGGTGCGCACCGCGTCGGCCGCGGTGAAGCACCCGGCGGTGTTGGGCAGCGGGCGGATCCCGTTGCGCTCCAGCACGTCCCAGACCGAGCCGCGGGCGCCCGGGGTGACCCGGCGCATGGCCACGGTGGTCAGCTCGGTGCCGGAGGTGGTCAGGGCCTCCTCCAGGACCTCCAGCGAGGGCGCGCCGCCCGTGCCGGTGATGAGCCGGGACCCGAAGGAGACCCCGGCGATGACCAGGGGGTCGTCGATGTGCTCGGTCACGGTCAGCCCCCCTGGACGGCGGTGAGGACGTCGACGCGGTCGCCCGCGCCCAGCCGGGTACCGGCCCAGGCGGCGCGGCGCACCACCTCGTCGTTGACGGCGACGGCGATGCCGCCGGGGATGGCGCCGCCGTCGGCGGCGGTCAGGTCGCGCACGATCTCCTCGACCGTGGTGGTGTCGGCGGCCTCGCGGCGGTCGCCGTTGACGATCAGCTCCACAACTCTCACTTCCACGTCGTCTCGCCTGCGCGGTCGGCGGCGAACCGCTCCGCGTACTCGGGCAGGGTCCCGGTGGTCAGGGCACGGGCCATGACCTCGCCGGTGACCGGGGTCAGCAGCACCCCGTGCCGGAAGTGCCCCCCGGCCAGGTGCAGGCCGGGGACCCGGGTGGGGCCCAGCAGGGGTTCGTTGTCCGGGGAGCCGGGGCGCAGGCCCACACAGGTCTCGGTGACCTCCAGTTCGGTCACGCCGGGGACCAGCTCGCGGGCGTCCCGGAGCACCTGCCACAGCCCGCCCGCCGTCAGGGAGGTGTCGTAGCCCAGCTCCTCCTGGGTGGCGCCGATGACGATCTCGCCGTCGGCGCGCGGCACCAGGTAGACGGGGAAGCCCCGGACCAGGCCGCGCACCGTCCGCTCCACGAGGGGAGGCTCCCCGGCGGGCACCCGCGTGCGCAGCAGCTGCCCCTTGACCGGGCGCAGCGGCGGCACGACGGGCTCGGGCAGGTCGATCCGGTCGCTCCAGCACCCGGCGGCGACCACCACCTGGTCGGCGGGCAGCTCCCGGCCGTCGTCCAGGACCGCGCCCAGCCGGGCGCCCCCGGCGCCGGGCGAGCGCACGGCCGTGACACGACCGCGGACCTCCGCGGCCCCGGCGCGCTCCCCGGCCACCGCCAGGGCGCGCAGCAGCAGGCGCGGGTCCACCGAGTGGTCCCGGGGGGCGAGCACGCCGCCGCGCACCGCGGGGGCCAGCATCGGCTCCAGCCGCCGGCACTCCCGGCCGCTCAGGCGCTCGGTCTCCACCCCCAGGCGCTTCTGGAGATCGTGCAGGCGGTCCAGGACCGCCATGTCGTCGGCGTCGAAGCCGACCAGCAGTGTTCCGGTGGTGCGGTAGCCGACGCCGAGCCCGCTCGCGGCCTCCAGTTCGGCGACGAAGTCCGGGTACAGGGCGGCCGACCGGATGCCGAACTCCATGAGGGGCTCCTCGCCGAACACCGCCTCGGTGGCCGGCGTGAGCATGCCCGCCGCGACGGTGGACGCGGCCCGGGCCCCGGCCGGGTCGGTGACGGGGTCGGGTTCGACCAGGGTGACCCGGTGCCCGGCCTGTGCCGCCCGCCAGGCGGTCACGCGGCCGGCCAGGCCGCCGCCGACCACGACGACGCCGTGGCCGCCCTCCGGCCCCCCAGAGGTAGGACGAATCGTGTCGGGGCGGCGTTCGGTCTCAGGGGTGCGCACGGTGCTGCCTCCGCTCCCTTCGCCGGCATGATCCGGATCAGGTTCGTGCGGTCGGGGGCGGCAGCCCCCCTCTCAGCCGGGTCCACCCGGCTCCCGCGGGACGTCTGTGTTCGCCCCACATACTACGGCCCCCCGATCCGGGGGCCGGAGCCGGTGTCCGCGGCGTGCGTGGTGTCCGCGGGACCGGGCCTGTGGCAGATTGGTGGGGTGACATCTAGCGATACCAATCTCGACACCCTGGTCGGCGAGTGGCTGACCCTCAAGGAGGCGGCCGCGCCTCTGGGCGTGAGCCCGAACCGCATCAAGACGCTCATCCGCGAGAACCGGCTCATGGGCGTGGTCCGCGGCGGCGAACTCTCGATCCCGGCCGCCTTCGTCGACGGTGACGACCTCGTGAAGGGGCTGCCCGGCACGCTGGTCCTGCTCAGCGACGCGGGCTACTCCACGGAGGAGGCGCTGCGCTGGCTCTTCACGCCGGACGACACGCTGCCCGGGACCCCGATCCAGGCGATGCGCGAGAACCGGGGCACCGAGGTGCGCCGCCGCGCCCAGAGCCTGGCCTTCTGACGCCCCTGCCGGGGTGGGCGCGCCCGCGTCGCCCGCCCCCTTGGGCCCGCCGGGGCCAGGGCCTAGGCTGGTGGGCGTGAGGACCAGCCACGGAACCAGCCTGCGCAAGCGCCTGGACGCATCCCTTCTGTACCTGTGCACCGACGCCCGCCGCGAGCGCGGCGATCTCGCCGAGTTCGCCGACGCCGCGCTGTCCGGGGGAGTGGACATCGTCCAGCTCCGGGACAAGGGCCTGGAGGCGCGCGAGGAGCTCGCGGCCCTGGAGGTGCTGCGGGAGGCGTGCGAACGCCACGGCGCCCTGCTCGCGGTCAACGACCGCGCCGACATCGCCCGCGCGGTGCGCGCCGACGTGCTCCACCTGGGGCAGCGCGACCTGCCGGTGCCCATGGCCCGCGACGTCATCGGGGCCGACCCGCTGATCGGGCGCTCCAACAACGACATCGACACCGCCCGTGCCTGTGCCGAGGAGCCGGGCAGCGACTACTTCTGCGTGGGCCCGGTCTGGGCCACGCCCACCAAGCCGGGCCGCCCGGCGGCCGGGACCGGGCTGGTGGAGCGGGCGGCCGCCCTGGGCACCGACCGCCCCTGGTTCGCGATCGGCGGCATCGACCTCGACAACGTCGACCAGGTCCTGGACGCCGGCGCCCGCCGGATCGTGGTGGTGCGCGCCGTCACCGAGGCCGAGGACCCGGCGCCCACTACAGCCGGATCGTCGACATGGCCGGCACGGGCTGGGCGGGGGGTGCCCGGTGAGGCTTCTGGATGTGT
>NZ_JBEXTT010000042.1:0-24743 GCF_040614155.1 Nocardiopsis sp. NPDC006139
GCGCCCCGCTGGTGGACCCGCCCCAGGCGAGGCCGAGTGCCTGCCAGGTGATCACGGCCGTGTAGGGCCCGCGCGCCCGGTTCCGACCGGGCGCCCCCGCCGGGTGTCCGAGCTGTTTTTTTCGAACCCCGGCCGTACTCCGGCCCGCCCGACGAATGGCGGAAGGTCCTCAACGGACGGCCTGCGGCCGCACGCTTCCCCCGAGGACCACTCCTCCGGGCCCGGAGAACCCCGCCGGGCTCCTCACGGACCCCGGCGGCACAGGGGAACACCTGGAGAACAGGCCCTAGGAAACGGCGGGGCCGGCGGTGGCCGGAGCGCTCTGGCTGCCGTTGTCCTCGCTGGGCATGTCGCGGGCGACGAAGGTCTCCACGTCGAACAGATTCCCGTTGGAACGGTCCACCACGTTCAGGAGGGTGGACATCTTGGCGATCTCCTCCACCTGCTCCTGGATGAACCACTGCAGGAACTGCTCGCCGGTGTAGTCGTCCTCGTCGCGGGCGACCTTGGCCAGCCGCTGGAACTGGTCGGAGACCTCGCGCTCCTGGCGCAGGGCCAGGGCGACCAGGTCGCGCGGCGCGGCGAACTCGGTCTCGATCTCGTCCACGCCCTGGAGGGCGAAGTCGACGTCCCGGTCGATGAGGTAGCGCACCAGCATCATGGCGTGGTCGCGCTCCTCCAGGGACTGCTCGTAGAACACCCGGGCCAGCTGGGGCAGGTCGTGCGTGTCGAACCAGGCGGCGAGGGCCACGTACTGGTGGGAGGCCGTGAACTCGTGCCGCACCTGGTCGACGAGGAGACGGTGGAACTTGGAAAGGCCACTATCGCTGCTCTTGTTCGAAGTCATGCCCCTACAATAGCCCATGCAAAGCCATTATCGGAAATCAGCGAAACGCCGAAGAATTCGTTAGGCAAGCCTTTCCAAGCCTTTCTTGGGTTCATTTAGGTAAGGTATGCCAAAGTAAGGCGGAACTTATTTCGCGTTTTCGTTCCCGCTGGTGGCGAATGCCCCGAAGGCGGAGACCCGCCCCATCGGTGCCGGTGTGGTGTCCACCATCCGGACGCCCGAGCCCACCCGTCGGGCATCGCCCCCTAGACTGGGGGCGTGATCAGTCGAATCGACCTCCGAGGCAGCCAGGACGACCCCCGCGACGCCCTTCCGCGCGCGGCCATGGACGTGGCGGACGCCGCCGAGCGCGTGCGCCCCCTGTGCGAGGACGTCCGCCATCGCGGTGTCGAGGCGCTGATCGAGCTCACCGAGCGCTTCGACGGGGTCCGGCTCACCGACATCCGCGTCCCCAAGGACGCGATCGACGCCGCCCTGGCCGGCCTCGACCCGGCCGTGCGCGCCGCGCTGGAGGAGTCCATCCGCCGCGCCCGCAAGGTCCACCGCGACCAGCGCCGCACCGACCACACCACCGAGGTCGTCCCCGGCGGCACCGTCACCGAGCGCTGGATCCCGGTCGACCGGGTCGGCCTCTACGTGCCGGGCGGCCGCGCCGTCTACCCGTCCAGCGTCGTCATGAACGTCGTCCCCGCCCAGGAGGCGGGCGTGCGCTCCCTGGCGGTCACCTCGCCGCCGCAGAAGGAGTTCGGCGGCCTGCCGCACCCCACCATCCTCGCCGCCTGCGCCCTGCTCGGCGTCGACGAGGTCTACGCCGTGGGCGGCGCCCAGGCCGTCGCCATGTTCGCCTACGGCGCCGGCGGGTGCGCCCGCACCGACATGGTCACCGGCCCCGGCAACATCTGGGTCGCCGCCGCCAAGCGCCTTCTCAAGGGGGTCATCGGCATCGACGCCGAGGCGGGCCCGACCGAGATCGCCGTCCTGGCCGACGCCACCGCCGACCCCGACCACGTCGCCGCCGACCTCGTCAGCCAGGCCGAGCACGACGTGGTGGCCGCCTCCGTCCTGGTCACCCCGGACGAGGCCCTGGCCGACGCCGTCGTCGACCGCCTGCGCGTCCGCGCCGCCGCCACCCGGCACGCCGACCGCGTCCGCGAGGCCCTGTCCGGGCCCCAGTCCGGCATCGTCCTGGTCGACGACCTCGACCACGGGCTCGACGTCGTCAACGCCTACGCCGCAGAACACCTGGAGGTCATGACCGCCGACGCCGCCGCCGTCGCGGCCCGTGTGCGCAACGCCGGGGCGATCTTCGTCGGCGCCTACGCCCCGGTCTCCCTCGGCGACTACGCCGCGGGGTCCAACCACGTGCTGCCCACCGGCGGGTGCGCCTGCCACAGCGGCGGCCTGAGCGTGCAGACCTTCCTTCGCGGGGTGCACGTGGTCGAGTACGACCGCGACGCGTTGGCCGACGTCGCCCATCACGTCATCACCCTCGCCGAGGCCGAGGACCTGCCCGCCCACGGCGAGGCCGTCGCCGCGCGGTTCCCCACGGCCTAGCCGGAGCCGCGACCGACCGGACGGTGCGGCGCCCCGGACCCCGCCCGGGTCCGGCCCGCCTCCGCGGGCACCGCGCGCCGCACCGACCACGACCGACCATGAGCGTGACACCCGTGAGCTTCACTCTGAACGACCTGCCCCTGCGCGACGACCTGCGCGGCCGCTCGCCCTACGGGGCCCCGCAGATCGACGTGCCGGTGGTCCTCAACACCAACGAGAACCCGCACCCGCCGTCGGAGCGGCTGGCCCGCGCCCTGGCCGACGCCGTCGCCGAGACCGCGGCGGGCCTGAACCGCTACCCCGACCGCGACGCCGTCCGGCTGCGCCACGGCCTGGCCGAGTACCTCGGCCACGGGCTGACCATCGCCAACGTGTGGGCGGCCAACGGCTCCAACGAGATCCTCCAGCAGATCCTCCAGGCCTTCGGCGGGCCCGGCCGCACCGCGATGGGCTTCGAGCCGTCCTACTCGATGCACCCCATCATCTCCCGCGGCACCGGCACCGCCTGGGCGGCGGTGCCCCGCACCGCCGACTTCCGGATCGACGTGGACGCCGCCCTGGCCGCCATCGCCGGGCACGAGCCCAGCGTCATCTTCCTGACCTCGCCCAACAACCCCACCGGAACGGCCCTGCCGATCGCCGACATCGAGCGCATCGCCGCCGCCGCGCCGGGCGTGGTCGTCGTGGACGAGGCCTACGCCGAGTTCCGCCGGGAGGGCACCCCCAGCGCCCTGCGCCTGCTGGCCGACCACCCGCGCCTGATCGTCTCGCGCACCATGTCCAAGGCGTTCGCGCTGGCCGGGGCCCGCCTGGGCTACCTGGCCGCGCACCCCGCCGTGGTGGACGCCCTGCAGCTGGTCCGCCTGCCGTACCACCTGTCGGCCGTCACCCAGACCGTCGCCCTGGTCGCCCTGGACCACGCCGACGAGCTCCTGGGCGCCGTCGCCGACCTGCGCGCCGAACGCGACTCCCTGGTGGAGTGGCTGCGCGCCCACGGGTTCACCGTCGCCGACTCCGACGCCAACTTCGTCCTGTTCGGCGAGTTCGAGGACCGCACCGAGGTGTGGAAGGCCCTGCTCGACCACCAGGTCCTCATCCGCGAGGTCGGCCCGCCCGGCTGGCTGCGCGTCACCGTCGGCACCCCGCAGGAGATGGCCGCCTTCCGCGACTCCCTGCTGCGCGTCACCGGACGCTGACCCGCCCCTTTTCCCAACAGGAGGACCCACCATGAGCCGCATCGGACGCGTGGAGCGCGCCACCAAGGAGACCAAGGTCCTGGTCGAGATCGACCTGGACGGCAGCGGCGTCGCCGACGTCTCCACCGGCGTCGGCTTCTTCGACCACATGCTGGACCAGCTCGCCAAGCACGGCCTGTTCGACCTGACCGTGCGCACCGAGGGCGACCTGCACATCGACTCCCACCACACCATGGAGGACACCGCGCTGGCCCTGGGCGCCGCCTTCCGCGAGGCCCTGGGCGACAAGGCCGGCATCCGCCGCTTCGCCGACGCCAAGGTGCCCCTGGACGAGGCCCTGGCCGAGGTGACCGTCGACGTGTCCGGCCGCCCCTACCTGGTGCACAGCGAGCCCGAGGGCATGGCGCCGACCATCGGCCGCGACTACGACACCACCATGACCCGGCACATCCTGGAGTCGTTCGTCGCCCAGGCCCGGGTCGCCCTGCACGTCCGCGTCCCCTACGGCCGCAACGCCCACCACATCGTCGAGTGCCAGTTCAAGGCGCTGGCGCGGGCGCTGCGCTTCGCCACGGAGAAGGACCCCCGCGTCACCGGGATCCCCTCCACCAAGGGCGCCCTGTAGACATGGACGACCTGTGGGGCCTCGCCCTCATCGTGCTGGGCGGCTTCCTCGGCGGAGGCGCCTACGCCATGTGGAAGGCCAACAAACCCATCGCCGTCGCCCTGGCCGGGTGCACGGTGCTCGCCGTGGCCTCGGGCGTCCTGCGCCTGGGCTACTTCTAAGGGGAGGAACACCATGCCGCCACGCGTGGTCGTGTTCGACTACGGGTCGGGCAACCTGCGTTCGGCCCAGCGCGCCATGGAGCGCACCGGGGCCGACGTCACCGTCACCTCCGACCCGAACGCCGCGCTGGACGCCGACGGCCTGGTCGTCCCGGGCGTGGGCGCCTTCAGCGCCTGCATGGCCGGGTTGAAGCAGGCGCACGGCGACCGCATCATCGGCCGCCGCCTGGCCGGGGGCCGCCCGGTCCTGGGCATCTGCGTGGGCATGCAGGTGCTGTTCGACAAGGGTGTGGAGCGCGCCGACCCGCAGGCCGAGGACCAGGTGACCCCGGGGTGCGGGGAGTGGCCCGGCACGGTGGAGCGCCTGGACGCGCCGATCCTGCCGCACATGGGCTGGAACACCGTCCGCGCCCCGCAGGACTCGCAGCTGTTCGCGGGCATCACGCCGCAGGACCGCTTCTACTTCGTGCACTCCTACGCGGTGCGCAAGTGGGAGCTCGCCTTCGACAACCCGCGCATGGCCCCGCCCCGGGTGACCTGGGCCGAGCACGGGGAGCCCTTCGTGGCGGCGGTCGAGAACGGGCCGCTGTGGGCCACCCAGTTCCACCCCGAGAAGTCCGGCGACACCGGTGCCCGCATCCTGGCCAACTGGGTCGCCACCCTCCCGCAGACATAGTTTTCCGGACCGACGAGCACGAGAAGGCCCCATGACCGGCGAGACCAACCCGCCCGCACTCGAACTCCTGCCCGCCGTGGACGTGTCCGGCGGCCAGGCCGTCCAGCTCGTCCAGGGCAGGGCCGGGTCGGGCGGACAGTACGGCGACCCCTTCGCGGCCGCGCAGGCCTGGCAGGAGGCGGGCGCCGAATGGATCCACCTGGTGGACCTGGACGCCGCCTTCGGTCGCGGCCACAACCGCGACCTGCTGCGCGACATCGTGGACCGCCTCGACGTCAAGGTGGAGATGTCCGGCGGCATCCGCGACGACGCGTCGCTGGCCGCCGCACTGGCCACCGGCTGCACCCGCGTGAACATCGGCACCGCCGCCCTGGAGAACCCCGAGTGGTGCGCGAAGATCATCGCCGAGCACGGGGACAGGATCGCGATCGGCCTGGACGTGCGCGGCACCACCCTGGCCGCCCGCGGCTGGACCCGTGACGGCGGCGACCTCTTCGAGACCCTGGAGCGCCTGGAGTCGGAGGGGTGCGCCCGGTACGTCGTCACCGACGTCAACAAGGACGGCACCCTCAAGGGCCCCAACCTGGACCTGCTGCGCGCCGTGTGCGAGCGCACCGACAAGCCGGTGGTGGCCAGCGGCGGGGTGTCCAGCCTGGACGACCTGCGGGCCATCGCGGGCCTGGTGCCCCTGGGCGTGGAGGGCGCCATCATGGGCACCGCCCTGTACGAGGGCGCGTTCACCCTCCAGGACGCCCTGGCGACCGTGGCGGCGGAGCGATGAGCCTCGCGGTCCGTGTCATCCCCTGCCTGGACGTGGACGCCGGGCGGGTGGTCAAGGGCGTCAACTTCGAGAACCTGCGCGACGCGGGCGACCCGGTCGAACTGGCCGGGACCTACGACGCCGGGGGCGCCGACGAGCTGACCTTCCTGGACGTCACCGCCTCCAGCGGCGATCGGGAGACCACCTACGACGTGGTGCGCCGCACCGCCGACCAGGTCTTCATCCCGCTGACCGTGGGCGGCGGCGTGCGCACCACCGACGACGTGGACCGGCTGCTGCGGGCCGGTGCCGACAAGGTGGGCGTGAACACCGCCGCGATCGCCCGGCCGGAGCTGATCGGCGAGATCGCCGAGCGGTTCGGCCGCCAGGTGCTGGTGCTGTCCGCGGACGTGCGCCGCGTCCGCGGGGACGACGCGCCCACCCCGAGCGGGTTCGAGGTGACCACGCACGGGGGCCGCCGGGGGACCGGCATCGACGCCCTCCAGTGGTGCGAGCGCGCCGCCGAACTGGGGGCGGGGGAGATCCTGCTCAACTCGATGGACGCCGACGGCACCGGGCGGGGCTTCGACCTGGAGCTGATCCGGGCGGTGCGGGCCCGGGTGGACGTCCCGCTGATCGCCTCGGGCGGCGCGGGCGCGGTGGAGCACTTCGCGCCGGCGGTCGAGGCGGGCGCCGACGCGGTGCTGGCCGCCACGGTCTTCCACTTCGGCGAGTTCACCATCGCCGACGTCAAGGAGAGCCTGCGCGCGGCGGGCCACTCCGTCCGCTGACCCGGCCCTCCGAAGGACCCGGCGCCGAGCGCCGGGTCCTTTCCCTTTCCACGGGCCGGGGGGCACGCGCGAGACCCCCGCCGGGTTCACACGACTTGGACAAAATGTCCCATGGGGATAGGGAAGTCTGTCTTTTTGGAGGTATTGGCGGCGGATTTGTGAACGCGGTGCGCACCCTGCACATCCCACCATGTGACGGGGACGACACACGGGGAAAGGACCGGCCTCCATGTCAGGCACCATCACCACACGCATCACCGCCCTCCTGGCGGCGGCTCTGCTCGCGACCGCCGCGGCGCTCACGGGCGCCTCCGCGGCCTCGGCGGACGACCTCGCCGCCACGTCCGACGACACCCTCGCCGAGATCGAGGCCACGCCCTGGCCCGAGTACTCGATGGGCGACGTCGACGCCGACATCCTCGCCGCCAAGCTCCTCATCACCGAGCAGGGCTTCGACCCCGGCGCCGAGGACGCCGAGTTCGACGGCGAGTTCCGCACCGCGGTCCTCGACTACCAGGCCGCCAACGACCTGGAGGACAGCGGGACCCTGAACGCCGAGACCTGGCTGCTGCTGCGCGAGCAGACCTTCGGCGAGTACGGCCCCGGCTCCCGCGGCAACGTCGTCCGCGCCGTCCAGCACCTGATCAACGCCAAGTTCGAGGCGCACCTGGGCGTCGACGGGATCTACGGCCCGGACACCGAGGACGCCGTCCGCTGGGTCCAGGACTTCTTCGGGATCGGCGTCGACGGCATCACCGGCGAGTACACGTTCCGCGCCCTGGTCACCTACCAGGACTACGACAGGTGAGGATCCCGTAGGATCCCGCCCCACCAGGAGTCCGGCCCCTCCCCTCGGGGGGCCGGACCCGTGTCCGCTTCGTCATCGGCTGGACGGAATAGCACCGATCGGTCGGGCGCTGAAACAATCCGGTGGAACCTGTCGGTGCCGCTGGATAAGTTGGCACCGCGCGTGCCCCGTGCCCTTCGGCATGCCCGGAGGCCGGGGCACCGTGGACGGTCCGCGCCGGGAGCCCTCCCAGAGGGCCCGCCCGTGCGCGCAAGGAGAACGGGGGGCGCATGGCGCAGGGCACGGCAACCGCGGGAGAACGCACCGAGGAGGACGCCGACGGCTCGGCAGCCGCCCACCGGGGGGTGTTCGGCCGGGGCATGAAGGTCCTGTGGGTCGCCGCCCGCACCGAGCCGTGGATCTTCGGCGTCGCCGTCGTCGGCGCCATGCTGCACGCCGCCGTCACCGTCGGCTCCGCCTCCGTGCTGGGGTACCTCACCGACAACACGATCATCCCGGCCTTCGACCAGGGGGCCACCACCACCGCCGCCCTGGTCGGGGCGGGCGCCCTGCTCATGGCCGTCGGCCTGGGCAAGGCCGTCGGCATCGCCATGCGCCGCATGCTCGCCGCCCTCATGCAGTTCCGGCTCCAGGCCCGCTACCGCCGGGCCGTCGCCCGCAAGTACCTCGAACTCCCGCTGGCCTGGCACCACCGCCACCCCACCGGCCAGCTGCTGTCCAACGCCAACGCCGACGTCGAGGCCGCCTGGCAGCCGCTCGCCCCGCTCCCGATGGCCGTGGGCAGCGTCTTCATGCTCGTCATCGCCGCCGTCGCGATGCTCGTCACCGACCCCCTGCTGGCCCTGGTCGCCTTCGTCGTCTTCCCCTTCCTGGTCCTGGTCAACGTCGTCTTCCAGCGCCGCGTCTCGCCCATGGCCTCCCGCGCCCAGGCACTGCGCGCCGAGGTCAGCGGGGTCGCCCACGAGTCCTTCGACGGCGCCCTGGTCGTCAAGACCCTGGGCCGGGAGGACACCGAGACCGAGCGCTTCACCGAGTCCGCCCACCGCCTGCGCGACGCCCTCATCCAGGTCGGCCGCATGCGCTCGATGTTCGACCCCGTCATCGAGACCCTGCCCAACCTCGGCGTCCTGGCCGTCCTGCTGCTGGGCATGTGGCGGCTGTCCACCGGCGCCATCGACCCCGGCGACCTCGTCCAGATCGCCTTCCTGTTCACCCTGCTGTCCCTGCCCGTCCGCTCCTTCGGGTGGATCCTGGGCGACCTGCCCCGCAGCGTCGTGGGCTGGGACCGCGTCCAGTCGGTGCTGCGCTCGGAGGGCTCCATGGAGCACGGCGACCGCACCCTGGACGAGAGCGCCGGCGGCATCGCCCTGAGCGCCCGCGGTGTCGTCTTCTCCTACGCCGACTCCTACGACAGCGACGGCCGCGACCTCATGTCCGAGGACGCGCAGGGCCCGCGCACCACCGTCCTGGACGGCGTCGACCTGGACATCGCCCCCGGCCGCACCGTCGCCCTGGTCGGCCCCACCGGCTCGGGCAAGTCCACGCTCACCACCGTCCTGATGCGCCTGGTCGACCCCGACGAGGGCACCGTCTCCTACGACGGCGTCGACGTCCGCGAACTGGCCCGCGACCAGATCCCCCGGCACGCCGCCCTGGTCCCGCAGAGCACCTTCGTGTTCGAGGACACCGTCCGCGGCAACATCACCCTGGGCGAGGACATCGACGACGAACGCGTGTGGGCGGCGCTGCGCCTGGCCCGCGCCGACGGATTCATCGCCGAGCTCGACGGCGGCCTGGACGCCCCCCTGGGGGAGAAGGGCACCACCCTGTCCGGCGGCCAGCGCCAGCGCCTGGCCCTGGCCCGCGCCGTGGTCCGCGACCCGCGGCTGCTCATCCTGGACGACGCCACCTCCGCCGTCGACCCGCAGATCGAGGCGCAGATCCTCGGCGGCCTGCGCGAACGCGACGCCTCCGCCACCGTGGTCGTCGTCGCCTACCGCCGCGCCACCATCGAGCTCGCCGACGAGGTCGTCTACCTCGAACGCGGCCGCGTCCTGGCCCGCGGCACCCACACCGAACTCCTGGAGACCTCACCCGGCTACAACCGGCTCGTGACCGCCTACGAGCGCGCCTCCGCCGAGAACGACGCCGCGCGCGCACCCGTCCCGGAGGGCCCGGCCCCCGTCGACCCCACCCGCCGAGCCGCGGTCCGCGGCGACGACCTCACCGAGGAGACGAGCCGATGAGCGCACCCGCACCCACCCGAGAGGAAGACGAGCGCGAACCCGCGGGGTCCCGGGACGCGGCCCCCGGACGCGCCGACTCCTCGGTGTCCCTGCACCGGTCCACCGGGTCCGCGATGGACACCCTCAAGCGCGGCCTGCGCCTGTCCCCGGAGTTCGCCAAGGGCCTGTGGCTCACCCTCGCCTTCGCGGTGATCGCCACCGTCGGCAAGGTCGTCGTGCCCATCGCCGTCCAGCAGATCATCGACAACGGCATCTCCGCCGCCGGCGGCCCCGACCTGGGCTTCGTCGTCCGCATGGTCGCGGTCTGCGCGGGCCTGCTGGTCGTCACCATGGTCTGCTCCTACCTGATGAACGTGCGCCTGTACAAGGCCACCGAGTCGGGGCTGGCGACCCTGCGCCGCAAGGCGTTCCGGCACGTCCACGACCTGTCCGTGCTCACCCAGAACAGCGAGCGCAAGGGCGCCCTGGTCTCCCGCGTCACCAGCGACGTGGACCAGATCAGCACGTTCATGCAGTGGGGCGGCATCCTCCTCATCGTCAGCGCCGGGCAGCTGCTCATCGCCACCGTCCTCATGGCGGTCTACTCCTGGCAGCTCACCATCGTGGTGTGGGTGTGCTTCCTGCCCCTGCTGTTCGGGGTGCGCTGGCTCCAGAAGCTGCTGTCCAAGGCCTACCTGAAGGTCCGCGAGAACACCGGCGACATGCTCGGCGTCATCGGCGAGACCGTCATGGGCGCCGCCGTCATCCGCGCCCACGGCACCGAGGAGCGCACCGCCCGCCGCATCGACACCACCGTGGTCGCCACCCGCCGCGCCCAGGTGCGCGCCCAGCGGCTGTCGGTGGCGGTGTCCCCGTTCGCCGAGATCGTCTCGGCGATCGGCAACACCGCCGTGGTCCTGCTGGGGGTGTGGCTGGGCCTGGACGGCGACCTCACCGCGGGCCGCCTCATCGCGTTCCTGTTCCTGATGACCCTGTTCATCCAGCCGATGATGATGGCCACCGAGATCTTCAACGAGGCGCAGAACGCCATCGCCGGCTGGCGCCGCGTCCTGGGCGTGCTGGACACCGTCCCCGACATCTCCGACCCGGGCGAGGCCGGGACGGTGCTGCCGCGCGGACCGGTGCGGGTCGACTTCGACCGCGTCACCTACTCCTACCCGGACGGCCCCGTCGTCCTGGACGACGTGACGGTGACCATCGAGTCGGGCACCCGGCTCGCCGTGGTGGGGGAGACCGGGTCCGGCAAGACCACGTTCGTCAAGCTCCTCACCCGGCTGATGGACCCCGACCGGGGCACCGTCCTGCTCGACGGGACCGACTTGCGCGAGATCGCGTTCTCGTCGCTGCGCGGCCGGGTCGTCATGGTCCCCCAGGAGGGCTTCCTGTTCGACAGCTCCCTGGGCGACAACATCCGCTTCGCCCGCCCGGAGAGCACCGACGCCGAACTGCGCACCGCCATCACCGACCTGGGACTGGACGAGTGGCTGGACAGCCTCGCCCACGGCCTGGACACCCCGGTGGGCCAGCGAGGGGAGTCGCTGTCGGCGGGCGAGCGCCAGCTCGTCGCGCTCATCCGCGCCTACGTCGCCGACCCCGACCTGCTGGTCCTGGACGAGGCGACCTCGGCGGTCGACCCGCACACCGAGATGCGCATCCAGCGCGCCCTGGACCGGCTCACCCGGGGCCGCACCTCGGTGGCGATCGCCCACCGCCTGTCCACGGCCGAGGCCGCCGACCGGGTCCTGGTGTTCGACGACGGCCGCATCGTGCAGAGCGGCTCCCACGCGGAACTGGTGTCCCGGCCCGGCGTCTACGCCGACCTGTACGCCTCCTGGGTGCGCTCCTCGGCGTGACCGGGGCCGCCGGTCACCGGCCCGACTCCCGCCACAGGTGGGCGGCGACCAGGCCGGGGACCACCGTCTCGACCAGGAGGGCGACGTCGGGGTCGGTGTCGCCCGGGTAGCGCACGGTCAGCTCCGCCCCCGGCACGCTCTCGCGCCCGGGGGTGGGGCCCACCGCCACGAACCGGCCCCGCAGCTGCCCCAGGTGCTCGGAGAACCGCTCGTCGTAGGCCGACCCGGCGAACAGCAGCGCCCGGTAGTCGGTGACCGCCGCCAGGTACCGGTCGGTGTGCGACCACTCGCCGGTCTCACAGGTGTGCGCCACCGCCACCGGGCCCTTGCGCAGCAGCTGGGCGCCCTGCACCGCCGACGCGGTGCGCTCGGCCGGCGCCACCAGGTGCACCCCGTGCGGCGACTCCAGCGCCCGCGCGGCCTCGGGCACCCAGGTGTGCGCCGACGCCAGCAGCGCCTGCACTGCGTTGGCCGACCGGCGCAGCAGACTCGGCAGGTTGCGGCTGCCGCCCAGCACCGGAGCGCCCAGCCGGTGGCCCAGCAGCAGGGCCAGCCCCAGCGCGTGCTGGTAGGCCCGGCAGCCCAGCCCCGCCCGCTCGTCCCCGGCGTGCAGCGGCACCAGCAGGTCCGCGTACCGCGCCACCACGGCCTCGGAGCCCGCGGCGGCCAGCACCACCACCGGGGAGCGGCCCACGTACCGGTCCAGGACCGTGCACAGCTCCCGCTGGCCGCCGCCCAGGCTCACCCCCACCACCAGGGTCTCCGGACCCGCGGGCGGCTCCTGGGCGGACGCGGAGGAGTCCGCGACCGCGCCGATGCCGGCCAGCCTCAGCCGCGCCGCCGCCACCTCGCACACGCCCCGGGCCGCGCCGATCCCCAGGAACCGCACCGCCGCGGGCTCGTCGTCCAGCAGCGCGGGCAGCGCCGCGTACGGGTCCCAGCGCGGGAACCGCTCCGCCAGCGCGTTCAGGGAGGCGGGCATCTCCGCCAGGTCGGCGGACAGGGCCTGGGCCGTCACGGGAACCCCCACATCCGTTCGTCTGCTCGCGTCCGCCGTGCACGGCGGCTCCGGGCGCACTCTAGGACACCCGCCGCCCCGGAACGCCCGCGGCCCGCACTGGACACGCCCCGGTGACACCCGGCCGGCGGGCGGCCATAACCTGGAGGACATGAGCGTCACCAGCCTCGACCCGGCCATCGCCGCCCGCCTCAAACGCACCGAGGACGGACTCGTCCCCGCCGTCGTGCAGCAGCACGACACGGGCGAGGTCCTCATGCTCGCCTGGATGGACGACGAGGCCCTGCACCGCACCCTCACCACCGGTGCGGCCACCTACTGGTCGCGCAGCCGCGGCGAGTACTGGGTCAAGGGCGCCACCTCCGGCAACACCCAGCGTGTGGTGTCCGTCGCACTCGACTGCGACGGCGACACCCTGCTGCTCAAGGTCGACCAGACCGGGGCGGCCTGCCACACCGGCGACCGCACCTGCTTCGACGCCGGGCGCCTGCTGTGACCCCGCCCGCACCCGAGGAGACCACCGCCGCCGCGCCGCCCGCCGACCCGGCGGCGCGGCGCGCCCGCCGCGAGTTCGCCGCGGCCGTCCTCGGCCTGGCCGCCGGGGCCGGGCTGCTGCTCGCCTCCGCCGGGCGCGCCTGGGCCACCGGCGACCTCACCACAGCGGGACCGGTCGTGCCGGCCCCGGTGCAGATCACCGGCGGCGACCTCACCGGGGTCCCGGCCGGGATCGGCTGGGCCGCGCTGGCGGGCATCGCCGGGATCTACGCCGCCCGCGGGTGGGCGCGCCGCCTCATCGGCGCCCTGCTCGCCCTGGGCGGCGGCTACGCCCTGAGCGCCGTCGTCGCGGCGGCGCGCCCCGCTGCGCTGGCCGAGGCCGTCGACGCGGCCGCCGCCGCGGGCACCGCCCGCGCGGCCGGGACCCCCGCGCTCCTGGCGGCCGGTCCGGCCATGGCCGCCGCGGGCGCCGCGCTGATCGCGGCCGCCGGCGTCCTCGCCCTCCTCCGCGCCCCCGCCTGGCCGGGCATGGGGACCCGGTACGATCGGGACGCCGCACCGCGCGCGAACGCCACGGGCACACCCGCCGACCTGTGGAAATCGCTCGACGCGGGTGACGACCCCACACTCGACGCCCCCGACGGCGACACCGCTCCCGCGCGCCCCGCGGGCGGTGCCGCCACCGGGGACGGCACCGAACCCGCACCGCCGACCCCGAGGTCGGCCGACTCGAAGGAGAAGCCCTGATGGCCGCTGACGAACACCACGACGACCACGGCAACACCGTCTCCGCCTGGTTCCTCACTGTTTCCTGGATCGTCGCCTGGACGGTGGCGGCCGCCGCCATCATCCTGGGCGGGGACCTCATCACCTGGACCGTGATCGGCCTGGGCGCCAGTGTGGTCCTGGCGGTCATCGCCGGTGTGATGAAGAAGGTCGGCCTGGGCCGCAAGGAGCCGCGCCCGGTGCCGCCGACCCGCGAAGAGTGGGAAGCGTCTCGCAAGAAGGTCGCCGCCTAGCCGGCTCGCGCCCCGAACACGCCCGCCCCAGGGGATTCCACGGCCACTTCCGGACAGAACCGGAGAATCCGCAGCTCACAACGACTGAGTAACGGAAAATGGACGAAGGTCCCATGGGGCGGGTAGATTTTCTCCACCGGCCGTGACCGCGTGTACCGGCCGACTGGTGGATCGTCCCCCCGGTCTGGCAACATGCGTAGTCGCCCGCGGCGTGATCGCACCGGTGATCCGACCCTGCCCCTTCGTCGGTCCCGTCTGCCCTGCCGCACGTCGCGAGCCGAAAATCCCTTGTCCGCAGTCTGGAAAGTTGTTCCCATGAGCTATGGTCCCCCGCCCCCCGCAGGTCCCCCCGGACCCGGCGGTTACGGCCCGCCCCCCGGTGGCGGCGGCTACGGCCCGCCCCCCGGCGCCACCCCTCCCGACAACGGGCTCGTCTGGGCCATCGTCGCCATCTTCTGCTGCTGGCCGTTCGCCATCCCGGCGATCATCAACGCGACCAAGGTCAACGACCTGTGGAGCCGCGGCGACCAGGCCGGCGCCATGGAGGCCCAGGCCCAGGCCAAGAAGTGGACCAAGATCGCGTTCATCCTGGGCAGCATCAGCTACATCCTGAGCATCGGGCTGTACGCGTGCAGCGTCGTCGTCGCTCTGAGCGCCACCCCCACGTACTACTAAACGGGGAGCGTTCCCCCGACCCTCTGCCCCCGGACCGGAACCGTCCGGGGGCAGAACCTTTCCCGCCCGAGAACGACCCTTAAGCTGGTGGACGTGGAGCCCGAACACGCCGGTCCCCGACACGGGACCGCCGCCCCCGCCGAACCCGACGGACACGCCGCCCCCTCCCGGGGCCAGCGGGTCCTGCGCAGCCTGCACCGGATCCCGGCCCCCGTGTGGCCGCTGGGCGCGGGCGCCGTCTTCCTGGCCGGGGCCACCCTGCTCCACTTCGTGAGCCCCGGCGAGCCGGGCAACTACCCCACCTGCCCCTGGCTGCTGATGACCGGCACCTTCTGCCCGGGCTGCGGCACCATGCGCGCCATCGCGCTGACCACCCACGGGGACGTCCTCGGCGCCATCAGCATGAACCCGCTGCTGGCCCTGCTCGCCCCCTACATCCTGTGGGCGTACATCCGGTGGATCGCCGCCACCGTCCGTCCGCCCAAGGCGCCGCCCAGACCCACCCCGGTCTGGTTCCTGTGGACCCTCACCACCGTCATCATGGTCTTCTGGGTGGCCCGGAACCTGCCGTGGTTCTCCTTCCTGGCGCCGGGGACCCCGCTGTTCCCCGGCTGGTGACCAGAGCCGTTTCACGCATCCCCGTACCTCGAAAGGTCCGCACATGAGCTACCAACCGCCCTCCGGCGGCTACGGTCCCCCGACCGGCGGCTACGGCCCGCCCCCCGGCGGCTTCGGCGGCCAGCCCCAACCGCCCGCCGGCGGTCCGCCCAAGAACTACCTGGTGCACAACATCCTGGGCATCTTCGGCTGCACGGTGATCGGCATCATCGGCCTCATCTTCTCGCTCCAGGTGAACAGCAAGTGGCAGGCCGGGGACTACGCGGGCGCCGAGGAGTCGGCGAAGGTCGCCAAGATCATGGGCATCATCAGCCTGATCGGCTTCATCCTCATGATCGTGCTCGTGGTCGTGTACGTGCTGTTCTTCGTCGTCATCTTCGGCGTCGCCATGAGCTCCACGCCCACCACCTACTAGCGGGCACCGGCCGCGCGTTCCCGGACGTACCCGGACGAGCCGCCCGGCACCGTGCCCCGCACGACACCACCGTCGCCCCCGTCACACGCCGTGTGCGCGGGGGCGGCGGCGTTCCGGGCCCCGGGGGTCGATACGATGAGCGCACACGGCGCGAAGCAGGCCCAGCGGGCCGAGCCGCGCCCCGCGGCCCGCCCAGCTGTGCGAGCGCCGCGCCCGGCCACGACGATAGGGAGCGGTAACCACGTGAGCGTGCTCGACGAGATCCTCGACGGAGTACGCGCCGACCTGGCCGAGCGCCAGGAGGCCCTGCCCCTGGACGCGCTCAAGGAGCAGGCCGCGTCGGCGCCCACCCCGAAGGACGCCGAAGCCGCCCTGCGCCGCCCCGGTGTCCACGTCATCGCCGAGGTCAAGCGCGCCAGCCCCTCCAAGGGCCCGCTGGCCGCCATCGCCGACCCGGCCGCCCTGGCCCGCGACTACGAGGCCGGCGGGGCCGCGCTCATCAGCGTCCTCACCGAGCAGCGCCGCTTCAACGGCAGCCTCGACGACCTGCGCGCCGTCGCCCGCGCCGTCGACACCCCGCTGCTGCGCAAGGACTTCGTCGTCAGCTCCTACCAGCTGTGGGAGGCCCGCGTCCACGGCGCCTCCGCCGTCCTGCTCATCGTCGCCGCCCTGCCCCAGGAGGCCCTGGTGTCCCTGGTGGAGCGGGCCCGCTCCCTGGGCCTGATGCCCCTGGTGGAGGTCCACGACGAGGAGGAGGTCGACCGCGCCCTCGACGCCGGGGCCACCGTCATCGGCGTCAACGCGCGCAACCTCAAGACCCTGGAGGTCGACCGGGACACCTTCGCCCGCGTCGCCCCCCGCATCCCCTCCGACATCGTCAAGATCGCCGAGTCCGGCATCCGCGGGCCGCACGACCTGCTGGCCTACGCCGGTGCCGGCGCCGGAGCCGTCCTCGTCGGCGAGAGCCTTGTGCGCGGCCGCAACCCGCGCGAGGCCGTCGCCGACCTGGTCACCGCCGGGGCCCACCCCGCCCTGCGCGACCGGAACTAGGGGACGGACGGCTCCATGGGAGGAACGACGGCGCACACCGCCATCACGGCCCGCACCGGCCGCCGATGGCGATGGCTCTAGGGAATCCGCCGCGCAGCGTGCGCGTTCGCGGGTTCCCGTCGCCGCGTTGACCCGAAGTCAGAACGCGCCGCGGGCCCAGGACACGCCGCGGCGCACGGAACGGTCGGCGCGCGCACCCCGCCCGTGCGCCCGCGCGAGGGGGGTGGGCCGTCGGCCCCGCACCCGAAGGACAGTCCCATGAGCCACGATCCGCAGCTGCCCGACGCGCGCGGGCACTACGGCCGCTTCGGCGGCCGCTTCGCCCCCGAGGCGCTCATCGCCGCCCTCGACGAGGTCGAGACCGAGTGGGAGAAGGCCCGCCACGACCCGGCCTTCCAGGCCGAGCTGGCCGAGCTCCTCAAGGACTACACCGGCCGCCCCAGCGCCCTGAGCGAGGCCCGCAACTTCTCCGAGCACTGCGGCGGCGCCCGCATCCTGCTCAAGCGCGAGGACCTCAACCACACCGGCTCGCACAAGATCAACAACGTGCTGGGCCAGGCCCTGCTCACCAAGCGCATGGGCAAGACCCGCGTCATCGCCGAGACCGGCGCCGGCCAGCACGGGGTGGCCACCGCCACCGCCTGCGCCCTGATGGGCCTGGAGTGCGTCATCTACATGGGCGAGGAGGACACCCGCCGCCAGGCGCTCAACGTCGCCCGGATGCGCATGCTCGGCGCCGAGGTCGTCCCCGTCACCATCGGCAGCCGCACCCTGAAGGACGCCATCAACGAGGCGTTCCGCGACTGGGTCGCCAACGTCGACCGCACCCACTACCTGTTCGGCACGGTCGCCGGCCCCCACCCCTTCCCGAAGCTGGTCCGCGACCTGCACTTCGTGGTCGGCGCCGAGGCCCGCGAGCAGGTCCTGGAGCGGGTCGGCCGGCTGCCCGACGCGGTCGCGGCCTGCGTGGGCGGCGGGTCCAACGCCATGGCGGTCTTCGCCGCGTTCATCCCCGACACCTCGGTGGCCCTGTACGGGTTCGAGGCCGGGGGCGACGGCGCCGACACCCCCCGCACCGCGGCCTCCATCAGCTCCGGCAGCCCCGGCGTGTTCCACGGCGCCCGCACCTTCGTCCTCCAGGACGAGTACGGGCAGACGCTGCCCAGCCACTCCATCTCCGCGGGGCTGGACTACCCGGCGGTGGGCCCCGAGCACGCCTACCTCGCCGACACCGGCCGGGCGAACTACGAGGCGATCACCGACGCCGAGGCCATGGAGGCCTTCCGGCTGCTGTGCCGCACCGAGGGCATCATCCCGGCCATCGAGAGCGCCCACGCCCTGGCCGGGGCCCGCAAGCTGGGGGAGCGGCTGGGCCCCGACGCGGTGATCCTGGTGAACCTCTCCGGGCGCGGCGACAAGGACGTGGACACCGCGGCCGCCTACTTCGGCCTGATCGACGGTAAGGACGAGGCGTGATGACGACCCTCCAGAACAAGCTCGCCCAGGCCCGGGCCCAGGGCCGGGCCGCCCTCATCGGCTACCTCCCGGCCGGGTTCCCCGACGTCGAGTCCTCGATCGAGGTCGTCCGGGCCATGGTCGAGGGCGGCTGCGACGTCATCGAGGTGGGCCTGCCCTACTCCGACCCGATGATGGACGGCCCCACCATCCAGCGGGCGGCCGACGCCGCGCTGGCGGCGGGGACCACCACCGACGACGTGTTCCGGGTGGTGGAGGCGACCGCCGAGACCGGCGCGGCCGCCGTGGTCATGTCGTACTGGAACCCGATCGAGCGCTACGGAGTGGAGCGCTTCGCCGGGAACCTCGCCAAGGCGGGCGGGGCCGGGGTCATCACCCCCGACCTCATCCCCGAGGAGGCGCAGGAGTGGATCGCGGCCTCCGACACCGCGGGCCTGGACCGGATCTTCCTGGTGGCGCCCTCCTCCACCGACCGGCGGCTGGAGCTGACCACTCGGGCGTGCAGCGGGTTCGTGTACGCGGCCTCGCTGATGGGGGTCACCGGGACCCGCACCCAGGTGGCCGGCACCGCCGCCGAGCTGGTGCGGCGCACCCGGGAGGCCACCCGCGAGTCGGGGCTGCCGATCTGCGTGGGCCTGGGCATCTCCTCGGGGGCGCAGGCCGCCGAGGTCGCCGCCTACGCCGACGGCGTCATCGTCGGCGCCGGGTTCTGCCAGCGGGTGCTGGACGCCCCGGACCTGGAGACCGGGCTCATCGCGGTGACGTCGTTCGCCGAGGAACTGGCGGCGGGCGTCCGGTCCCGCTGACCGGGACGCCGAAAGGCAGGACGCAGGCGGGCCGCCCCCACACCCGGGGGCGGCCCGTTTCCCGTGTCCGGGCCGGTCAAGGGCGGGGTTAAGAAGGTTAAGCCGGTGAGAATCGGGTGAGAAGGGACCTTCGGGCTCGGGGAAACGCCGCGCGCGGGGGCTCCGCGGTGGTGTGATTGGGGGGTGGCGGACGCCGGGTCCGCCTCTTCACGCGCCCCGGTTCCAGCGCCCGGAGTCAGCGGGCGGTCACAGCCGGTAGGATCTGCATGGTCACCGAGAGCGATTGAATGGGCGCAGATTGCAACTGATCGGCCCCCGAACCCCGAAGGCCCCCGACATGGACACACCCGACGAAACCCCCGCCCCCGCCCCCGGGTCGCGCTGGGCCGCCGTCCAACCCTGGCTCACCCTCGCCTGCCGCATCGCCCTCGCCGGGATCCTCATCTACGCGGCCGTCTCCAAGTACCCGCCCGCGCTCTCCGTCCAGGCCGTCGAGGCCTACGACCTCTTCCCCCACGAGATCGCCCGCCTCATCGGCTACACCCTCCCCCTCTTCGAGCTCGCCCTGGCCGTCCTGCTCCTGGTCGGCCTGGCCACCCGCTTCACCGGAGCCGTCACCGCCCTGCTCATGGTCGTCTTCATCGCCGGGATCCTCTCGGCCATGGCCCGCGGGCTGAGCATCGACTGCGGCTGCTTCGGCGGCGGCGGCGCCGTCGACCCCGGCGAGACCACCTACGGCCTCTCCATCGCCCGCGACATCGGCTTCGCCGCACTGGGGGCCTTCATCGCCCTGTGGCCCCGCTCACCCCTCGCCCTGGACCGCCCGCTCGGCCTCTTCCGCTGACCCGCGGCCCACGACCACACCCCGACTCAGGAACAGAAGGAACACCACCATGGGGAGCGAAGCGCGCAAGCGCGCCCGTGAACGGCTCAAGGAACAGCGGGCCAAGGAGAAGAAGGCCGCCGCGCGGCGCAAGAACCTCATCGTCATCGGCGTCGCCGCCGCCGTCATCGTCCTCATCGTCGGGATCGGCTACGCCGTGCTCAACTCCGACCGCGACGAGGGCTACACCGGCCCCCTGGCGACCCAGACCCTCCAGGAGGACGGCAGCGTCGTCATGGCGAACGAGGGCGTCGAGGCCCCCGTCGTCGAGATCTACGCCGACTACCAGTGCCCCGCCTGCCGCCAGTTCGAGCTCACCAACGGCAGCCTCCTCAAGGAGCGCGCCGCCCAGGGCGAGGCCATCGTCCACTTCCGCCCGGTGAGCATCTTCGCCCAGCAGCAGGTGCCCATCAGCAGCAACTCGCTGCGCGGCGGCGCCGCCGCCCGCATCGCCGCCGACCACGGCGTCTTCGTCGAGTACAACGACCTGCTCTTCGAGAACCAGCCCACCGAGGGCCGCGAGGGCTTCTCCACCGACCAGCTCGAGCAGTGGTTCGCCGAACTGGAGACCTCGCCCGAACAGCAGCAGGAGTTCGGCGCCCGCCTGGAGGAGGAGGCCGCCGTCGTCACCGAGTTCACCGAGGAGTTCCTCCCCGCACTCACCGAGGACGCCGTCCGGGAGATCGGCCAGGAGACCCTGGGCACCATGGTCCTCAGCGACCTGCTGGCCTGGGGCGCCGACAACGGCCACGACCCCGCGTTCCTCGACGGCACCTACACCGGGGAACTCATCGACGCCACGGGCAGCGCCTACACTCGCTACAGCGGAGACAACGCGTTCCGCGGCACCCCCTCCGTCTACCTCAACGGCGTCCTGCTCGACAACAACACCGCCATGACGGTCCGGGGACTCTCCGAAGCCATCGCCTCCGCCGACCCCGGTAAGGTCGAGACCCAGCCGTTGGACAACGGGGGTGACGCGCAGTAACACCCCTGAAGACACCCCCCGCACGCGGGGCGAACCCGAGAGCAGAGCAGTGACATTGTCGTCGACAGTCAGCGAGGGCGCGGCCGCCACCGGCCGCGCCCTCGCGGCCATCCCCAGCCCGCAGGTGAACTCGATCCCGATCGGGCCCCTGGAGATCCACTTCTACGCGCTGTGCATCCTCGCCGGCGTGATCGTCGCCGTCCTGTGGAGCGAACAGCGCTGGAAGGCGATGGGCGGCGAGCAGGGCACCATCCTCGACATGGCGGTGTGGGCGGTCATCCTCGGCCTCATCGGCGGCCGCCTCTACCACGTCATCAGCGACGCCCAGCTGTACTTCGCCGAGGGGCGCGAGCCCATCCGCGCCCTCTACATCTGGGAGGGCGGCCTCGGCATCTGGGGCGCCATCCCCCTGGGCGCCGTCGGCGTGTGGATCGTCGCCCGCAAGCGCGGCCTGTCGATGACCAAGCTCTCCTTCGCCATCGCCCCCACCATCCCCCTCGCCCAGGCCCTGGGCCGCTGGGGCAACTACTTCAACCAGGAGCTGTTCGGCCGCCCCACCGACCTCCCCTGGGCCGTGGAGATCCTCCCCTACCCCGAGGGCCACCTGCGCCCCGGCATGGAGTTCGGCGTCACCACCTACCACCCCACCTTCCTCTACGAGTCCCTGTGGTGCCTGGGCCTGGCGGTCCTGCTCGCCTGGGCCGGGCGCCGCTTCGAGTCCTCCCTCCAGGGCGGGCGCCTGTTCGCCCTCTACGTCATGGGCTACTGCGTCGGCCGCTTCTGGATCGAGTACCTGCGGGTCGACCCCGCCAACGACTTCTTCGGCCTGCGCCTGAACAACTGGACCTCCATCCTGGTCTTCGCCGGCGCCCTGGCCTACTTCGTCTGGGCCGGCCGCCGCCTCGACTCCTTCTCCACCGCGGTCGTGCCCCACGGCGCCGACGCCGGCACCCAGGTGTTCGGGCCCACCGCCGACGGTGAGATGGGTAACGACGACACCGTCTACAGCACCACCGACACAGGGGATTCCGACCTCGGGACCCGGGGGGGCGACGCCGGGACGGAATACCACCCGAGCCCCGAGCGATCTAGTAGCGAGGGCTCGACCTCGAACGACGAGGGAACCGGTTCCGGGACGAAGCCCGAGTAGACACGGGAAGGACGCCGACGCCCGTCTCCACGGGCGCGGCGGCCGCGCACGACACCACATCCACACCCACGAGGGTGACGACGTGCCCGCACGTGCCCCCGTACCTTTCGAGCAGACCACGGGTTGACGATTGAGAAAGACCGTGAGCAGAGCCGAGTCCGGTCCCGGCCGTAGAGGACGCCGCGGCGGGAGCCGCCGCGCCGACACCGGCCCGATCCGCGACCGCGCCGACGACTACGGCCACGACGAGGAATACGACTACGACCCGGAGGAGGACTTCTCCGCCGAGTACGGTCACACCGCCGCCGGGGACGAAGGCGCCGGCGGGAACTCCGACACCGCACAGGACGGTGACGACGAGCGCGCCGGGTCCGGCCGCGGCCGCGGCCGCCGCCGGGGCTCCCGCCGGGCCGCCCCGGCCAAGGACGCCAGGCAGGGCGGGGTCAAGCGCGTCTCCGCGTTCTCCGCCTCCGCGATCAAGAAGGTGTCGGTCCTGGGCGACCGGCCCAACCAGATCGTGTACACACTCGCCGAGCAGAGCAAGCGCAAGCGCGGCACCGCGGTGCTGGGCGTCCTCATCGGGGCCTTCGCCCTCTCCCTGGTCGCGCTGCTGGGACTGCTGTCCTACCAGCTCTTCACCGGGGCGGGCGGCACCACCTCCGGCGGCGACACCTCCGTGGTCGCCCCGCCCGAGGGCCACAGCACCATCACACCGCAGCTCTACCTGTCCAACGCCAACCGCGACGACGTCTTCGGCCCCATCAACGAGCGCCCCGAGGGCCTGGAGCCGATGACTCAGGAGGCGGTGTTCGACCCCGTCCAGGAGGTCGAGCTGGACGGCATGAAGCTGGAGCTGCGCGACGGCGCGGTCACCGACTCCTGCACCTCCCTGGTGTGGGGCGACGACCTGGGCCAGAGCCTCATCGACGCAGGCTGCGTCAACGCCGCCTCGGGCGTCTACACCGACGCCGACGAGGAGTACGTCGCCCAGGTCACCCTGTTCGACCTGTCCGACGCCGAGGCCGCCACCGAGGTCGAGGCCGCACTGGACCCGAACAACGTCGAGTCCGGCGCCGGGTTCCTGCTCAGCCGCACCAACGACGAGATCCCCGGTCTCCAGGACGGCTACAGCGAGGCGACCGCCCAGGTCATGGGCCACTACCTGGCGGTGTTCTGGGTGGCCCGCACCGACGGCAGCCCGCCCGGGGACGACACCGACCTGGCCAAGGTCACCGTGGCGTCCATGAACGCGTTCCCCTACGTCTACAACGAGGTGATCGCCGCCCAGGCGGAGCAGGAGTAGCAGGGGGTCGGACGACCCCGACGCGCACCCGCGGACGAACGGCCGTGCTCTGAGCACGGCCGTTCGTGTTCCCCGGACGTCCCGATAGGATCTCGGACAGATCGACCGGCCCTGCCACGGCCGGGTCGAGCGGGGCGCGCGCACCGCTCCCGGGGCGCTCCCCGGCCCCCCGCCGCGCCCCCGCCGAGCGCAATCGGGTCCACCGCGCACACGCGGGCCCGTCATCCGAGGAAAGGTCCACTGGGTGTCCCCTTCTGAAGCGTCGGCGTCCGGAACAGCGGGACGCCGGAGGAAGAACAGCGAACCCGACGACGCCGAGCGCGCCTCCCGCGCGGGCGGCCGGCGCCGCGCCGGAGGGCGCCGCAAGCAGGAGCCCAAGCGGTACGGCCGGCTCATCGGCGTCGTCGTGGGCGTCCTCGTCGTCGCCCTCATCGGCCTGGGAGCCGTCCTGTACCTGAACCGGGGCGACGGCGGCGGCACGGATGGGCCCGCACCGCACACCCGGCCGGTCGCCTACAGCGTCGAGGGCGTCGGCGACAACGAGATGAACACGGTCCTGGGCACCCGCGAGGCCGACAGCCGCCCCCTCAACGAGGGCGAGCTGTTCGGCGACCGCAGCGCCGAGATCTCCAGCCGGGGCATGGAGTTCACCCTGCGGGACTCGGAGCTGTCGGAGGACTGCGCCGCCGCCGTGTGGGGGGACGAGGTCGTCCAGGCCCTGGCCGACGCCGACTGCACCCAGGCCGGGCGGGCCACCTACGTGGGCGACGACTACTTCGGCGTGACGGCGATCTTCAACCTCGCCGACGCCGAGGGCAGCCGCGCGGTGGCCGACGCCATGGCCGAGCCCGAGCTGCCCGAGGGCGAGGAGCCGCCCGCCGACGCCCCCGAGCCCGGCTTCGTGGTCGCGCCCTCGGGCGCCGAGCCCTTCGACCGCCTCGGCTCGGGCTACAGCGCCGCCGAGGCCACGGTCAGCGGCCACTACCTGGTGGTGGTGTGGGTGCAGCCCACCGACTCCGAGTCGGTCGAGGAGCGGGTGAGCCTGGCCAGCCCCATCGTGACACTGAGCAACTTCCGCGACCCGCTGTACCGCCGCCTGGTCAACCTCCGCGAGGAGGAGCCCGGCGCCGGGACCGGCACCGAGACGGTGCCCGGGACCGAGACCGTGCCCGGCACCGAGACGGCGCCAGGGACCGAGACGGCACCCGGAGCCGGGAGCTGACCTCCGGCGGGGGGGGGGGCCCCCCGGCCCCCCCCCCCCAAAAAGGGGGGCCCCCCCCCCCCCCCCCCCCCCCCCGGCCCCCCCCCCCCCGCCGCCCGCGGCCCCGGG
>NZ_JBEXTT010000043.1:0-15492 GCF_040614155.1 Nocardiopsis sp. NPDC006139
GCCCCGGGCCGGGCGCCGGGCGCGCTCGACGACGACCTCACCACCTCGTGGCGGTCCAGCGCGTTCACCGGCGCACTGGGCGAGTGGATCGAGGTCGAGCCGCGACCGACGTCCACCTGTGCCCGCGCGCCGGTCGTAGCGACCGGTGTCCACACGGGCTCGCGGGACCGGGGCACGGGTGGCGAGGCCGTCCACGAGCGCACCGGCCGCAGGCCACGAGCGGCACGGGGAGAACCACTACGGGGAGCCGGTCGGCACCGCACCCGCGGACCGGCCGGGCCGCGGCGCGTTCGGGGCTCCGGCCCGTGCGGACCGCCGCCGGGTCAGCGGCCGATGGTCCAGTCGCCGTCGGCCTGGATGTGGACGAACTCGACCGCTTCGGGGCCGTCGAGCAGGGGCAGGTCGCCGAACGTGCTGCCGCCCTCGTAGGGGCCGATCTCGTTGACGATGCTCGCGTAGCGCTCCCCGTCCGCGCCGTAGGCCACGATGATGAAGTTGCTGCTGCCGGAGTGGGTGAGCTCCAGGGTCGTGGAGGCCGACGCGGTCCAGTCGAGCCGGTAGAACGCCTCCCCGGAGCCGCTGAGCCAGTAGACGTCCTCCGCCCAGGCCTGGGCCTCGGAGGCGTCCATGGGCAGCCCCTCGGCCGGGGCGCCGGACTCCCCGGCGCCGGGGGCCTCGGCGGCCGGGCTCTCCTCGCCCTGCTCGGGGGCGTCCGGCTCGGCGGCCGCGGTGGGCTCCGCCGCGGCGGTCTCCTCACCGCCGACCGGCTCCAGTTCACCGGCCGAGAAGGAGCAGGAGGTCAGGGCCGTGGCGAGGGTGAGGGAGGCGATCGCGGCGGTCGCTCTGGCGAGCACGGGGGCGGTCGGGGAGGGGAGGGCGGTGCTGCGGGTCATCAGGGGATTCCCAGCCTAGGGTGCGGGTGGTCCGCTTCTCCGGATCCGGGGTCCGGTGCAGGGGTGACGGGGGAGAAGCCGTTCGTCCCCTGGGACGCCGTCCCCGGCCGATCGGTTCCCCGGCCCGCAGGCCCCCGTCCGCGCGGCCGGGACCGGGGCCCGGAAACGTCGGTGGGCGCTGTCACGATCCAGGCATGAGCACAGGAACCGACGTACTCGCCGCCACCGACTGGAACCGGACCTTCCACGCCTACGGGCCGGGCACCGACGTGCCCGGGCACCTGGCCCTCCTGCTCTCCGACGACCCGGCGGACCGCTCCCGGGCCCTGGACCACCTCTACTCCGCGGTGATCCACCAGGGCACCGTCTACTCGGCGACGGTTCCGGCGGCCCGGTACGTCGCCGGCGTCCTGGCCGACCCCCGGCTGGACGCGCCCGTCGGCGCGGCGTCCCTGCGCGCGCACCTGCTCGGCTTCCTGCGCGACGCCGCCGAGGGCGTCGCCGGCCACCTGTGCGAGCCCGCGCCCCCGGCGCCGGACGCCGCCGAACGCGACCGGGTCCACGCGGCCCTGGCCTCCGACGACGAGGACGAGGCCCTCGGGATCTGGGAGGACGAGGTCCTCCACGCCCTGATGTACCACGAGGCCGCGGTGGCGCTGCGCGACGCCGCCCCGGAGCTGTACGCGGCGGTGCGCCCCCACCTCACCCACCACGACGGGACCACCCGCATCCGCGCGGTGGAGGCGGCGGGGGCCCTCGCCCTCCTGGGCGGACCGGCCCCGGACCTGTCGGGGGCGGCCGACATGGCCGAGACCCGGGAGGAGGGCGCGGTCATCGTGCTGGTGATGGGCGAGACCGGCGGGGACACCACCGAGTTCCTCACCCACTCCGACCCGGCGATCCGCGCCTGCGCGGCGCTCGCCCCGGGGCAGCGCGGGAACCCGGCCGCGCTCGCCGAACTGCTGGCGGCCGCGGGCGGCCCCGAGGTGCCCGACGCGTGGTTCGCGCAGCGGCCCGCGTACTTCCCCGGGAGCGTGCGGGCCGCCCTCCTGCGCGAGGCCGCCCGCCGCTGCGGGCCCGGGGACGCCGAGCGGATGCTGCCGGTGTTCCGCGCGCTGGCGCCCGCGGCCCCGGCCCTGCGGGCCGGCGCCGACCTGGGGCCGATGCTGGAGGCGGCCTTCCCCGCCGGGGCGCCCGCGCGGCCCGACCGGGTCCAGCGGGAGTACCTGCGCGTGCTCGCCGACAGCGCCCTGCCCTGGACGGGCGCGCACGCCACCGGGTTCGCGGCGCTGCTCGAACGGCTCGGCCTGCCCGGCGACCGCGACGCCGTGCGGGCCCTCGCGGCCGCCGGGGCGGACGGCGCGCGGCCCGGCGTCCCCGCCGGTGCCCCGACGGGCGGCGGCCGTGCGGTCCGCGAACCGGCCGGTCGTGAACCCGGTTTCGGAGCAGGATGAAACCGCGGACATCCCGGGCGCACCGGGGGTGTTCGTCCGGTTTCGGTCCGATGTGAACGCGGGCGGTGACCACCTGTGGCCACCGGCCCCGCCGTTCAGCAGAATCCGCTACCGAAGCGTGGTGGGATACCCCCCATGAAGACGCAGCCCCAATCCCCCGTTCGACTCAGCCCCGCGGCCGACCTCGTCGCCGCCTTCGTCTCGACCGGCGCCGCCCTGGGCGACCGGGCCGACCTGGCGCACTTCCTGCGCGCCCACCGCCTGGCCGCCGAGGGGGCCATCCCCATCACCCTGGCCGACCTCGACGAGGCCATCGCCCTGCGCGAGGGCATCCGCGCCGTCCTGGAGCAGTCCGCCGAACCCGACCAGGAGGCGCTGGCCCGCGGCCAGAAGGTGCTCGACGGCCTGCGCGTCACCGTGCGCCTGCAGCCCTCCCAGGAGCAGCTGGCCCCGGCCGTGGTGGACGAGGTCCGCCGCGGCCTGGCCCGCATCGCCGGGGCCTGGGCCACCGTGCTCGCCAGCGGCGAGTGGCGCCACCTGCGCCGGTAGGACCCGCCCGCCGGGGCCCGGGACGTTCCGGCGGGCACCGGTGTCCGAGGTCCGCCCGGGAACACGGCGCCCCGGACCGGGGACCGCGGAACCGAGGGAACCGGGAACGGCGGCCCCGTACCGGACGCGTGTGAACGCCCGCGAGCCGCCTGTGAAGGCGGCGGCGGACCCTGGGGGCAGGCCCCCGGGACGGTCCCGGGCGCCCGGACCCCGGAGGAGACCCGTGCCTGTTCCTTTCGCGCGCCGCGCAGCCGCCCTCCTGCTCACCCTCCCGCTGGCACTCCTCGCGCCGAGCGCCCCCGCGTGGGCCGACCCGGCCCCGGCGGCCGGACCCGTCTGGGAGTACGAAGGCTCCTACGGCGGCGTCCTCGGCCCCGACGGCCTACAGGTCTGCGACCGGGTCGGCCGGGAGGGGGTCGAGGCGGGTGAGTGGACCGACTACCGCTGCTCGCGCCTCATCGTCGGCCCGCCCCACATCGTGACGTTGTACGTCCTGCGGTGAACGGTACGGAGAACGGAGAAGGGGCGGACGGGGCCGCCCCGTCCGCCCCTCCCCGGGGCCGCTCACTCGTCGTCGCGGCGGCGCAGGTAGCGCTCGAACTCGCGGGCGATCGCGTCGCCGGAGGCCTCCGGGAGCTCGGCCGTGTCCTTGGCCTCCTCCAGGCCCCGCACGTAGGACGCGATGTCCTCGTCCTCGGCGGTCAGGTCGTTGACCCCCGCCTCCCAGGACACCGCCTCCTCGGGCAGCGAGCCCAGCGGCACCTTGGCGTCCAGGAAGTCCTCGACCCAGGCCAGCAGCGCCAGGGTCGCCTTGGGGCAGGGCGGCTGGGCCACGTAGTGGGGGATGGCCGCCCACAGCGACACCGCCTCGGTCCCGGCGGAGGAGAACGCCTCGTGCACCACGCCCACGATGCCGGTCGGCCCCGAGTACGTGGTGGCGTCCAGTCCCATCTCCGCGCCCAGCTCGCGCGGCGACGCCATGCCGGTGACCGGAATCGGCCGCGTGTGCGGGGCGTCCGCCAACAGGGACCCCAGCATCACCGCGCGCCGCACGCCCAGCCCCCGGGCGATGGACAGCAGGTCGGCGGCGTAGGAGCGCCACCGCATGTTCGGCTCGGGCCCGGTGACCAGCACCACGTCGCGCCCGCCCGGCATGCGCGCCACCCGCACCCGGGTGGTGGGCCACTCGACCTGGCCGACCTGGCCGTCGACCACCGTCAGCCGCGGCCGCGTCACCTGGAAGTCGTAGTAGTCGTCGGGCGCCATGGAGCACAGCTCCTGCGCGTCCCACTCCCGGGCCAGGTGCTCCACGGCCAGGCTCGCGGCCTCGCCCGCGTCGTTCCAGCCCTCGAACGCAGCCACCAGCACCGGGTCCACGAGTTCCCGGGTGAGCTTGGTCATTCGGCGGCCCCTTCCTGCACACGAACGCAGTCCACCCTATGGGGTGGCACCCCGCGGAGGGAACGGTTATTCACAGCACGCGCACTCCCGTCCCGGCACCGTGTACGACACGCCGCCCGGACACGATGTAAGACATCCGTCTCAGGTCCCGGAACGGTCGATGTTGTAGCCTCGGTGCAGCGACTGATCCGGACACCGTTGTCCCCGGCCGCATCGACCCGACCGCACCACGGACGGGTCCAGTGAGCGACCAGCCCGGCGGCCTCGCCGCCACCGCTCCACGGGTCCGACCGAGCCCGCCACTGCTCGGCACGCGACCACGGGACGGGGAGAGCCGGACTGCACCGGCACGGGCACCCCACAAGCCACCGATCGGACACGGGGATACGGGGGGTCGAGCACCGGATCCCCCGGGTGCCCCGAGATTAGAGTTGCGGACTATGAAAGCTCGCCTGACCTTCCGTGAAGCACTTTCCCAGCGAGTCGTCGTGGCGGACGGCGCGATGGGGACCATGCTCCAGGCGCACGATCTCGACCTGGACCAGTTCCAAGGGCACGAGGGATGCAACGACATCCTCAACATCACCCGGCCGGACATCGTCCACGACACCCACGCCGCCTTCCTGGCGGTGGGGTCGGACTGTGTCGAGACCAACACCTTCTCCGCGAACTACGGCGGCCTCGCCGAGTACGGCATCGAGGACCGCACCTACGAGATCGCGGAGGCCGGCGCCCGCATCGCCCGTGAGGCCGCCGACTCCTACTCCACCGCGGACCAGCCCCGCTACGTGCTGGGCTCCGTGGGCCCGGGCACCAAGCTGCCCACGCTGGGCCACGCCCCCTACTCCCTCCTGCGCGACCACTACGAGCAGTGCGCCCGCGGCCTCATCGACGGCGGCGCCGACGCGGTCCTGATCGAGACCTGCCAGGACCTGCTCCAGGTCAAGGCGGCCGTCGTCGGGGCCAACCGGGCGCGCAAGGCCCTGGGCCGGGACGTCCCGGTCATCGCCCAGGTCACCATCGAGACCACCGGGACCATGCTCATGGGCTCGGAGATCGGCGCCGCGCTGACCTCCCTGGAGCCGCTGGGCATCGACATGATCGGCCTCAACTGCGCCACCGGCCCGGTCGAGATGAGCGAGCACCTGCGCTACCTGTCGCACTACTCGCGGCTGCCGATCTCCTGCATGCCCAACGCGGGCCTGCCCCAGCTGGGCCCCGACGGCGCCGTCTACTCCCTCACCCCGGAGGAGCTGGCCGACGCCCATGACACCTTCACCTCCGAGTTCGGCCTGAGCCTGGTCGGCGGCTGCTGCGGCACCACCCCCGAGCACCTGCGCCGGGTCGTCGAGCGGGTGCAGGGCCGCGGCATCAAGGACCGCCGGCCCGTCCTGGAGGCCGCGGCCTCCTCCCTCTACCAGAGCGTCCCCTTCCGCCAGGACGCCAGCTACCTGGCCATCGGCGAGCGCACCAACGCCAACGGGTCCAAGAAGTTCCGTGAGGCGATGCTCGCCGAGGACTGGGACGGCTGCGTGGAGATGGCCCGCGACCAGATCCGCGACGGCGCCCACCTGCTCGACCTCAACATCGACTACGTCGGCCGGGACGGCGTGCGCGACATGCGCGAGCTGGCCTCCCGGCTGGCCACCTCCTCCACGCTGCCGATCATGCTCGACTCCACCGAGCCCCCGGTGCTGGAGGCGGGCCTGGAGGCGCTGGGCGGGCGCGCGGTCGTCAACTCCGTCAACTACGAGGACGGCGACGGCCCCGACTCCCGGTTCACCCGCATCATGACCCTGGTCAAGGAGCACGGCGCCGCCGTCGTGGGCCTGTGCATCGACGAGGAGGGCCAGGCCCGCACCGCCGACTGGAAGGTCCGGGTGGCCTCCCGCCTCATCGACCAGGTCACCGGTGAATGGGGGGTGCGCACCAGCGACATCATCATCGACTGCCTCACCTTCCCCATCACCACCGGCCAGGAGGAGACCCGGCGCGACGGCATCGAGACGCTGGAGGCCATCCGCGAGCTCAAGCGCCTCTACCCCGACGTCCAGACCACCCTGGGCCTGTCCAACCTGTCCTTCGGCCTCAACCCCGCCGCCCGCATCGTGCTGAACTCCGTGTTCCTCCACGAGGCGGTCCAGGCGGGGCTGGACTCGGCGATCGTGCACGCCTCCAAGATCGTGCCGATCAACCAGATCCCCGAGGACCAGCTCGAGGTGGCCCTGGACCTCGTCTACGACCGCCGCGAGGGCGACTACGACCCGCTCTCCCGGTTCATGGAGATGTTCGAGGGCGTCGACGCCAAGTCCATGAAGGCCTCCCGAGCCGAGGAGCTGGCCGCCCTGCCGCTGTGGGAGCGCCTGGAGCGGCGCATCATCGACGGCGAGCTCACCGGCATCGAGGCCGACCTCGACGAGGCGCTCCGGCAGCGCCCCGCCCTGTCCATCGTCAACGACACCCTGCTCGCGGGCATGAAGACCGTCGGCGAGCTGTTCGGCTCCGGCCGGATGCAGCTGCCGTTCGTGCTCAAGTCCGCCGAGGTCATGAAGGCCGCCGTCGCCTACCTCGAACCCCACATGGAGAAGAGCGACGCCGACGGCAAGGGCCGCATCGTCCTGGCCACGGTCAAGGGCGACGTGCACGACATCGGCAAGAACCTCGTCGACATCATCCTGTCCAACAACGGCTACGACGTCGTCAACATCGGCATCAAGCAGCCGGTGTCGGCGATCCTGGAGGCGGCCGAGCGCGAGCGCGCCGACGTCATCGGGATGTCCGGGCTGCTGGTCAAGTCCACGGTGATCATGAAGGAGAACCTGGAGGAGATGAACTCCCGGGGCATCTCCGAGCGGTTCCCCGTCCTGTTGGGCGGCGCCGCGCTCACCCGCTCCTACGTGGAGCAGGACCTGGCCGAGGTGTTCGACGGCCAGGTGCGGTACGCCAAGGACGCCTTCGAGGGCCTGCGCCTGATGGACGCGTTCATGGCGGTCAAGCGCGGGGAGGAGGGGGCCGCGCTGCCCGAGCTGCGTCAGCGGCGGGTCAAGCGGGGCGCCTCCCTGAAGGTCACCGAGCCCGAGGAGATGCCCGCCCGCAGCGACGTGGCCACCGACAACCGGGTGCCGGCCCCGCCGTTCTTCGGCGACCGGATCAGCAAGGGCATCCCGCTGGCGGACTACGCCGCGTTCCTGGACGAGCGCGCCACCTTCATGGGCCAGTGGGGGCTCAAGGCCGCCCGCGGCGGCGAGGGCCCCTCCTACGAGGAGCTGGTGGAGACCGAGGGCCGCCCGCGCATGCGGATGTGGCTGGACCGCATCCAGACCGACGGCCTGCTGGAGGCCGCGGTCGTGCACGGGCACTACCCCTGCTACAGCGAGGGGAACGACCTGGTGGTGCTGGACGAGGAGGGCCGGACCGAGCGCGCCCGGTTCACCTTCCCGCGCCAGCGCCGCGACCGGCACCTGTGCCTGGCCGACTACTTCCGGCCCAAGGAGTCGGGGGAGCTGGACGTGGTGTCCTTCCAGGTGGTGACCGTCGGGTCGGCGATCAGCCGGGCCACCGCCGAGCTGTTCGAGAAGAACGCCTACCGCGACTACCTCGAACTGCACGGCCTGTCGGTGCAGCTCACCGAGGCGCTGGCGGAGTACTGGCACACGCGGGTCCGCGCCGAGCTGGGCTTCGGCGGCGAGGACCCGGCCGAGCTGGAGGCGTTCTTCAAGCTCGGGTACCGGGGCGCCCGCTTCTCGCTGGGCTACGGCGCCTGCCCGAACCTGGAGGACCGGGCCAAGATCATGCGCCTGCTGGAGCCGGAGCGGGTCGGCGTGCACCTGTCGGAGGAGTTCCAGCTGGTGCCGGAGCAGGCCACCGACGCGATCGTGGTCCACCACCCGGAGGCGACGTACTTCAACGTCTGACCTCCCCTGGAGAACAGCGCACCGCGGCCGGGCCCCGTGCCCGGCCGCGGCCGTGTCCGGACACGGGGCCCGCGCGGGTGTGGGGCACCTCTCGGCGGATACGCGGCCCTCGGCCCCCCGCGGCGGGCCGAGAGTTCGTACGGTGGAAAGGACGGCGACAGCCCGGCTTCACGGGCGGGCACCCCCGACCGGCCAGCATGGAGGGCCGACCGCCGTGCCGAGAGACCACCGCATCCGAGGGGAGAGCGCGGCGCGCCCGCACCGCCCGGGGCCGCCGCCGAGCGCATGACCGAGACCAGCAGCCCGCACCCGACCGCCGAGCGCCGCCTACAGGCGGTGCTCCTGGACATGGACGGCACGCTCATCGAGAGCGAGCACCTGTGGAACGAGGCGGAGGCCGAGACGGTCGCCGAACTCGGCGGGGTGTGGACCGAACGCGACCACGAGGCCAACGTGGGCAACGCCGCCGAGCCCGTGGGCCGCTACATCATCGAGCTGACCGGCGCCGACCACCTCACCCCGCGCGACGTCGCGGACCTGCTGTACGCGCGCTTCCGCACCAAGCTCGCGGGCGGCGCCCGGCTGCGCCCGGGGGCCAAGGAACTGGTGCGCATGCTGTCGGCCGCCGGGGTCCCGGTGTCGCTGGTGACCTCCACCGAGCGCGAACTGGTCGCCGACGCCATTGACGGCATCGGCCTGGAGAGCTTCGACGACTCGGTGGCGGGCGACGAGGTGGAGGCCAACAAGCCCCACCCCGACCCCTACCTGCGGGCGGCCCGCCGCCTGGGCGTGGACCCCCGCCGCTGCGTCGCCTTCGAGGACTCGCTGGTGGGTGTGACCGCCGCGGCCGACGCCGGGTGCGTCACCGTCGCGGTGCCCGACCACGTGGAGATCCCGCCGCGCGAGGGCGTGGTGTTCCGCGACGGCCTGGTGGGCGTGGACCTGGAGTGGCTGGAGTCCCTGGTCGCCGACCGCTGACCCGCCGCCCGTGGTGCGCCGTCCCGGCGGGGCCGGCCCGCCGCGGGTACGGTGGTGACCAGGGGGTCCCCGCACCGCCCCGCCGGCCCGGGCAGAGGGCCCGGATGGGGGGATCGCCCTAGGGCGTGTTCGGTGGATGCTTTCGTGCGGCCCGGCGCTTGCGCCGGGTGCCGGGAGCGGTCGTCGGGCGAACTCTCGCAAGCCGCCCGGCGAGGTCGGCCCGGGGTAGGCCGTCCGAGCACGGGCGGCGCGGCGAGAGGAGGCCCGGCGGCCGCGACCCGGAATGATCCGCCGAACACGCCCTAGGGGATCGGCCCGATGTGCGCGGCGGTGTGGAGTGGGAGACTGGTGCCATGCCTGACACTCTGACGACGATGACCGGTGTGATCCTGGGCGGCGGCCTCACCCTCGTGGGCCTCGTCATCAGCTTCCTGGTGTGGCGGGCCAAGGGCCCGGCCTCGGGCCTGCGCGGTGTGGCCTGGTCGCTGGTGCCGCTGGCGGCGGGACTGCTGGGGCTGATGAACGCCGTGTGGCAGTTCGTGCTCAGCATCCTGGGCATCCTGATGGGCCTGATCTTCAACCCGATGGTGTGGGCCGGCGTGGCCCTGGCCGGGCTGGCCGTGGTGCTCTACGTCGTCTCCGGGTTCATGCGCGCCCGCGGCGTGGGCACCCAGGGCCGGCCCAAGGAGCCCAAGGCCGCCAAGGAGGGCGGGGCGGCCGCGCCCCCCGCGGCCGGAGCGCCGACCGCCCCGAAGGGGCAGGTGGGGGGCGCCGCCCCCAAGGGCGGCAAGAAGCAGGACGACCTCTCCGAGTTCGGCGACATCGAGGACCTGCTCCGCAAGCACGGCATCGAGTAGCCCCACCGCCGGTCCGTCGTCCGGGGCCGCTCCGCGCACCGCGCGGGGCGGCCCCGTCGCGTGTCGGGGAGCGGCCGCGCATCTTACGCCCCTCCGGTCACTGGTGCCCCAGGGGTCGTCCGTAATCACAGAGGGTGACCGAAACCCCAGGCCGGGAGGACCCCCAGCAAACAGGAAGGACTCCGTACAGTAACGGAAACGTATCGACATGGGCGGACTCATAGCACTTGCCATAGCTTGTCCGGCCCGGTGGTGACGTGGGCGGATCACGCACGTATGGTTGGCCCGGCGATATACCCGTGTCTCCCCAGCTCGCGGCGGTCATCCGATGAATGCGAGCTATCTAGGCATTTGTAGTTATATGAGACTTTTCCGTGCTTTTGTCACGATTTAGCTACATGGCCAGAGATTGGACGATATGCACCCACGGGGCGAGTAGGTTTGTCGCTGTGTAACAACCCGGGCGGAACGCCCTGTGGTCGTGTCCAACTTCTCGTATGAATCCGGACACCTCCGCGGGCGGGGCCCACGGTGGCGGGTCATCCTCCCGCGCCGCGGACCCGGCGCCCACGCCAGCCAGCGTCGAGAACCGGCCGGCCCCACCCGTGAGACCCGCATGGGTCACCCCCCACAGGCCTCACGTGTGGGCTCTGTCCCCCCTCGGCCAGAAGCGTATGAGTGGAGAGTGGTGGCCTGATGAGCGCGCCCTCGCATGCCCCAGAGTCGGCGGAGCAGCCCGAGGCCGCCGCCGCGGGCGTCAAGGCGCCGGGTGGGCGCGGTGACGCCGACAGCCGGTCCCTGCGCCAGATCGCCTGGCAGCGCCTGCGCAAGGACAAGGTCGCGATGGTGTCCGGCGTGATCGTCGTGCTGCTCATCCTGGCCGCGATCCTCGCGCCCCTCCTGGTCAAGTGGTTCGGGCAGCCGCCCACCCAGTTCAACCAGGACCTGATGGAGCCCAACACCGGCCTGCCCTACGCCGACCCGAACAACCGGGAGCCGGCCCCCGGCCAGCCGCTCCCCGCGGTCGACACCTGGGGCGGCATCAGCGGCGACCACCTGCTGGGCCTGGAGCCCAAGACCGGCCGCGACCTGTTCAGCCGCATCGTCTACGGCGCGCAGATCTCCCTGCTGGTGGCGTTCCTGTCCACCCTGCTGTGCGTCGTCCTGGGCACCCTGCTCGGCATCATCGCCGGCTACAAGGGCGGCTGGATCGACACCGTCATCAGCCGCGCCATGGACATCTTCCTGGCCTTCCCGCTGATGCTCTTCGCGATCGCGCTGGTCGGCGTCATCCCCAACGGCTTCCTCGGCTTGGAGGGGAACGGGCTGCGCGTCGGCGTCATCGTCTTCATCATCGGGTTCTTCAACTGGCCCTACATCGCGCGTATCGTGCGCGGCCAGACACTCTCCCTGCGCGAGCGGGAGTTCGTCGAGGCGGCCCGGAGCCTGGGCGCGAGCAACCGGCACATCCTGTTCAAGGAGATCCTGCCGAACCTCGTCACCCCGATCGTGGTGTACTCCACCCTGCTCATCCCCACGAACATCCTGTTCGAGGCGGCCCTGAGCTTCCTGGGCGTCGGCATCAACCCGCCCACTCCCAGTTGGGGCAAGATGCTCTCCGAGGCGGTCGACTACTACGCCACCGCCCCCTACTTCATCATCTTCCCCGGCCTGGCCATCTTCATCACCGTGCTCGCGTTCAACCTGTTCGGTGACGGCCTCCGAGACGCTTTCGACCCCAAGACCTCCGACTAGGCCCGTGCGCCCGGTGCGCGGCACACCCGCTCGGCCCGCACCACGGCAAGGGCGCACGCAGCCCCGGACGGTCCCACCCATCCCCACATCAGGTTCGCAAGAGAGGCAGTTCCTTGAGGAAACGCACCCTCGGCTTCGTCGCACTCGGTGCGGCGGCGTCCATCTTCCTTAGCGCGTGCGGTGGCGGTGACACCGGCGAGTCCGGCGACGCCGCCGCGGCCGCCGGGTACGACGCCGGCTCGACCCAGATCGTGAACCCGTCCGACCAGACGGGCGGTACCCTGCGGTACGCCATCTCGTCGGACTTCGACTCCACGGACCCGGGCGACACGTACTACGGCTTCAGCTGGAACTTCACCCGCTACTACGCCCGTACGCTGCTGGCGTTCACCCCGGCCCCGGCCGAGGCGTCCACCGAGCTGACCACGGACCTCGCCGCGGGCATGCCCGAGCCGAACGAGGACTTCACCGAGTGGACGGTCAAGATCCAGGAGGGCCTCAAGTACGAGGACGGCTCCGAGATCACCGCCCAGGACATCAAGTACGCGATCGCCCGCTCCAACTACAACGGCGGCGAGCTGCCCAACGGCCCGCGCTACTTCGAGTCCAGCCTCGACCAGGAGCCGTTCAACGTCTACGACGTCGACGACCCGATGGCCACCTTCACGGCCGTCGAGACCCCGGACGACTACACCCTGGTCTTCCACCTCAAGGAGAGCTTCTCGGAGTTCCCCTACATCCTGACCCAGCCGCAGACCGCCCCGGTGCCCCAGGAGGCCGACCGCGGCGCGCTGTACCGGGAGAACGTCCTCTCCTCCGGCCCGTACAAGTTCGACGGCGCCTACGAGCCCGGCGTGAAGCTGAACCTGGTCCGCAACGAGCACTGGGACCCCGAGACCGACCCGATCCGCCCGGCCCTGCCGGACGAGGTCACCGTCGAGATCGGTGTCGAGCAGAACGAGATCGACCAGCGCCTGGTCAACGGCGAGCTCGACGTCGACCTGTCCGGCGTGGGCGTCGGCCCGGCCATGAAGAGCCAGTTCCTCCAGGACCTGGGGACCTACGAGGACAACCTGGACAACCCGCTGTCCGGTGCCCTGCGTTACGTCAACATCCACACCCCGGTCCTCGACACGGCCTGCCGCCAGGCGATCGCCTACGCGGCCGACCGTGACAGCCTGCACCGCGCCTGGGGTGGCGACACCGGTGGCGACCTGGCCACCAACCTGCTCCCGCCGACCATCCCCGGCTCGGACCCCGAGGCCAACCTCTACCCGTCCGAGGACAACAAGGGCGACCTCGAGGCCGCGCAGGAGAAGCTCGAGGAGTGCGGCGAGCCCGAGGGCTTCGACACCGTCATCGCCGTCCGCGACGGCCGCCCGAACGACCTGGCCACGGCCGAGTCGCTCCAGGAGTCGCTCAAGCGCGTCGGCATCGAGCTGGAGATCAAGACCTTCCCGGCCGAGGACTTCTTCGCGCAGTACGCCGGTTCCCAGGACTACGTCCGTGAGAACAACATCGGCCTGAGCGTCTCGGGCTGGATCCCGGACTGGGCCAGCGGCTACGGCTTCGGCTACAAGATCACCGCCGGCGACGCCATCCAGGAGACCGGTAACTACAACACCTCCGAGCTGGACGACCCCGAGGTCAACGAGCTCTGGGACCAGGCCCTCACCACCGAGGACCCGGACGAGCGCGCCGACATCTACGGCCAGATCGACACCCTGGTGATGGAGCAGGCCGCCATCCTGCCCGTCGTGTTCGACCGCGCGATGTTCTACCGCTCGGACGAGCTGACCAACGTCTACTACACGTCGTCCTACGCCATGTACGACTACATGGCCCTCGGCGTGAACCGGGGCTAACGCCCCTACCGGCCTGAACTAGTACGAGAAGGCAGGTGAACGCGGCGGGGGTCCACGGCCCCGTGGACCCCCGCCGCCGACCGCGATGCTGAACTATATTCTTCGCCGCCTCGGTGCGGGACTGCTGCTGCTCGCCGTCGTCACGGCGGTGACCTTCTGGATCTTCTACGTCCTGCCCAAGTGGGCGGGCGTGACCCCGCGCGGGATGGCCGCGATGTACGTGGGCAAGGCCCCGACCCCCGAGGCGCTCGACGCCACGGTGGAGCGGCTGGGCCTGGACGAGCCCGTCATCGTGCAGTTCTTCGACTTCATCCGGTCCCTGGTCTTCGGCGACCAGTTCCAGTTCGGCCGGGAGACGGTGGAGTGCGCGGCCCCCTGCCTGGGCTACTCCTTCACCACCAACAGCCCCGTGCTGGAGCAGCTGCTCGCCCGCCTGCCGATCACCGTGTCCCTGGCGCTGGGCGCCGCCGTGATCTGGCTCATCGGCGGCGTGGCCGTCGGCGTCCTGTCCGCGGTCAAGAAGGGCAGCCTCTTCGACCGCCTGGCGATGGGCACCGCCCTGGTGGGCGTGTCCCTGCCGATCTACTTCACCGGCCTGCTGGCCCTGGCCTTCATCGTCCACGAGTGGAAGGTCCTCCCGGTCCCGCGCTACACGCCGCTGACCGAGAACCCCGGTGCCTGGTTCACCGCGATGCTGCTGCCCTGGATCACCCTGGCGTTCCTGCACGCCGCCCAGTACGCGCGCCAGACCCGCGCGGGCATGCTGGAGGTGCTGGGCGAGGACTACATCCGCACCGCCCGGGCCAAGGGCCTGAGCGAGCGCAAGGTGATCTTCAAGCACGCCCTGCGCCCCGCGCTCACGCCCATCCTGACGATCTTCGGCCTCGACCTGGGCCTGGTCCTGGGCGGCGCCATCCTCACGGAGAAGGTGTTCTCCCTCAAGGGCGTGGGCGCCTACGCCATCGACGCGATCATCGGCAAGGACCTGCCGGTCGTGCTCGGTGTGACGCTCCTGGGCGCCGTCTTCATCGTCGTCTGCAACCTGATCGTCGACCTGCTGTACCCGCTGGTCGACCCGCGGGTGCGCATCGCGGCCTGACCCCGCGCCGGTACCGATCAGCTCTAGTGAAGGAATGTGACATGGCCTCGACCGAGCCCGTCGTCCGCGTGGACGACCTGCGGGTGACGTTCCCGACCATGGACGGCGACGTCCAGGCGGTGAACGGACTGTCCTTCGAGGTGCCCGCCGGGGGCGCCCTCGGCATCGTGGGCGAGTCGGGCTCGGGCAAGAGCGTGACCTCGCTGGCCCTGATGGGCCTGCACCGCGGCAGCCGGGCGAAGATCACCGGCGCCATCGAGGTGGCCGGGAAGAACGTGGTGACCGCCACGGACAGGCAGCTGCGGGCGATGCGCGGCAACGACATCGCGATGGTCTTCCAGGACCCGATGCAGTCGCTGCACCCGCAGTACACCATCGGCAACCAGCTGGTCGAGGCCTACCGGGTCCACCACCCCAAGGCGTCCAAGTCCGCCGCGCTCAAGCGCGCGGTCGAGGCGCTGGACCGGGTGGGGATCCCCCAGCCCGAGAAGCGGATCAATTCGTATCCGCACGAGTTCTCCGGTGGCATGCGCCAGCGTGTGGTGATCGCGATGGGGTTGATGTGCGATCCCAAGGTGCTGCTGGCCGATGAGCCGACCACCGCGCTGGACGTGACGGTGCAGGCGCGGATCCTGGACCTGTTGGACGAGCTGCGCCGGGATCTGGGGATGGCCCTGATCCTGGTCTCGCACGACCTGGCCGTGGTGGCGGGGTCGGTGGACGAGGT
>NZ_JBEXTT010000044.1:0-8569 GCF_040614155.1 Nocardiopsis sp. NPDC006139
CACCCGGTTACTTTCCGAACCCGGTCGTTAAGTCTCCTTGCGCTGATGGTACTGCCCTGTGGTGGGGTGGGAGAGTAGGTTGCCGCCACGGTTTTTTTCGGGTTGAGAGCCCCTGCCTTCGGGTGGGGGCTTTCCCTGTTTTCGGGGTGTGGGTGTGTGTGGGGGGTCGCGTAGCGGCCCCCCTTTTTTTGTGTCCGGGGTCCTCTAGGGGGTTTCTCACCCGTCCGGGGTCCTGAGCCACTGCCGGAAGGGCATCGCTGGGACCCCACCGCAGGGGGTTTCCCACCTGCTTGGGAACCCCGGCCACAGCCGGAAAGCGAACTGCTTCCTGCGTTGCAGGGGGTGAGGGCCGCGGGTGTTCTCCCGCCTGGGCCCGAGGGGGTTGGGGTAGGGCGGTACTCGGCTTGGGCCCCGGGGGGTGAAAGGGACTGTGAGGTTTTTCCAGGTCGGTCACCATCTGGGAAGGGCGGTCTGTAGGCGCAGTGACAGGTGACTGGTTTCCAAGAGCCCGATCGCTTGGAGGGTACAGCCGCGGAGCGTGGATCCGTCCCCGCGCAGTCGGCGCCCGGCAGACCACCGGGCAGGAGCGTTTGACGGGCGTCCCGGGTGGCGGGGGTGCGCTTTCCGGGGACGGGTCCGCGCGAGGCGCGCGCACCCGCACCGTCTGGAAAGGTTGGGGGCGCCGGCGGCGGTGAAGGCGCTCCACGCTGTTGCCTACTCCCGCGCGTGACCGCGGTACGGACGGGACTGGGGGTGAAAGCCGCACGTTTCCGCCGCCTCGGCCCCAGACCGGGCACAGGACCGCGACCCTGACCGCAGGGGGTGAGAGCTGTGGGTGCGCGCGACCTCAGCTGGAGGGGGGTTGGGGAGGAAGAACCGCGGCCTCCGCCATGGGGGGTTTGCCGCACGTACCTGCGGCCTCAGCCCCAGGCCGGAAACAGAACCGCGGCCTTGCCCCCCCGGGGAGCACGCCGCGAACGCCTTTCCGTGCCGTGGGTCGGGGCCGGCGGTCGGGTGCGGGCCTCACCCCCGTAGGGCGAGGGTGGTGGTCCCTCCTCCCTGAACCCCTCGTGGCACAGGTCGGCGCACACCTTCAGCAACACCCCCTGGGGCGGAGGTTCCCAGTTTCTCCTCCGGGTTGGGGCCGGGGTCGCGGTCATGCCTCCCCCCTCTGGCTGATGCCGCGGGAGCGCGCGGCCTTCACCCCCGGGGGCGGAGGTGCGCGGTCCGGTGCCCGGGCTGTGGCCGGGGTTCCGGGTACGTGCGGCGACACCCCCTGGGGCGGGGGTCGCGATTCTTCCTTTCCACACCCCCCGGGGCTCGGGGCTGTGGGTGCGCGCGGCCTTCACCCCCACTCCCATCCGTACCGCGGTCATCCGCGGGAGTAGGCAACAGCGTGGAGCGCCTTCACCGCCGCTGGCGCCCCCAACCTTTCCAGGCGGTGCGGGTGCGCGCGCCTCGCGCGGACCCGCCCCCGGAAAGCGCACCCCCGCCACCCGGGACGCCCGTCCAACGCACCCCTCTGGTGGTCTGCCGGGCGCCGACTGCGCGGGGACGGATCCACGCTCCGCGACTGTACCTTCACAAGCGATCGGGCTCTTGGAAACCAGTCACCTGTGGCTGCGACCACAGACCGCCGTTCCCAGATGGCGGACGACTTGGAAACCTCCCCGTACCTCTCACCCCCTGGGGCCGGGCACCCCGCTGGCGTGACACGGTTATGGCCAAGGCTCCCGGTCGGGTGGGAAACCCCCTGCGGCGCAGGAGGCGGTCTACCTCCCGGCGGTGACTGAGCTTCCCGGTCGGGTGGAAACCCCCTGGGGCTGGGGCGCGAAGCCGCCCGCGGCCTTCACCCCCTGCGGCGGGGGCCCAGCGATGCCCTCCGGCAGTGGCTGAGGTTCCTAGTCAGGCGGGAAGCCCCCCACGGCCTTCGCCCCCTGGGGCGAAGGCCCCGCGACGCCCTCCGGCGGGGGCTGAGGGCTCCGAGTGGGTGAGCGACCCCCGGGCCCGGGCGGGAGGCCACCTGTGGCCCCCATCCTCATGTGTCCGGGGCGGCGGGAACGCCCACCCTCGCCCTCTGGAGCCGAAGGAGATGATCCGCCCTCCGACCGTGGTTCGGCCCCCGACAGACCCACCCGCCACCCACCACAACGTTGAAAGGTACGGGTAGGCACGCGGTCGCGGGTACGGCTCAGGAGGGCGCGGGAGGGGAACAGGTGAGATCACAGGTGGTCGTGCCGGTCCGCCGGTCTCTTCTGGCGGGAGGAGATCTGGGAGACCCGTTGTGGAGAGATCTTGAGATAGCGGGCGATCTCCCGGTTGTTCAAGCCGCGTCCTTGCAGTTCGGTGACCGTGCACCCGATCTTCCGGGCCGCCTCCTGCTGCATGCGTTCGGCTTCGCGTTGGGCCTGGCGGGCCTGTGTGGAGAGCGCGTCGATCTCGGCGTCCACCCGGATGTCTTCCATGACCACGGTGAACGTGTCGTCGTCGAGGTCGAGGGCCATGACGATGTAGTCACGGGCCATCTCCTCCGCCTCGGTGAGGTGGCGGGCCTGTGTGACACCCACGCCGTCGATGTGGAGCTCCCAGCCGCGGTCCCACCGCTTGGCGTGTACCTGGTAAGTCTTCACTGGAGCCACCCCTCCGGTAGGCACTTCATGCGTTTGATCGTGTCGGCGATGACTCCTGGGGAGAGCTCACCGTGTCGGGGGATGATCGCTCGGTGCTCTCCGCACGGGCGGATCCATTTTTCGTGATTGCCTCTGCCGGAGTTCCGGGATTGTACGCACCCGTGCCTGCCGAGTGCCTGCTCGACCTGTCGCCGCTTCATCCCTTTGACCATGAGAATAAATCTAGCCCCCCTAGATATCAATGGTAAAGGGGGGCTAGATCATTGGTTCGGCCTGGTGAGACGAGGGCTGCGGTGTTCCTCGTTCATGTCGGATCGGTGGTGGGGGAGGCCCGCCGATCCGGGCCGGAGACCTCCCCTGGGGGCTAGAAGCCGTAGTTGTACACCGACCCGCCCGGGTACACCGTCCCGACGCCGTTGCGGTACACGTAGCCGCCGTAGGCGGCGCCCTCGACGAAGGTCCAGCCGCCCAGGGTGCGGCCGTGCAGCGGCACGTACCAGCCCGCGGCGTTCGGGTCCGTGTACGCCCTCAGGCCGAAGTGGATGTGGGCGCCGGTGCTGGAGCCGCCCGCGCAGAGGCTGTTGCCCTGGGTGCCCAGGTAGTGCCCGACGCCGACGTTGTTGCCGGGCAGCCACTGGTAGTTCTCGAGGTGGTAGTAGTCCGTGGAGTACCCGTTGTCATGGATGACGCGCGTCCACCCCGTGCACAGGCTGTACGCGTATCCGCCGCGGGCGGCGCGCGCCTGGCCGTTGCCGCCGGCGAAGTCCACAGAGCTGTACGGGTGTCCGGACCCCCAGCCGTGCGGGCCGCCGGTCATGATCATCGAGGTGCCGATGGCGAACGGCAGCCCCACACCGATGTAGGTGGCGGCCGTGACGTCCTGTTCGGGGTCGGTAGCGGCGGCGACGGCCTCGCGCTGTTCGGCGTCCAGGAGGTCGGAGCCGCCGAGGATGTCGGAGAACTCGGCGCTGCCCTCCAGCCCCACCTCCCACCCCTGGGCGGTGTGGTCGGCGGCGAACAGCCACGCCTCCGGCGCCTCCTCGGAGCCGACCGGGACGGCGACGATGGCGACGCCGAACGCGGAGCCGTCGGAGGCCTCGCGGATGTCGACGCGCACGTCCTTGTCCTGGGCGTCGAGGGCGGCGATGCCCGCGCCCTGTTCGGCCAGGACGTCGGCGACGACCGCGTCGGCGAGCGGTTCCTCGGCGCTCCCGGCGCCCCGGGCGCCCGGCAGTGCGGCGGAGACCTCGGGCTCGACGAGGATCTCGACGTTGTCGGCGGCGGCGAGTTCGGGTGCCGCGGGGGCGGGCGCGGCCTGGGCGGTGCCCGCGGTGGCGACCAGGGCGGCCGCACAGGTGAGGGCGAGGGTGGACAGGCCGAGGAAACGGGGGGTGGGGGGCGTCAACGCTTCTCCTTGTGGGGGTGAGCGAGCGGGGTTCGACGGTGGCCGGGGACGGTGTCACGGCCCCGGCCGCGCCTGTGGTCCTACCTCAGGACCGCGGCTACCGCAGAGTAACCAGACGCCCACGCGTAGACAAGGGGAGGAGCTTCGCTTTTCGAGAAGCCCGGCCCTCCAGGGCTCCGGTCACGCCCCGTGCGCCTCCAGGGACAACAGGAACCTCTTGCGCTCCAGTCCGCCCGCGTACCCCGTGAGGGTCCCGTCCGCCCCGATCACCCGGTGGCAGGGGACCACGATGCTGATGGGGTTGCGCCCGTTGGCCATGCCGACCGCGCGGGACGCGGTGGGCCGGCCCAGCTCCTGGGCCAGCTCCCCGTAGCTCGCGGTCTCGCCGTACGGGATGGTGGTCAGCGCGGTCCACACGCGCCGCTGCCACTCGGTCCCCGCGGGGGCCAGGGGCAGGTCGAACTCGGTGAGCGTGCCCGCGAAGTACGCGCGCAGCTGGTCGGCGGTGTCGGCGAGCACGCCGGTGTCCTCCCGGACCCAGTCCGCGGGCACGTGGCGGGAGCTCCCGTCCTTGGCCGGGGTGAGCACACCGCCCAGGGCCTGTCCGTCGCCGTACAGGGTCAGCTCCCCGACGGGCGAGTCCATGGTGGTGAACCGGGTCGGGCCCGGTGCCGGGTCCTTGAACACGACCGCGGCGGCGCGGGCCGGTTCCGGTACTTCGATGTCGAGGGGCAGCATGTCCATGTCCGTATCCACGTCTCTATCCACGTCGTCCACGCCCGGTTCGGTCGCCGGGTCCACATCCGTATCCATGGCCGGCCCGATCGCCGGGGCCGTGCCCGTATCCACGCCCGCATCCATGTCCGGCTCCCTCACAGTGAGGCCCACAGCAGGTGGGTGGCGTAGGAGCGCCAGGGGCTCCACGCCTTGTCGTCGGGGTCGGGACCGGAACCGGAACCGGTGCCCCCGGTCGGCGCCCCGCCGGTGAGCGCCTTGCGCACCCCCAGGTCGGTGCCCAGGAACACGTCCGGGTCGCCCAGGCCGCGCATGCGCACGTAGGCGGCGGTCCACGGCCCGATGCCCCGCAGCTCCTGGAGGCGGCGCTCGGTGTCGTCGCGGTCGCAGCCCGGACCCAGGTCGACCCCGCCCGAGGCGAGGGCGGCGGCCAGCCCGGTGAGGGTGGCGGCGCGGGTGCGCGGCAGCGGCAGGTCCTCCGGGTCGACCGCGGCCAGCGCCGCGGGGGCGGGGAACAGGTGGGTGAGGCCGCCGGTGCGCAGCTCCGGGGCCAGGGGTTCGCCGTGCGCCAGGACCAGGCGGCCCGCGAGCGTGCGGGCGGCGGCCACGGACACCTGCTGGCCCAGTACCGCGCGCACGGCCAGTTCGGCCGGGTCCGGGTGGCCCGGGGAGCGCAGCCCCGGGAAGCGGGCGGACAGCGGGCCGAGCAGGGGGTCGACGGCGAACGTCTCGGCGACGGCCTGCGGGTCGGCGTCCAGGTCCAGCAGGCGGCGGCAGCGGCGCACCGCCCCCATCAGGTCGCGGGTGTCGGCCAGGCGCAGGCGGCACAGCACGTGCCCGGTGCCCGCGGACAGCTCCGCGGTGGCGGGGCCGTGCGGCAGGCGCAGCGTGCGCCGGTAGACGCCGCCGTGGAACTCCTCGACGCCCGGGACGGCTCGGGCGCCGAGGAAGGCGAGGGTGCGGTCGAGGTCGAACGGCGCCCGGTAGGCCAGGCGCAGCGTGATCGTGTCCGAGCCCGGGCGCACGGCGCGCCCGCGCATCTCCGTGGGCGCCCGGTCGAACATCGCGCGCATGGTCTCGTTGAACTGCCGCACGCTGGAGAACCCGGCGGCGAACGCGATGTCGGTCATCGGCATGTCCGTGGTCTCCACCAGCGTGCGCGCCGTGCGCGCCCGCTCGGTGCGGGCCAGCGCCAGCGGCCCGGCGCCGAGTTCGGCGGTGAGCAGCCGGTTGAGCTGGCGTTCGCTGTAGCCGACCGAGGACGCGACCTCGCTCACGCCGCCGCGGTCGACGGCGCCGTCCTGGATGAGCCGCATGGCGCGGCCCACCACGTCGGCGCGGATGTTCCACTCGGGCGAGCCGGGGGTGAGCTCGGGGCGGCACCGCTTGCAGGCGCGGAAGCCCGCCTCCTGGGCGGCGGCGGCCGTCGGGTAGAAGTCGACGTTCTGCCTCTTGGGGGTGCGCGCCGGGCAACTGGGACGGCAGTAGACACCGGTGGTGCGCACCGCGGTGTAGAACATCCCGTCGAACCGGGAGTCCCTGCCGTGTACGGCGCGGTAGCGCTGCTCATCGTCCATCACGGGATCCATACTCGCCGATCCCGGGGACCCGGACCGGCGGTTTTCGGACATCATGGTCAGGCCCTCCCGGAGCCCCCGACCCGCCCGGCCGTTCTGGCCTTTCCGGCGCTCCCGGCCCGCCGTGCCGACGCCCCCCGAACCGCGCCCGCGCCCTCACACCCCCGCGCTCAGGCCTCCTCCGAATGCTCCCTGAGGTACTCGATGTACACGGGGCGCAGGGCCTCCTGGACCTTGGGGTCGTTCTCGGCGGACAGTGCCTCGTACACGAACCCGGAGAGCTGGGCGACACTCGCCTCGCTGGCCTCCCGGTTGCCGGCGATCGCCTCGGCGGCGGGGATCAGCCCCAGGAGTTTCCAGAAGAAGCGCAGGTCCCACTTCTTGCGCGCCAGTTCGACGGCGCGCTCGCGCAGTTCGTCGGTGCCGAGCGAGTCGAGTTCCTGTTGCTGTGCCATGTTCCGGACGATACCCGTCCCCGCGCCCCGTCACCTCTAGTGACCTGGGTTACTCTTCAGGGCATCGGATTGTTTCGCAGCGTTCTCGCACAAGGGCCCTCACAAGGGGCCGTGAGGGGTTGGACCATGGCAGGTGCAGCACGGGTCGTCGTCGCCAAACCGGGGCTCGACGGACACGACCGTGGAGTGAAGATCGTCGCCCGCGTGCTGCGCGACGCCGGTGTCGAGGTCATCTACACGGGGCTGCGCCAGACGCCCGAGATGATCGTGGCGACCGCCCTGCAGGAGGACGCGGACGCGATCGGGCTGTCGGTGCTCTCGGGCGCCCACATGACGATGTTCTCCCGCGTGCTGGAGCTGCTCAAGGAGAACGACGCGGAGGACATCCGGGTGTTCGGCGGTGGGATCATCCCCGACGAGGACATCGCCGAGCTGGAGCGCCTGGGGGTCGCGAAGATCTTCACACCGGGCGCGCCCACGGCGGAGATCGCGGAGTGGGTCAAGGAGAACGTGCGGCCCGCGCACGCCGCCTGAACCGTGACGTGTCATGTCGTGTCGCCGCGGTGTGACATCGCGACGTGACGTTGGTCGCATGCCCATAACGTGGGGATCCGGGACTTTCGTCTCGTTCACAGTGTTATAGGCCGTGGCGCTCGTCACAGATTTTCCCATCGGGGGGCTTTCGAGAGCCGCCTGCGCCGCGATCACCGGTGCGGGCGGCGCAGCCAACGCGCCCCCGGTGTCCGGCGGCCGGATTTCAGGCGACTAAGCTTTGCGCATGTCGCGGGTGGCTAAAGACGCCGCGGCGATCTCGATCCCTGTAGTCGGCTCGACCCCCGTTCGGGGCATCCGCGTCGTGTGACACGCGGTGGTGAGCCGGATCCGGACCAGGCCACCCCGGTAGACATCCTGAGCCAGCGAGTTACAAGGACGGACCCTCGTGGACCTGTTCGAATACCAGGCGAAGCAACTCTTCGCAGAGTACGGAATTCCCGTACCCCAGGGGAAGGTGGCGAGCACGGCCGCCGAGGCGCGTGCCATCGCCGACGAGTTCGCCGCCGCGGGCAAGCCCCGCGTCGTCGTCAAGGCCCAGGTCAAGACCGGTGGCCGCGGTAAGGCCGGCGGCGTCAAGGTCGCCGAGGGCCCCGAGGACGCCCAGGCCAAGGCCGAGCAGATCCTCGGTATGGACATCAAGGGCCACACGGTCCACCGTGTCCTGGTCGAAGAGGCCTCCGACATCGCGGAGGAGTACTACTTCTCCTTCCTGCTGGACCGGGCCAACCGCAACTTCCTCTCGATCTGCTCCGCCGAGGGCGGCATGGAGATCGAGGAGGTCGCCGAGACCAACCCCGACGCCGTCGCCAAGATCGCGATCGACCCGCTGACCGGTGCCCCCGAGGCCGTCGCCGCGGAGATCGCCAAGGCCGGCCGCCTCCCCGAGGCAGCCGCCGCGGGCGCCGCCGAGATCATCGCCAAGCTGTGGAAGGCCTTCGTCGGCAAGGACGCCACGCTCGTCGAGGTCAACCCGCTCATCCTCACCAAGGACGGCCGCGTCGTCGCCCTGGACGGCAAGGTCACCCTGGACGAGAACGCCGAGTTCCGCCAGGACCTGGAGAGCCTCGCCGTTCCCGAGGAGGGTGACCCGCTGGAGGTCGCCGCCAAGGAGAAGAACCTCAACTACGTCAAGCTGGACGGTGAGGTCGGCATCATCGGTAACGGTGCGGGCCTGGTCATGTCCACCCTGGACGTGGTCGCCTACGCCGGCGA
>NZ_JBEXTT010000045.1:0-1742 GCF_040614155.1 Nocardiopsis sp. NPDC006139
AAAGACTCCTTAGAAAGGAGGTGATCCAGCCGCACCTTCCGGTACGGCTACCTTGTTACGACTTCGTCCCAATCGCCAGCCCCACCTTCACTCACTCCCTCCCCGAAGGGTTAGGCCACAAGTTTCGGGTGTTGCCGACTTTCATGACGTGACGGGCGGTGTGTACAAGGCCCGGGAACGTATTCACCGCGGCGTTGCTGATCCGCGATTACTAGCGACTCCACCTTCATGGGGTCGAGTTGCAGACCCCAATCCGAACTGAGACCGGCTTTTAGGGATTCGCTCCACCTCACGGTATCGCACGCCCATTGTACCGGCCATTGTAGCATGTTTGCAGCCCAAGACATAAGGGGCATGATGACTTGACGTCGTCCCCACCTTCCTCCGAGTTGACCCCGGCAGTCTCCCATGAGTCCCCACCATTACGTGCTGGCAACATGGAACAAGGGTTGCGCTCGTTGCGGGACTTAACCCAACATCTCACGACACGAGCTGACGACAGCCATGCACCACCTGTCACCCGCCAACCAAATGACCCTGTATCTCTACAGGTCCACGGGTGATGTCAAACCTTGGTAAGGTTCTTCGCGTTGCGTCGAATTAAGCAACATGCTCCGCCGCTTGTGCGGGCCCCCGTCAATTCCTTTGAGTTTTAGCCTTGCGGCCGTACTCCCCAGGCGGGGCGCTTAATGCGTTAGCTACGGCGCGGAAACCGTGGAAAGTCCCCACACCTAGCGCCCAACGTTTACGGCATGGACTACCAGGGTATCTAATCCTGTTCGCTCCCCATGCTTTCGCTCCTCAGCGTCAGGTAAGGCCCAGAGACCCGCCTTCGCCACCGGTGTTCCTCCTGATATCTGCGCATTTCACCGCTACACCAGGAATTCCAGTCTCCCCTACCTACCTCTAGCATGCCCGTATCCACTGCAGAACCGGGGTTAAGCCCCGGTCTTTCACAGCAGACGCGACACGCCGCCTACGAGCTCTTTACGCCCAATAATTCCGGACAACGCTCGGACCCTACGTATTACCGCGGCTGCTGGCACGTAGTTAGCCGGTCCTTATTCCCCACCTACCGTCAACCCCACGAAAACGTGGGGCCTGCGTGAGTGGTAAAAGAGGTTTACAACCCGAAGGCCGTCATCCCCCACGCGGCGTCGCTGCGTCAGGCTTTCGCCCATTGCGCAATATTCCCCACTGCTGCCTCCCGCAGGAGTCTGGGCCGTGTCTCAGTCCCAGTGTGGCCGGTCGCCCTCTCAGGCCGGCTACCCGTAATCGCCTTGGTAGGCCGTTACCCCACCAACAAGCTGATAGGCCGCGAGCCCATCCCCGACCGAAAAAACTTTCCACCCCCCACCATGCGGAGGAGGGTCGTATCCGGTATTAGACGGCGTTTCCACCGCTTATCCCGGAGTCAGGGGCAGGTTGCTCACGTGTTACTCACCCGTTCGCCGCTCGTGTACCCCGAAGGGCCTTACCGCTCGACTTGCATGTGTTAAGCACGCCGCCAGCGTTCGTCCTGAGCCAGGATCAAACTCTCCATAAAGGTCTTGCACCAGACCAGCGTGGGTCTGGAAACCTAGAAGAAATCCTGACCGAACCATCTCTGGCTCAATCAAAGGAACCTCGCACACTCGAATCTCACCGATTCTCGTGTGACGGGGCCAAAACAAACTTGGCTGTAAAAATCGAACACGCGCTGTTGAGTTCTCAAGAAGCAACCGCCCTTCCCGTACAAGCCC
>NZ_JBEXTT010000046.1:0-1199 GCF_040614155.1 Nocardiopsis sp. NPDC006139
GGAGCTGGGTGGGGTCGCAGATAGCGGGGGGAAGCGACTGTTTATTAAAAACACAGGTCCGTGCGAAGTCGTAAGACGCTGTATACGGACTGACGCCTGCCCGGTGCTGGAACGTTAAGAGGACCGGTTAACGGGGTTCGCCCTGTGAAGCTGGGAATCCAAGCGCCAGTAAACGGCGGTGGTAACTATAACCATCCTAAGGTAGCGAAATTCCTTGTCGGGTAAGTTCCGACCTGCACGAATGGCGTAACGACTTCCCCACTGTCTCAACCATGGGCCCGGTGAAATTGCACTACGAGTAAAGATGCTCGTTTCGCGCAGCAGGACGGAAAGACCCCGGGACCTTCACTATAGCTTGACATTGGTGTTTGGGATGGTTTGTGTAGGATAGGTGGGAGCCGGTGAAACTGCCACGCTAGTGGTGGTGGAGGCGTTGGTGAAATACCACTCTGACTGTTTCGGGCATCTAACCTTGGGCCGTGATCCGGTTCGGGGACAGTGTCTGGTGGGTAGTTTAACTGGGGCGGTTGCCTCCCAAAGAGTAACGGAGGCGCCCAAAGGTTCCCTCAGCCTGGTTGGTAATCAGGTGTTGAGTGTAAGTGCACAAGGGAGCTTGACTGTGAGACGGACGTGTCGAGCAGGAGCGAAAGCTGGGACTAGTGATCCGGCACCGGCGTGTGGAAGCGGTGTCGCTCAACGGCTAAAAGGTACCCCGGGGATAACAGGCTGATCTTCCCCAAGAGTCCATATCGACGGGATGGTTTGGCACCTCGATGTCGGCTCGTCGCATCCTGGGGCTGGAGTTGGTCCCAAGGGTTGGGCTGTTCGCCCATTAAAGCGGCACGCGAGCTGGGTTTAGAACGTCGTGAGACAGTTCGGTCCCTATCCGCTGTGCGCGTTGGAGACTTGAGAAGGGCTGTCCCTAGTACGAGAGGACCGGGACGGACGAACCTCTGGTGTGCCAGTTGTCCTGCCAAGGGCATGGCTGGTTGGCTACGTTCGGGAGGGATAACCGCTGAAAGCATCTAAGCGGGAAGCTTGCTTCGAGATGAGGTCTCCTGCCTCCTTTGAGAGGGTAAGGCTCCCTAGAGACGATGGGGTTGATAGGCCGGGTGTGGAAGCCCTGTGAGGGGTGGAGCTGACCGGTACTAATAGGCCGAGGGCTTGTCCGCTGCAGATAATTGGGTGCTCGCGCATAC
>NZ_JBEXTT010000047.1:0-1151 GCF_040614155.1 Nocardiopsis sp. NPDC006139
AAAAGCCGGTGACACGGGAAAAGGGAATGTCGGGGGCGTTTTGCGCCTTATATACCCGGATCCCCTGTTCGTTCGCCAGATATCTCCCAGGAGCGCCGCGGCCCGGGACCGTTCTCCTGTGCCTGTGCCTGGGGCGGCGGGGTGCCCGGCGGGGTTCTGAAGGCCCGGAGGAGGCGTCCGCGCCCCGCCGGTCCGAGGGCCTGTGAGCCTTGAGGAGGAGGTTCCCGCGTTCGACTTCGGGATCGGGGGCTACCGCCCCCGGTGGGTCGTCGGCGCCGCCGCGATCGGCGCCTACGGCGACCGGCTGCGGGCGCTCGCCGGTCGGCGGCTGACCCGGACCTGGCTGGTCTGGGACGTCGAAGGCGACGAGTGGTTCGCCGACTGCCCCGTGCTCCTCGATTTCGAGGGCGAGCAGGTGGAGGTCGACCACGCCCGGTTGGACGACCTCTCCATCACCTGGAACACCGTCGACCCCGCGGCCCCGGTCCGGTGGCCGGGGTTCACGCTGTGTCGGCGCCCCGACGCCCACCCCGCTCCGAACGGGCTGCGCGGCCGGGAGCTGCGGGGGGTCGACCTCCTCGAACGCAAGGGGTGCGTCGACGTCCGCTTCCGGTTCGACGGGGGAGACCTGACCGTCCTGAACGCCCTCGACGAGAACGAGTTGCGTTTCGACCCGGCTCCCGCGGACCGCCGTCGGGACAGCGGCTGAGACTCCGCGCGACAGTCCGCCGGAGCGCCCGATGCGAACGCGCAGCGTTTCAATTCATGATCGAAGGGTTATTCCCCCTGGTGGGCGTTGTGCCCGAATGATCATCGGATCAGAGCAACGGGGGGATTCCATGCGTACCGCTCTCAAGATCGCCGTCACGGGTCTGTTCGCCGCCGGCCTGCTCGGCGCGGGCGCGGGGGTGGCCAACGCCGCCCCGGCCACGGCCGCCGGCGGGCAGAAGTCCTACGAGGAGTGCATCGACGAGCAGAACGCTCTCGGCCTCATCAACCTGGACCTCAACCTGCTCAGCCAGTGCATCGCGTCCGACGGCTGACCCGCGGTGTCCGCCTCGACCAGCTCCACGCCGATCAGGCGGCGCAGGCTCGTGAACCCCATCATCAGGCTGTCCACCTGGTCGATGAGCAGGTCCACCGGCCGCACC